>NZ_JAXQPR010000008.1:0-305152 GCF_046723295.1 Halomonas sp. A29
GAGCTGCCGGGCTATGTGCAGCGCTACATGGATGGCGAGATCAAGATCGACGAGTTCATCACCCATGAGATGCCGTTCGAGAAGATCAACGAGGCCTTCGAGCTGCTGCACGAGGGCAAGAGCATTCGTACCGTGTTGAGGTTTTGATACGCACCGCTATTTAATTACGCCCGAAGCCGCGTGGGGCGCGATGAGCCCGGTACGCGCCTAGAATGGTGCGGGTGACCGTTAGGAGACCGACCCATGACCATGACCGAGAACCTCGAGCCGATATCGAGCAACAAGAGTTTCGGTGGCTGGCACAAGCGTTACCGGCACCGCTCGCGGGCGCTGGATTGCGAAATGGAATTCGCCATCTATCTGCCGCCACAGGCGGAGACCGAGCGTGTGCCTCTGCTGTGGTGGCTGTCGGGGCTGACCTGCACCGACGAAAATTTCATGCAGAAGGCGGGGGCGCACCGCGTGGCTGCGGAGCTCGGCGTGGCCATCGTCTGCCCCGACACCAGCCCGCGCGGTACCGACCTGCCGGGCGAGCACGATAGCTACGACTTCGGCTCGGGGGCGGGCTTCTACGTCAATGCTTCCCAGGAGCCCTGGAAGCAGCACTACCGCATGTACGACTACGTGGCCGAGGAGCTACCCTCGGTGGTGCGCCAGCATTTTCCGGTCAATGGTCGGGAGGCGATCAGCGGCCATTCGATGGGTGGCCATGGGGCACTGATCCTGGCGTTGCGGCGCCCCGGGCATTACCGTTCGGTGTCGGCCTTCTCGCCGATCGTCAATCCCACCCAGTGCCCCTGGGGCCGCAAGGCCTTCCGCGAGTACCTGGGCGACGATCCCGGCGCCTGGACACAGTACGATGCCTGCGAGCTGGTGGCCAAGGGGGCTTCCACTCAGCATCTGTTCGTCGATCAGGGCGAGGCCGATCAGTTCCTGGAGGAACAACTCAAGCCGGAACGACTCGAGGCTGTATGCGAAGAGCATGATCACCCCCTGACGCTGCGTCGTCAGCCGGGGTATGATCATAGCTATTTCTTCATCGCTACCTTCATCGAGGATCATCTGCGCTACCATGCCGAGCATCTCTACAAGCCTTGAGCCAGCTACCCGTCAGGGTGGTACATGATTCGCGTCTGGCTACACCGTGTGCTCCGCTGGGCGGCCCTTGTCGGGGCCGCCTTCGTCGTACTATCCATAGCTATGGTGATGCTGCTGCGACACGTGCCCACCTATGGCTCCATGGTGATGCTGGAGCGCAAGGTGGAGGCCTGGATGGGCGGAGAAAACTTGTCCATTCAGCATCAGTGGCGCCCCTGGGAGGAGCTTTCCGACCACGCCAAGCTGGCGGTGATCGCTGCCGAGGATCAACGCTTCGCCGTTCACCGCGGCTTCGATGTTGACGAGATGCGCCGCGCCTGGGAGGCAAGTCGCAACGGAGGGCGCCTGCGCGGGGCCAGCACCATCAGCCAGCAGACCGCCAAGAACCTTTTCCTGTGGACGGGCCGCAGTTGGGTACGTAAGGGATTCGAAGCCTGGTTCACTGTGCTGATCGAGGCGCTTTGGCCGAAGCAGCGTATTCTCGAGGTCTACCTCAATATCGTGGAATGGGACCATGGCGTGTTCGGCCTGGAAGCTGCCGGCCAGCACTATTTCGGGGTTCCCGCCGATCGCCTGAGTGATGTACACGCCAGCCGCCTGGCGGCGATCCTGCCCAACCCCAGAGCCTGGGATGCCAGCAGGCCGGGGCCTCACGTGGAACGCCGCAGCCAGTGGATTCGCCAGCAGATGCGCAACCTCGGGGGGGCGGGCTATCTCGAGCGGCTGGCGGCCGATTGAGCCTTGCTGCCTCTACATGCCTGGACCTACCGGCGGGCCTGTCCTCGCGCCGCGAGAACCACACCCACGATGGTGACAGCCATGCCGACCAGTGCCACCAGAGGCAGGCGTTCATCGAACAGCCACCAAGCCTGTAACGCCGTGACCGGTGGCACCAGGTAGAAGAGGCTGGCCACGCGCGAGGCTTCGCCGCGCCGGATCAGAGCCATCAGCAGCAGGATGGCGGCAATGGAGAGCACCAGTACCAGCCAGCCCAGGGTCAGCACGAAGGTAGTGGTCCACTCGATGTGCCGTTCCTCGACCAGCAGGGCCCCGAGGCCGAGCAGAACGCTGGCGGAGAGATACTGCACCACCGTGCCCGAGAGTAGCGGCATGCCAGTGCAGAAGCGCTTCTGGTAGAGCGTTCCCAGGGTAATGCCTGCCAGCGCGACGATAACGCAAGCCAACGCCCCGATGCCGAAGCCCTGGAACAGCGCGGTACCCGGATCGAGCTTGCTGCCCAGGACCATAGCGATGCCGGCCAGCCCCAGGGCGAGCCCCAGCCATTGAATGACATTGATGCGCTCCCCCAGCAACGGGCCTGCCAGCGTCGCCGTCAGCAGCGGCTGCAGGCCAACCAGCAGAGCCGTAAGACCTGCCGGCATGCCCAGATAGATGCCGTAGAATACACCGCCCAGATAGGCCGCGTGCACCAGCAGGCCCGATACGGCGATATGCCCTCTCAGCCGCCAGCTTGCCGGCCAGGCGCTTCCCATCATCTTCAACAAGGGGAGCAGCAGGGCGAGGGTCAGCACGAAACGGACGAACAGGAAGGTAAAAGGCTCGGCATGAGGCAAGCCGAACTTGGCGCCGATGAATCCGGTACTCCACAGGGCCACGAACAGCACCGGCATACTACCCAGAAGTGCGGCATCGAGGCGAGAGTTGGCGGATGTGGTCATTAAAAAGAAGGTCCTTGTACACAGACAATTGAGCTGATGACGATACTTGGTCGGCGGAGCGTAAGAAAGCTAGCAGGTTAACTTTTTATCGAAGCGTTTCACTATGGAATGAATGGCCAATACAATATTACGTTTTGTAACATAAAAAACTGAACTCCCTTCGTTCCTCTTCGTCAGACTCCATACATTCACAGCAACACCCTCGGAGGTATCCATGCAACGGATGACTGCACTGTTCTCGGCCGCCCTGCTCACTGCTGGGCTGATGACCGCACAGGCGCACGCTCAGCAAGACCCTGCCCAGGACCCGGCAGCCGGCCAACCGCAGGCGCAAGCACCGGCGCAGGATTTCAGCGATGATCAGCTTCAGCAGTTTGCCGACGCCTCCCAGGACATCGCCGTGATCTCGCAAGAGTACACCGAACGCCTGCATGCTGCTGAAGACGAGCAGACCCAGCAGGAAGTTCGCATGGAGGCCAACGACAGGATGGTCGAAGTGGTCGAGGAGAATGGCCTCGACGTGGATACCTTCAACGCCATTGGTCATGCTATCCAGCAGGATCCGGAGCTGATGCAGCGCGTGCAGCAGATGGCCGAGCAGTCGTAAACCGACCGTCGCTCCATCGAAGCAAGAAAGGCCACCTGCGGGTGGCCTTTCTTGTGTCGCGAGCCGGTGGGACTTTACCCACTGGTCGAGGGTACGATGGGTGCAAGGCATCGCCAGCGGGAGCCAGACAGGACATGGACGCGGAACTACTCGAGATTCGGCAGCACATGGGGCGCTTCCCTCCCTTCGATGTTCTCGACGACGAGCTGCTGGACAACGTAGCCGGGCAGGTCGAAGTCAGCTATTTCAAGGCCGGCTCCGACATTCTCCAGCTCGACCAGGAGCTCCACGAGCTGTGCTATATCCGCAGTGGGGCGGTAGAGATCCGGCGGCGTACGGGTGACCTCTACGATCGCCTGGGCGAAGGCGACATCTTTGGCCATTTCAGCCTGCTGCGAAACAACCGGGTACGCTTTCCGGCCCGCGCCCTGGAAGACACCCTGATCTACTACATCCCCGAAGCGATCTTCATGCGCTTGTGCGAGGCTGACGACCATTTCGCCGACTTCGTTGAGCTGGAGCGTCCGCGGCTGGAAGCGGCGGTGGAGGAGCATAAGAAAGCCAACGACATGATGATCACCCGGGTGCGCAAACTGGTCACGCGTTACCCGGTGATGGTCGAAGCCCGGGCTTCGGTACAGGAGGCGGCACGCCAGATCACCGACGCTCAGGCCTCGGCGGCGCTGATTCTCGACGAGCCGAACGACGATCCACGGTATACCTTCACCGATAGCGAGGATCGCCCCTGGCGTCTACGTGGCATCCTGACCGACAGTGATTTCCGCACCCGTATCGTGGCCGAGGGGCTGTCTCCCGATACGCCCGTGGGTGAACTGGCAGGCGGGCGGGTAATCACCATTCAATCGGACGAGTCGGTCCACGAAGCCATGCTGTGCATGCTGCGCAACAACATTCACCATTTGCCGGTGCTGTATCGGCGCCGCCCGGTGGGCATCGTCCATCTTTCCGACATCATCCGCTACGAGACCCACAGCAGCCTGTACCTGGTCAGCAACATCTTCCATCAGTCCAGTATCGAAGGGTTGGCTCGGCTGGCGCCCGACGTGCGCGCCGCCTTCATACGCATGGTGGAGGAGGGAGCCAATTCGCAGATGGTCGGCAGCGCGCTGTCGACCATCGGTCGCAGCTTCGTGAGGCGTCTGCTGGAGCTAGCCGAGGAAGCGCTGGGGCCGCCGCCGGTAGCGTATTGCTTCATGGTCAATGGTTCCATGGCACGCAACGAGCAAACCATCGTCACCGACCAGGACAATGCTCTGGTGCTTGCCGACGATTTCGAGCCGGCCCTTCACGATGCCTATTTCGCCGCCCTGGCGCAGTTCGTCAGCGATGGCCTGGCCGCCTGTGGCTATGCCTATTGCAAGGGCGCGGTGATGGCGACCAATCCCCAATGGCGCCAGCCCCTGGCGGTATGGAAGCGTTATTTTACCGAGTGGATAGAATCACCTACGCCGGAGCGGCTGCTGCACTGCTCGATCTTCTTCGATCTCGACAGTGCCTATGGCGAGGAAGCCTACGTCGAGCAGTTGCAGGACCTGATTGCCCAAAAGGCACCCAACAGTCCTCGTTTCCTGGCTGCTGTGGCGCGCAACGCGTTGAACCGTACACCACCGCTGGGCTTCTTTCGTACCTTCGTGATGGAGAAGGACGGCAAGCACAATAATTCGATCAACCTCAAGCGTCGAGGTACGGCTCCTCTGGTCGATCTGATTCGTGTGCATGCACTGGCCTGTGGTTCGCGGGGCCAGAACAGCTTCGAGCGCCTGGATGACATTGCCGCCACACAGCTGCTGGCCCCCGGTGTGGGCGACAAGCTGCGCTATGCCATGGAGCTGCTCTCCATGGTGCGGATCCGCCATCAGGTCCTCGACCTGCAGCAAGAACATGAGCCCGACAACAACATCGAGCCGGAGAATGTCGCCGACAGCGAGCGTCACCACTTGAAGGATGCCTTCCAGGTCCTGAGTCACGCCCAGAAATTCCTCAAGTATCGCTATCCGATGCCTGTGCGCACTGGCCGAGGGCGCTGAGCCATGTTGTCCCATCGTCTGGCTACGCCTTCGCGAGACCTGGAGTGGTCGGACTACCTGCAGCGACGGGCGGCCGAAGCGCAAGATCCATTGCTCAAGGCGTTTTTCGCGGCAGGCTGTCCAGACCCTGACATGCCGATCGGCGAAGCCTCGCTGGTGGCTCTGGATCTGGAAACCACCGGTCTCGACGTGCAGCGACATGCCATCGTCAGCATCGGCCTGGTTCCCTTCAACCTGAAGCGAATCTCCCTGGCCAAGCGGCGCTATTGGGTTGTGCAGCCCAGCAGGCCGCTGTCCGAAGGCTCGATAGCCTATCATCACATCACACACTCGGAGGTGGCCAAGGCGCCCGACCTGGAGGAGATCCTGCCCGAACTGCTCGAGGCACTGGCGGGCCGGCTCGCGGTGGTGCATTTCCGCCACATCGAGCGACCTTTTCTCAATGAGGGGGTCAAGGCGCGACTGGGGGAAGGGCTACGCTTTCCGATGATCGATACCATGTCGTTGGAAGCGCGGCTCTACAGGCTTTCGCTGTGGTCGCGGCTGAGGCGCTGGATGCGGCGCCCGCCGGTTTCGATACGTCTGGGTGACAGCCGGCGCCGCTATGGCCTGCCCGATTATCAAGGGCATCACGCCTTGGTCGATGCGCTGGCAACGGCGGAACTGTTCCAGGCCCAGGTAGCGAAGTACTACGGGCCCACACTTCCCGTCAGTGCGTTATGGACCTAGCTACCATCCCGCGTCGATTTTTCATGCGTTGCCTGGTGGTTCGCGGGTCTGGCTCATGCTCAGAGCCAGAGTTCGGCGAAGGTATCGCCATCCACGGGGCGGCCGTAGTGGAAGCCCTGGACGCCGGTGCAACCCAGTGCGCGCAAGGCCTCGGCCTGCTCGGCGGCCTCGACGCCCTCGGCCACCGTCAGCATGCCCAGGGTTTCGGCCATGGCAATGATGGTCGAGACGATGGCATGGTCGTGGCTGCTCTTGAGCATATCCTGAACGAAGGACATGTCGATCTTCAGGGTATCGGCGGCGAAACGCTTGAGATAGGAAAGCGATGAATAGCCCGTGCCGAAGTCGTCGATCGCCAGGCTGAAGCCGGCCTTGCACAAGGCCCGAGTGATGCGCACCGTCTGCTCGGGGTTGCGCATCAAGCCGCTTTCGGTGAGTTCCAGCCCCAGCTTGCCTGGAGGAATACGTGTAGCGATACGCTGAATGTGCTCGGCCAGGCGGGGGTCATCCATCTGCTGGGCCGAGACGTTGACGCTCAGACGCCCGGGAAACGGCTTGCCTTGACGCTCCCAGGTCATGAGCTGCTGACAAGCGGCTTCCAGCACCCATTCGCCCAAGGTGCAGATGAGACCCTGCTCTTCCGCCAAGTGGATGAAGGTGGCGGGGCTGACGTGCCCCAGGATGTCGTCGTGCCAGCGGCACAGGGCTTCCGCGCCGGTCAGCTGGCCCGTCTTGAGGCTGAACTGAGGCTGGAAGGCGAGCGATAGCTTGCCCTTGGCCAAGGCTTCGCTGAAGCGTAATTGCAGCAGCTCGTATTGGTGAAGTTCGTCCGCCATGGTGGCGGTGAAGAAGCGGGTGCGGCTACTGTCCTGCTTGGCATGGTTGAGCGCGATACTGGCATGCTGGAACAACGATTGGGCATTGTCGGCATCGCGGGGAAACAGCGCAGCACCAACGCTGGCGGAAATTGAAAAGCTGCGCTCTGACAGCTGGATCGGCGCGGTGAGGCTATTTCGATAACGCTCGATGGCATGAGCCATGGCTGCCGGTCGGGTATCGGTGAGCAATACCATGAACTCATCGCCTCCCAGTCGGGCGACGAACTCCCCGGGCTCGGCCTGGGCGCCGAAGCGACCGGCGATTTCGGCCAGCATGAGGTCGCCAAGCTCGTGCCCCTGGGTATCGTTGATCTGACGGAAGCGCTGCAGGTCGAGGTAGAGCAACCCCAGGGAGTTGCCGCGTAAACGGGCCTGCTCGCAAGCTTCTTCCAGCCGTTCCATGAAGTAGCGCCGGTTGGGCAGTCCCGTGACGCTGTCCCAGTAGATGAGCTGCTGGATACGGTAGTCGCTGCTGCGTCGCTTCTCTTCTTCTGCCCGCCGAGCCATCTCGGCACCTGCCTGGGCCGCGGCGATGCGCAACACTTCCGGAGCGTAGGCGGCCAGCTCGAGGGGGCGGCTGGAGAGCACCGCGAGAAGCCCGACGAGGTGCCCTTGCGGCGCGCGTAGCGGAATGCCTATATAGCTTTCGACCCCCAGATCCTGAAGCATCGTGTCGTCTGGGAAGCGTTGGCAAACGCCATCGGGAAATTCGCAGATTTCGTCATTCAGCACGTGCTCGCATGGCGTGCCTGCCAGCGTGTAGACCGTGGTGGGCTGCAATGCGCCTCGTGACCAGAAAGCGACTGTGCGGATGGAGGCCTCATCGGAAAGCAGTTTGCCGATGAGCACATGCTCCCCATCGAGTATCGTGGATATGCGCTCGACCAAATGATCGAACGCCTGGGGAGTGCCGGCCTTGCCCAAGCCATCGGCGAGCAGACGAAAGGCGTCTTCGGGGGCCATCATGGGCGTAGAACGGCTCCTTAGGCATAGTTGTAATGATCTATTGGGAATATGCCCGAAGCGCCAGCGTGTTGCTAGTGGTCGTTAGCTTCATGAAACACTTGACGAATGGGATTTTTTTAGTACTTGGGGGAAGCTTCGATCAGCGGGGCCGTGCCCGAGGCTACGACTTCGGGCCAGCCTGAGAAGAGAGCCTGAGAGCGGCAGGCGACCCAATGGGCCACCTGCCCTGAATCATGGCATCAGGCCCGCGGTTCGCTCATCAATCCTTTGATGATGGCATAGCAGCCAACCAACAGCACCAGGGTGAAGGGCAGTCCCGTCGAGACGGCCATTGCCTGGAGGGCGGCAAGGCCACCACCCAGCAGCAGGGCGATGGCGATGACGCCTTCGAGGATTGCCCAGAATACCCGCTGCGGCTTGGGTGCATCGACCTTGCCACCAGCAGTGATGGTGTCGATCACCAGCGAACCGGAATCCGACGAGGTGATGAAGAACACTACCACCAGCACGATCCCCACGAACGAGGTGATGGCGGTGAGTGGCAGTTCGCCGAGCATCACGAACAGCTGCAGCTCGAGGGCCGCGTCGCGCACGCCTTCGAATCCGGTACCCGCCAATTGGTCGATGGCGGTACCGCCGAAGGCGGTCATCCACAGCACCGAGACCAGCGAAGGCACCAGCAGCACGGCGACCAGGAATTCGCGTACGCTGCGCCCCCGGCTGACACGCGCAATGAACATCCCGACGAAGGGTGACCAGGAGATCCACCAGGCCCAGTAAAAGGCGGTCCAGCCTTGGGTGAAGTTGGCATCCTCACGGCCGAAGGGGTTCGACAGCGCCGGCAGGTTGACCACGTAGGCCCCCAGGTTCTGGAAAAAGCCGGTCAGGATCAGCAGGGTCGGCCCCACCAGGATGACGAACAGCAGCAGCAGTACGGCCAGGCCCATGTTGATCTCGGAAAGCCGGCGCACGCCCTTGTCCACCCCGGCCAGGATCGACAAGATGGCCACGGCGGTGATGCCCAGAATCAATAGCACCATGGTGGCGTCCGTCTCGGGCACGCCGAACAGGAAGCCGAGGCCGGCCGAAGCCTGCGAGGCACCGAGGCCCAACGAAGTAGCGAGGCCGAACAGGGTGGCAAACACTGCCAGGATGTCGATGATGTGCCCGGGCCAGCCCCAGACGCGCTCACCCAGCAGCGGGTAGAAGATGGAGCGCATGGTCAGCGGCAGACCCTTGTTGAACGAGAAGATGGCCAGCGCCAGGGCCACTACGGCATAAATCGCCCAAGGGTGCAGCCCCCAGTGGTAGATGGTGGCGGCCATGCCCAGGCTGGCCGCGGCCGCTGGATCGTCCGCGGCGGCGCCGAGCGGAGCCCAGTCGGTGCGCACGCCATCCTCGACGGTAGTGCCACCCAAGGCCGCACCGAAGTGCGACATCGGCTCCGATACGCCGTAGAACATCAGGCCGATGCCCATGCCGGCGGCAAACAGCATGGCAAACCAACCGGTGTAGCTGAAATCCGGCTTGGCATGCATGCCGCCGATGCGCACCTTGCCCAACGGCGATACGATCAGCACCAGACACAGCACCACGAAAATGTTCCCGGCAAGCAGGAAGAACCAGGCCAGGTTGCCGGTAAGCCAATTACGCAAGGCAGTGAACAGTGGCTCCACTTCGGCCTGCAGGGCAAGGGTGATTACCACGAAGAACACTGTGACCAGTGCCGAGATGGTAAATACCTTGCCGTGCAGGTCGATGCTGAAGCCGAGCTTGTCGGTAGCCAGGTTGTCCTGGCCGATGACGTAGTCGGTATCTATCAGATTGGCCGGTCCTTCCGGCGCCGGTACGCCTTCCGAGGGCTCTGTCTCCCTGATGCGATCGTCGTGAGAATGGTTATCCACGTTACGCTCTCCCATTGAAACGTCGAGGGTGGTGGCGAGGGGCTGCTACTTCTGCGGTGTTCTAACCATGCTGCTCGGGGCAGAGGAGGTCACTCCGACATAGCAGACCTCGGCCCGGTAGTGCCGAGCCAGATCGGCTACTGTTTGCAGGGAGGGCTCGAGCATTGCCAGATGGGCAAGGTCGAGCGGGACCATGATCTTGCTATACATATTCGTGCTCTCCTGGTTTACGTGATGTCGGCTGTCCGACGAGACGTACGCGGGTGCACGTTTATAGGAACGTTACACTATGGCAGTGTGGCGGCTTTGGCGCGTGATGCCAGTCCTGGGACCGACGTCCAAGAGCGTGACTGCACTCGTATGTGAACGAAAGATTGTACGCGAATGGGCCGGCGCTGCCGAGCCGGGCCCATGACAGTGCTGTCGTCGCTTTGGCGGTAACGTAAGGATTCTTTTGGGTAACGTTGAGTTACCCGATATCCCGGTTTCTGTCTCAGTTGTTGTTCAACGCTATTTGGACCCTGTGGGGATTGCGGTCACTGTCCGGAAAGGAATAGGGTCATGGTATTCCGATAAGAACAAGGCCCAGCCAGCTTGCACGAATGCGTCACCCTTTACTTTCGGCTGGCCATGAGTGGGAACCCTGCATGAACGTAAGCCTGCAACAAGAACGTAACGATAACGCACGGGAAGCCGGTCACAACGAGACGGATAGGCATTTCGTCCGTTTCCTCAACGTGCAGAAGAGCTATGATGGGGTCGAGCTGGTCGTTAAGGGCTTCAATCTCGATATCCGTCGTGGCGAATTCGTCACTCTGCTGGGTCCTTCCGGGTCGGGCAAGACCACCTGCCTGATGATGATGGCGGGCTTCGAGACCCCTACCCATGGGCAGATTCTGCTCAAGGGTAACCCGATCAACGACTTGCCCCCGCACAAGCGGGGCATCGGCATGGTCTTCCAGAATTACGCCCTCTTTCCCCATATGTCGGTCGCCGAGAACCTCGCCTTCCCCCTCGAAGTTCGTCACCTGTCAAAAGCCGAGACCAAGCGCAAGGTCCAGCGTGCGCTGGCCATGGTGCGCCTCGAGAATTTCGGCGATCGGCGGCCGGCGCAACTGTCCGGGGGGCAGCAGCAGCGTGTGGCCCTGGCCCGGGCACTGGTGTTCGAGCCCGAATTGGTGCTGATGGACGAACCCTTGGGGGCGCTCGACAAGAATCTGCGTGAGGAGATGCAGTACGAGATCAAGCGCATCCATGCCGATCTGGGTGTCACCATGATCTACGTGACCCATGACCAAACCGAAGCGTTGACCATGTCCGATCGCATCGCCGTGTTCAACGATGGCGTGGTGCAGCAGCTTGCTACGCCCGAAACGCTCTACGAAGCGCCCGAGAATGCGTTCGTTGCCAATTTCATCGGTGAGAACAATCGGCTCTATGGCGAAGTGACCGAAACGATCGGGGACCGGTGCCAGGTTCGCCTCGACAGCGGGGAGACGGTATTGGCCAAGGCCGTTGCTGCGGGCGGTATCGGCGCGCGTACGACGCTTTCTCTGCGTCCGGAGCGTGTCGACATCATGCTGGATGAAGCCGGTGAGGCTTTCGATAACCGATTCCGGGCCGAAGTGAAGGAGGTGATCTACCTGGGCGATCACCTGCGTACCCGAGTCAGCGTTTGCGGTAACGATGAGTTCATTCTCAAGACACCCAATGCGAAGGGATACGCTTCGCTGAGGCCAGGCCAGTCGGTCGATGTCGGCTGGTCCAGTAGCGACTGTCGGGCCCTGGATGCCTGATGCGCTCCAACGTGTGGCGATGCCACCCCTGTGGCAATAAGTACAACGGCAATAAGTACAACAAGAGTGGAGATCGAGATGAAGAAAGACAACAAGAAGCAAGCAGGGAAACCAGTGCTTAAGCTGATGACATGTGCCGTTGCGGGAGCTTCGGTCATGGGTCTGGCAGGCATGGCGCAGGCCCAGCAGACACTCAATATTGTCTCCTGGGGCGGCGCTTACACCATGAGTCAGCAGAGGGCTTACCATGAGCCCTGGATGGAACAGACCGGCGATCAGATCATCAACATCGACCGCAGCGGCAATGCCCTGGCCGGGTTGCGCGCGCAGTCGCAGGCGGGCAACGTGACCTGGGATCTGGTGGACATGTTGCCGGCCGACGCCATGATCGCCTGCGCCGAAGGCTTGATCGAGCCGCTGGACCACGACGAGCTGTTGGCGCCTGCACCTGACGGTACGCCAGCGAGCGAGGACTTCGTCGACGGTGCCTTGGGCGAATGCTTCGTCGCCTCGATCGTCTACTCCAACATCGTTGCCTTCAACACCGAGATGTTCCCGGAGGACAACCAGCCGAGCACCATTCACGATGTGTTCGATCTGGAGAATTTCCCCGGTAAGCGCACCCTGCTACGCAAGCCGATCAACAATCTCGAGTGGGCTCTGGTCGCCGACGGCGTGGCTCCTGAAGACGTCTACGACGTGCTCGAGACCGAAGAGGGCATTCAGCGCGCCTTCGCCAAGCTCGACACCATCAAGCACGAGGTGATCTGGTGGGAGGAGGGTGCCCAGCCGCCGCAGCTGCTCGCCGACAAGGAGGTGGCCTTCGGCTCCGCCTACAATGGCCGTATCTTCGATGCCATGGTCAGTGAGAACCAGCCCTTCGAGATCATCTGGGATGCCCAGGTGTTCGAGCTGGATGGCTGGGTGGTACCCGTCGGCAAGCTCGACAAGGTGAAGGACTACATTCACTTCGCCACCGACACCCAGCGCCTCGCCGACCAGGCCCAGTACATCTCCTACGGCCCGGCTCGCTACTCCTCCTCGGACATGGTTTCGGTGCATGCGGAAACCGGTATCGACATGATGCCGCACATGCCGACCTTCCCACCCAACTTCGCCACTGCCATCCAGAAGGACGACGAGTTCTGGGCTGACTACAACGACGAGCTGACCCAGCGCTTCGACGCCTGGCTGGCGCAGTAAGCCGTGTCCCCCACCCGGCCCTTGGCCGGGTGGGGCTGTCGACTCTATTTTCGCCACGTCGTTTCCTGGAGGGGCCTGAGTGTCCGAATCTGTCGCTTCCCCTTTGACTACTGCCGACGGTGTGCCGCTCAAGGTCAGCTTGCGCCGCGCCGTGCGGCGCTCGAAGGCCAAAGCCTTCCTGCTGGTATTGCCACTGTTGCTGTTCCTGGGCATCGCCTTCGTCATGCCGATCGTAGAAATGCTGTGGCGCAGCGTCGACAATCCCGAAGTTTCCACCCAATTGTCGCGTACCGTCGCCGCTCTGGAAGGCTGGGACAGCGTCGCGTTACCTGATGAGCCGGTCTTCGCCGCGCTGGTAGAGGACCTGCGTGAAGGGCAGGCCGCGCGCAATCTGGGGCTCTTGTCGAGCCGCCTGAACTACGAGAAATCGGGCATGCGCTCGGCGATCAACCGTACGGCGCGCCAATTGCCCGTGGAACCGCCCTATCGTGAAGCTTTGATCGAAATCAATGCCACCTGGGGAGAGCTCGATACCTGGAAGTTGATCGAGCGTGAGGCATCGCCCTATACGCTCACCTACTATCTGGCGGCAGTGGATCGACAGCTTACGCCGACGGGGGAGATCGTCCGGGTGCCCGACCACCTCAAGGTGCACGTTTCGCTGTTCTGGCGCACTTTCTGGATGAGTGCAGTGATCACCGGTCTGACTCTGTTGCTCGGTTACCCAGTCGCCTTCCTGCTTGCCAGTTTGCCGCTGCGCCATTCGAACCTGTTGATGATCCTGGTGCTACTGCCGTTCTGGACATCGCTGCTGGTGCGTACCACCACCTGGATCGCCATCCTGCAGTCCCAGGGAGTACTCAACGACATGATGGTTGCCATTGGCGTGATTGCCGACGAGGCGCGCTGGCAAATGATCCACAATAAGACCGGCACCATCATAGCCATGACCCATATCCTGCTGCCGTTCATGATTCTGCCGCTCTATTCGGTGATGAAGACCATTCCACCGAGCTATATGCGTGCGGCCCGCTCTCTGGGTGGCAAACCCTTCCTGAGCTTTCGGCGGGTCTACTTCCCGCTGACCGTTCCGGGCATTGCTGCCGGGGGCATTCTGGTCTTCATCCTGTCGATCGGATACTACATCACGCCGGCACTGGTGGGCGGGCAGTCAGGGCGCTTCATCACCAACTACATCGCTTACCACATGCAGACCTCGTTGAACTGGGGGCTGGCTGCAGCCATTGCCTCGATCCTGCTGTTCGTGGTGATCGTCTTCTACATGGTCTTCAATCGCCTGATCGGCGTCGACAAGGTCAAGCTGGGGTAATCCGATGGCCATTCCTTCCTATGCGACTCGCGGCGAACGTATCTGGCATTACGTCTTCCTGGGTATCTGTGCGCTGATATTCCTGTTTCTGGTGGGGCCGCTGCTGGTGATCATCCCGCTTTCCTTCAATGCGCAGCCCTACTTCACTTTCTCGGAGGCGATGCTCAAGCTCGATCCGGCCGCCTACTCGCTGCGCTGGTATGAAGACTTCTTTACCTCGCGGGCCTGGCTGCATGCGATCAAGAACAGCTTCATCATCGGTATTGCGTCGACGATCCTGGCGACGATTCTGGGTACCATTGCGGCGCTGGGGTTGTCGAGCCGGCATATGCCGGCGCGCGGGGTGATCATGGCGCTGCTCATTTCGCCCATGATCGTACCGCTGATCATCTCCGCGGCGGCCATGTTCTTCTTCTTCTCCAAGATCAACCTGGCGCAGACCTACCTAGGGGTGATCCTGGCGCATACCGCGCTTGGCATACCGTTCGTCGTCATCACCGTGACGGCTACCCTGTCGAGCTTCGATACTACGTTGATCAAGGCGGCTCATAGCCTTGGCGCCAATCCCACTCGAACCTTCTTCAAGGTGGTGTTGCCGCTGGTGACTCCGGGTGTGGTTTCCGGCGCCCTGTTCGCCTTCATTACCTCCTTCGACGAAGTGGTGGTGGTGCTGTTCATCTCCGGCCCGGAACAGCGCACCATGCCGATTCAGATGTGGTCCGGTATTCGCGAGCAGATAAGCCCGACGATACTGGCCGTGGCCACGCTGCTGGTGCTGCTCTCAATGCTGTTGCTGACGACGCTGGAGCTGTTGCGGCGGCGCAGCGAGCGACTGCGCGGAGTCTCTCCGGAGTAAGGCGTCGATTCACCGGCTTTCCTCAACCTGACAGGGGGCACCTATTGGTGCCCCCTGTTGCGTCATGTCTTGCGTCAAGCGGAATCTTTGCGGCAACAGCTGTGGCAGACCTGACCATGTGTCAATTTGTACCACGTTAAAGCCATGCCAAAGCGACATTATATTAGTTCTTGTTCAAACCTAATTGTCTGATTTTTATGAAATATAAGAAAAAATGGCAAGACTGGCACAGCCTGTGCTGCATATTGGGTGAGGACGAACCAACCAGGGAGAGATCCACATGAGCCATGAGAAACGTGCAAGCAGGTCTGCCAGGCGATTGACGGCCTTGGCCTCGGCGGTGGCTCTTGCAATGGGCGCATTGTCACTCGCCGGCTGCGGCAATGACGATGATGAGCTTCCTCCGGTTGAGGAAGAGCGTCCAGCCATGGAGGAGCAAGGCTCGCCGATGCAGGACACAACGGCTGATCCTGGCATCGACCAGACAGATACTGCCGCTGGTGATGGCGCTGCGGATCCCACGACTGGTGTCGAGGAGAGCCCTGAAGGCGCGGGGGATGTGGCTCCTGAAGAGGATCCGCTCCCGGAAGCCGAACAGGAGCCGGTGCCTGAAGAAGAGCCCGACGGGCAGCAGGCTACCATGGATGGTGAGGAAGAAGATCCCCTTGAGGATGAGGAAGAGCAGGGTGGCAACTAACGTGCTACCCGATGGTTCAAGTGCCGTCATCGAATGCGGTGACGGCTAGGGCGGGAAGCCCATTCCATTCGTCGCAAGACGATACCGCAGGAGGTGGAAGTATGATGTCCAAGGAATTTCTGAAGAAGCTAGGCGTCCTGGGCGTGACCATGGGGCTGACCGCCAGCCCGCTGGCCTTGGCGCAGCAGACACAGCAGGACGAATTCCAGACCCAGCAGGGTACCGAGCAGCCGGGTGACTATCCGGCCACCGAGGCAGCTCCGGGTCATGAGACAGGTGTTGGTGAGCCCCCGGGTGACCCCGCCGCGCCGGGCTTCGATGGCACCACGGCGCCAGGCGAGGATCCGGCCATGCCGGGCACCGAGACGGATCCGGGCATGCAGCAAGATCCGGGCATGCAGCAGGATCCGGGCATGCAGCAAGCGCCTGGCACCGAAGCGGCACCGGGTACCGATCCAGCCGCGCCTGGTATGCAAGACGAGCCCGGCTTCGGCGAGGGCACCGAGGCGATGCCGGGTGACGAACCCGAGTTCGAGTACGAAAACGAGGAAGAAGAGTGGGACTATCCGGAGGATGAGGGCAGCGACGAAGCCTATTGATCCTCTTTGGTTCCGGCCCCGGCCGAATGGCTGGGGTCAGAGGAGAAGTGTCGACGCAAGGATGCGTCATCCGCTAAGCATGACGCGGCGCAATCCGCTGGCGGCCCGCCACCCTCCCCCCTTGCACCGTCAGATGGATTGCATGGCGTGCTTCGCCCCCGAGCTCCCACGGGGGCCTTTTTGTGCCTTCCATCGGCGTGTCGTGATATCGAGTCGTGATCATGACAAGGGGCGGCTATTCCTCCTCCAGGCGGCGATAGAGGGTGCGTCTGGCGATGCCAAGGATATCGGCGGTGCGCCGCTTGTTGCCGCCCGTCGCCTCGAGTACTTTCTGGATGTAGCGCTTTTCGACTTCCTCCAGGCTTGGCCAGCTCTGCTGGCTGCTGGCGACCAGCGACTTGCCCGTTTCGATCTGACGCATGACGCCACGCTGCTCCTGGCCGTGCTGGCGAATGCGCTCCGGCAGGTCGGCATGGCTGAGCAGCCCTTCCTCCGCCAGGGTCACGGCACGCATGACGGCATTCTCGAGTTCGCGAACGTTGCCAGGGTAGGGGTAGTCGAGCAGGGTCTGCAGTGCCACGGGTTCGATGCGCTCGATGCTCTTGCCCTGGGCGCTGGCGTGCTTCTCGATCATGGCGGAGATCAGCCGCTCGATATCCCCTTGGCGTTCGCGCAGCGGAGGAATGCGCAGCGAGAAGGTCTCCAGGCGGTAGAACAGGTCGCTGCGGAAGTTGCCGCTTTCTATCTCCTGCTCCAGGTCACGGTGGGTGGCGGCAATGATACGGACGTCCACCGCCTCCTCCCTCTCGGCTCCCACCGCCTTGACCATCTTCTCCTGCAGCGCCCGCAGCAGCTTGGCCTGCAGGCCGGGTGACATTTCGCCGATCTCATCGAGAAAGAGGCTGCCGCCGTTGGCGGTCTGGAACAGGCCCTGGCGCGATTCGCTGGCGCCCGTGAACGCGCCCTTGATGTGGCCGAAGAACTCGCTCTCCATCAGCTCCGAGGGAATGCTGGCACAGTTGACGGCAACGAAAGGTTCGCCGGCGCGTGGGCTCTCGGCATGAATGGCACGGGCCAACAGTTCCTTGCCGGTGCCGCTCTCGCCCAGTATGAGGATGGGCGCATCGCTCTTGGCCAGCCGCGCGGCATCGTGGAAAAGTGCCTGCATCGTCTCGCTTTCGCCGACGATGCCATGGAAGTGGCCGGGCGGCTCGTCCTGATGCAGGCGCTCGGCCAGGCGCCGGTTTTCCAGCACCCGGTAGACCGCTTCTCCCACGCTCTCCAGATCCAGCGGCTTGGTGAGGAAGTCGTCTGCGCCGATCTTCAACGCCTCGACGGCCTGGTCGATGGTTCCAAAGGCGGTGATGACGATGAAGCCCAGGTGGCTGCCCTCGTGGCGTAATTGCTCAAGCAGCTGCATGCCGCTCATGCCGGGAAGGCGCACGTCGCTGATGACCAGGGCCACTTCGCTGTGGCTCAAGGTAATGACGGCATCCTCGGCACTGCCGACGCCTAGTGTCTGATAACCGGCTTCCTGGAGCTCCTCTTCCAGCAGCTCGAGAATGGCAGCGTCATCCTCGACGATGAGTATGGGTAAGTCGGTATGGCTGTGGCTCCCAGTCACGTGGCAGTTCCTCCTTCATCGGCATCGTTCAGTGGCAGTCCGATCTCGAAGCCGGCTCCCCCCAGTTCGCTGTCGAACACCCCGACGGTTCCGCCGTGGTCATTGATGATTCGGTGCACCATGGAAAGCCCCAGGCCGCTGCCTTGGCCGACGGGTTTGGTAGTGAAAAAGGGATCGAAGACCTTGGATTTGTCCTTGTCGCCGATACCCGAGCCGTCATCTTCCACCCACAGCGTCAGCCAGCCCTCTTTTTCCCGCGTGCGTATGCGTACACGGCTGACTTCCTTGACCTGGGCGGCATTGCGCAGGAGGTTGGTCAATACTTGAATCAGTTGCTGACCGTTGGCCAGCAGCGGTGAAGAGGAAGGGGGGAGATCGAGTTCGAGGCGGATAGCGTTCTGCTCGAAGTCTTCCTCCACCAGTTCGCGTGCCGCTCCGAAGAGTTCGGTCAGGTCCAGCGGCTCCTTTTCGACATTGTGGCGGCGGCCGAGCTCCATCAGCTGACGCACGATCTCGACGATGCGCTCCACCTCGCTGCGAATGCGCCCCAACCTGGCCCGGTCGGCGTCGTTGAGCGTTTCGCGCCGGGACAGCCGCTGGGCCTGGCCATTGATCACCGTGAGCGGGGCGCCGATCTCGTGGGCGACCCCGGCAGCCAGCACCCCCAGCTCGGCGAGCTTCTTCGACTTGCGCAGCCGTTTCTCAAGCTCGATCTCCTTGCGCCGGCGCGCCTCGATGTCGGCATCCTTCTCGGCCATGGCGTCCAGCATGCCGTTCAGTGCCACGGCGAGACGTTCATACTCCTGGGGTCCTTCGGCTTCGGCGCGCTGACCACGGTCGCCGGCCTCGACGCGTTGCATGACGGTGAGCAGACGCTCGAGCGGCCGCTCGATGTGGCGTCGAAAGCCCCACCAGATGCCCAGCACGATGCCGGCCGCGCCGATGATGAAAGCCAGTAGGGCCAGTTGGCTTAGAAACCCTGTGTAGTTTTCGATACCGGTGTTGAGCCGATTGACCTGTAGCACGCCCTGCACTTCGCCAGTGGCAGAAAGCAGCGGTTTCAGCGCCGAGTAGTAGTGCCAGCCGTCGTGTTCGCGGTAGGCGGCACGCATCTCGCCGTGCTCGGCCACCTCGCGAATGGTCTCGGGGCTGAACAGCGCCTGGCCCAGCCCAAGGCCGTAGATCTCGCGGCCATTGGCATCGAATACATAGGCGCCATAGATCCGGTGGAAGGAGAAGGCGGAGTAGAGCGACTCCTCGAGGGGTTCGGTGGCATTGCGGGCCAGGGCGTGGCTCAAGGTGGTGCCGATCACGTTGGTGATTACCTGGACTTCCCGCTCCAGGCGATTGCGCACGTTATCCTCCAGTGACTTGATGGCCACCAGGCTGAAGATCAGCAGCGCCAGGAAGAGCGGCGCAATGACGGTAATCAGTATGAGATTGCGTAGGCGCATGGCGACTCGCGGACGGTGTTCGACGAATGTGACGGCACCGGGCTTCAAGCCCGGCGCCACACTTGGGATCAATCGACTGGCCTCAGCCGGTAAAGGCTGCCCTGGGGATCGTCGTTGATCAGGTAAATGGCACCATCATGTCCCTGGAGTACGTCGCGAATGCGCCCGATTTGCCCATCGAGTACGACCTCACTGTCGACCAACTCATCGCCATCCAGGGCCAGACGGTGCAACTGCTCGCTTTGCAACCCTCCCGCCAGCAGATGGCCCTGCCATTCCCCGAACATGGGCGAGCTGACCTGGGCCAGACCAGAGGGGGCGAAACGGTCTTCGAAGACATGAATGGGATCGCGCATGCCTGGCAGGGAGTCCTCGCCGACGGGCTGTTGAGCGCCGTAGCTGAGTCCCAGGCTCACCTCGGGCCAGCCATAGTTCTCGCCGCCAACGAGGCGGTTGAGTTCGTCGCCGCCCAGAGGGCCGTGCTCGGTGGCCCAGGCCTCGCCCTCTTCCGTGACCACCAGACCCTGGGCATTGCGGTTGCCGAGGGTGAAGATCTCATCGAGCGTCTCGTCGTCGCCGACAAAGGGGTTGTCCTCTGGAACGCCACCAGTTTCCGTCAGGCGCAGTATGCTGCCAGCATGGTCACGGCTCTCCTGGGCTCGCGATGGGCTGCCGCGGTCGCCAATGGACATCAGCAGCGTGCCGTCCGGCAGCCAGGCGAGCCTGGAACCGTAGTGGCGTCCGGGGTCGGCGGGCTGTTCCTGTTCGAACAGAGTCTCGAGGTCGATCAGGCGGTTGTCGTCCAGGCGGGCTCGGCCCAGGGCCGTAGCAGTCTGGCTACCGTCGGGCTTGCTCCAGGTGAAGTAGATCCAGTCGTTCTCGCCGTCGCCATAGAGTGGGTGCAGCGCGACGTCGAGTAGCCCACCCTGGATCTGGGCGCTGATCTCGGGTAATCCCTCCAGGTGGGTAATGCTGCCATCCTCGTCGACCAGCGCCAGACGCCCCGGGCGCTCACTGACCAGGAAACGGCCGTCGGGCAGCATGGCCACCGACCAGGGGTGTTCGAATCCCTCGGCAAGGCGCTCGAGACGCAGCTCCAGATGTTCGGTGGCAATGCGCTCGGCGACGATCTCCGCGGCCTGGGCCGAACCGACGCTTCCTGCGATGCAGGCCAGCAGCGGAACTGCCAGCCGTTTGCTTGCTTCGTGCATGATTCTCTCCCTTGCATTTCGATACCGCCCCGGTAGATACAGACTCTGGAGCAGCCCGGGTGTTCCCATCACCCTCGTGGTCCGCTGGCGGCTACATCAGTATCGCCAACAGGATCGGCAGATAGAGCAGTGCCAGCAGTGTCGAGCAGAACACCAGACTGGCCACGTACTCCGGCTCACGCTTGGCACGCTGCGCGAACAGGTAATTGAAGACGGCCACCGGCATGCTCATCTGTAGCACGAGGATGCTGAGCGCCAGCGTCGACAGGCCCAGCAGCGTGCCGATTCCCCAGGCCAGCAGAGCGGCAAACGGGATGCGCAGCAGGCTGAAGCCGATACCCGAACGCAGGTTCTTCACCTGGATGCTGGCCAGCGAGACTCCCAACGTGATCAGCATGAGCGGTACGGTGAAGCCAGATATCAGGTCCACGCTATTGGCCAGCCATCGCGGCAGCTCGGTGTCGCTCAGCAACAGAGCCAATGCAATCAGGATAGCGTAAACCGTGGGAGTCCTGACCAGAGTTCGCAAGGGATTGCTGCCGCTGCTGGCAATGATGGAACCGATGGTGAACTGGAACAGAGAAACCGTGATCATCACGGTAATGCCGAACGCGAAGCCGGCGCTGCCGAAGGCGTAGAGCACCACCGGCAGCCCCATGTTGCCCGTGTTGGGGTACATCATCGGCGCCAGCAGCACCCGCCAATCCCGGCGCAGCAGGCGCGCCATGGCGAAGGTGGCGAGGCCCATGCTCATCATCACCAGCGCAGTGGCGAGCATGGTACGCCCGAAGCTGCCGGCATCTATCTCGGCGTTCGTGAGCGACGCGATGACCAGGGCCGGTGTGCCGATGTTGAAGACCAGGCGCGTGACGAAGTCCACCGGGTAGGGCTGGCCCAGGCGAATCCAGGTAAAGCCCAGGCCGGCGCCGGCCAGAACGGGGGCCATCACGGCGAAGAGGTCGGCGAGCATCGAGCATCCTTGGCGGTGAGCAAGCCAAACATTGTCGTGAATACCGGCGTGGCGATGCAAGTTCGACGCAACGTTGCTCGATTTCGAACGCCCTGTTGCGAAAATCGGAAGCCCAGTTTTCGCCTTGGTGAAAGCTTCCCCGACCCGGTAAGCTGCGACTCTTGCTCGAGACGCTTGCTCGAAAGGAATCCCTCATGTCAGCCAATACTTCCGCCAACAGCTTCCAGGCACTGGTGCGCCTGCTGCGTTATGCGCGCGGTTACCGGCGCCGTATCGTCGCCGCCACGACGTGCTCGATCATCAACAAGATCTTCGATATCGCTCCGGAGATACTCATCGGCGTGGCCATCGACGTAGTGGTCAACCAGGAGCGCAGCTTCGTCGCTCGGCTGGGCTTCGAGACCGCCCAGCAGCAGATCATGGTGCTCGCCGTACTCACCTTCTTCATCTGGGCCGGTGAATCGATCTTCGAATATCTCTACAAGATCCTGTGGCGCAACTTGGCCCAGCGGCTACAGGCCGACATGCGCCTGGATACCTACGAGCACGCCCAGCGCCTCGACATGGCCTACTTCGAGTCGAAGAGCTCGGGCCAGCTTGTTGCCACCATGAACGACGACGTCAACCAGCTCGAGCGCTTCCTCGACGGCGGCGCCAACTCGCTGATCCAGGTTGGCGTCACCGTGGTCGCGGTGGGCGCGGTGTTCTTCGTCATCTCACCCTTGATCGCGCTGCTCGCCTTCACGCCGATTCCGCTGATCATCTGGGGCGCGTTCTTCTTCCAACGCAAGGCCGGCCCGCTGTATGCCGACGTGCGCGAGAAGGTGGGCGACCTCGCCAGTCGGCTCTCCAACAACCTCGCCGGCATCGCCACGATCAAGAGCTTCACCAGCGAGGCACGCGAGGCCGAGCGGCTGCGCCAGGTCAGCGAAGCTTACGTGGAGGCCAACCGCCGCGCCATCCGGGTCAGCTCCGCCTTCATCCCGGTGATCCGCATGGCGATCCTGGCCGGCTTCCTGGCCACCTTCACCGTGGGCGGCATGATGGCCCTGCGCGGCGACCTCAACGTCGGCGCCTACGGTGTGCTGGTCTTCCTCACCCAGCGCCTGCTGTGGCCGCTGACGGGGCTCGCCGAAGTGATCGACCTGTTCGAGCGCGCCATGGCCAGCACCCGACGCATCCTCGACCTGCTGGCGGTACCCATCACGGTCAAGGACAATGAAGGGCAGCCACTGGCGGAACCGGTGCGCGGCGAGGTGAGCTTCGACAACGTCAGCTTCCGCTATGCCGCCAGCGGCGTCGGCGTGGGTGGTGTGAGCCTGCAGGTGCCAGCCGGCAATACCCTGGCGTTGGTGGGTGCCACCGGTTCGGGCAAGTCGACCCTGATGAAGCTGCTGCTGCGCTTCTACGATCCAGAGGCCGGCCAGGTGCGTATCGACGGCCAGCCGATCGGCGAGGTAAGCCTTGCTTCGCTGCGCCAGGCCATCGGCCTGGTGAGCCAGGACGTCTATCTCTTCGAGGGTTCGATTCGCGACAACATCGCCTACGGGCGCCCCGAGGCGAGCGAAGCCGAAGTGATCGAAGCGGCGCGTACCGCCGAGGCGTGGGAGTTCATCCAGGCGCTGCCCCAAGGGCTCGACACGACCGTGGGCGAGCGCGGCGTACGCCTCTCCGGAGGCCAGCGACAGCGCCTCTCGCTGGCCAGGGCGCTGCTCAAGGACCCGCCAATCCTGGTGCTCGATGAGGCCACCAGCGCGGTGGACAACGAGACCGAAGCGGCCATCCAGCGCTCGCTGGCCAAGATCGGCCACGGTCGCACGGTAATCATGATCGCCCACCGGCTCTCGACCATCGTGCACGCTGACGAGATCGTGGTGGTCGACGGCGGGCGGGTCGTGGAACAGGGTACCCATACCGCACTGCTGGAGCGTGGCGGCCGCTACGCCGCCCAATGGAGAGTGCAGACTGGCGCGCTGGAGGAGAGCGAGGCGCTGAGCTGAACCCGTGCGGCCGCAAGCCTTGGTGCGCCGACGACGGTGGCGGCGCAGCACGTCACCGTTTTCCCGCTAGATGAACAGGCCCACCCAGACCACCGTGACGACCACCAGCAGGCCCGCCAGCACGCGATAGTTCTGCCACAGCGGCTTGCCGGCAAGCTCGCGTGACTCCTCGCGCCAGGCCTCGCGTGACCAGACGTACTCCTTCTGAGTCTCCTGGGGCGGCGGTTCGGTACTCAGCGTGATGGCGACGAACAGCGATGCGCTCAACAACAGCATGATGCCGGCGCCATAGAGGAACTGCAGCGTGTACAGCGCGAAGATCTCGCCTGCCAGGAAGGCAGCAAAGCCAATGGGGGCGGCGATGACCAGGGTCCAGAAGGCTGCCGCACTGCTGGCTCGATGCCAGAACAGCCCGCCGAGGAAGATCACCACCACCGGCATGGTCACGTAACCCAGGAAGGATTGGAAATACTCGACGATACCGTCGAAGGTGAGGATCACCGGTGCCCACAGCCCAGCAGCCACCATGAACACACCCACCATGGCTCGGCTGATCAACATCAGCTGCTTCTCGCTGCGCTGCTTCTTTCGTGTCTTGATAAAGTCGTTGACGACCAGTGACGAAGCGCCGTTGAGTACCGAGTCGAGGGTGGACATCAGTGCGGCCACCAATGCTGCCAATACCAGTCCACGCACGCCGATGGGCAGGAAATCGAAGGCTAGCGTTGGCCAGATCAGGTCCGCGTCGGACAGATCCGGATAGAGCGCCCGCCCCATGGTGCCGGGAAGGATCAGCAGGAACAGCAGCGGCAGCTGCAGCAGGCCGGCCATCAGTGCACCCCAGCGGCCATGGTCGATGCTCTTGGCGGAAAGGACTTTCTGCATGACGATGTGGTTGGTCGTCCAGTAATAGAAACCCAACCACAGCACGCCGGTGAGTACGCCGGGCCAGGGCAGGAAATCGTCGTCCGCCGGCTTGAATACCGTGAAGCCATCTTCCGGCGCTGCATCCCGGACGGCATCCCAGGAGCCCAGCTCCTGGAACAACATGTAGAAAATGACTCCCCCGGCCACATAGAGCAGTACGGCCTGGATGGTGTCGGTGATCATCACCGCACGCAGGCCGCCCAGAATCACATAGAGACCGCCGAGCAGCGCCATGGCGGTAATCAACAGGCCCAGCGGCACTTCCGGGAACAGCAGCTTCAAGACGATCCCGCCGGCAAAAAGCGCGCCGGCACTATCGATGAACAGGGCAGTGAAAACCGAAAAAAGAGAGAAGGCGTAGCGTGAGCGCTTGTCGTAGCGGTTTGCCAGGAACTCAGGCATGGTGCTGACACGCGAGCGCAGGTAGAACGGTAGGATGAACAGAGCGAAGAACACCAGCACCAGAGTGGCCATCCACTCGTAGTTCCACACCGCGATGCCATCGTGATAACCGGCACCGGCGAGACCGATATAGGACGTCCCGGAAAGGTTGGCAGAAACCAGGCTGAGCCCGACCAGGGGCCAGATCATGCCGCGGCCGGCGAGAAAGTAGTTCTCCGAATCCTGGCGCTTGCGGCCCGCCCAGAAGCCGACGCTCAAGATCATGACCACATAGAGGCCAACGATCACCAGATCGATTGTCGCCAGATCGAACTCGGGCACGGTCTTCCCTCCAGCCCATGATTCCCTGTCGAAGTCGCCACGATGTCCGTCCTGGGGACGTGGCTGTCTCAACTGCAGTTCGCCTTCTAAACCGTAGACTAGCAGCAACGAGGCAGCAACGAAGCGTTAACAGCTTCAGGAAGCGTGCCGGAACTTAGTCCATGCAGGGCGGCCATCACACCGCCCAGGGGAGGGGAACGCTTAGGCTCGAGTCAGCGACCAAGGGATTATGAGTCTCCCGACTTGACCAGCATGGCATCGAGACTGACCGGCACCTCGTCGCCGATCTGCTCGTAGCCGAGCAGCAGCATCACCGAGCGCAGGGTCGGGTCGGCCATCAACGCCTTCCCATCCAGCGCCACCCGCTCGGCATTGGTGACCTGGATCTGACTGCTACCGGTCTTGGTGAAGCGCACCGGCAGCGACTCCTCACGCATGGAGTTGCCCGACTGCACCTTCATCGTCAGGTTTTCCACCATGGACTCCCCCTCGGCGAGCTGATCCAGCCGTTCGGGCGGAAACTGGGTGGTCAGGGTGGCCATGGGCCGCTGAGTGATGCCGGAAAGCCACGGCGGCAACTGCCCGAGCCGCTCGATCACGTCGCTCTGGTTGAGCCGCAGCGGCAGTTCCAGGTTGCCGCTGGCATCGGCACTGCCACTCAGCCGGCGCACCTCGTGCTGGCGCGGAATGGGGCCGTCGGGCGTAATCTGCATCACCATGGCGGAAACCCGCGAGCGTTCGGGGTCGAGCTCCCAGGCTGCCAGCGGCAGGGCGAACAGCAGGGCGGAGGCACCCAGGGCGACCAGCGGGAAAGAAGAGAAAAGGCGTTTCATGAACAATGCGTCTCCTGGAGCGGAAGGCTCACCCCAGAAGACACGCCAAACGCTGGGAAGTGCCCGGCGCGGCGAAACGAAATTGCCATTCGCGAGCCTCTGGCCTCGCCCACCAGCTTTCGCTATCATACGGCGGCGCAATGCAGGGCCTATAGCTCAGTTGGTTAGAGCAGGGGACTCATAATCCCTTGGTCGCTGGTTCGAGTCCAGCTGGGCCCACCAATCATCGCAATCGATAGTCTGCTCGTGTATCTGGCCTTTCCAACCTTTCCATCAGTCATTGGAAATGTGACCATGGCTCAGCTCTAAACGCATCTTGCAAGGGGCTGATAAACGATGCTGGTCTACAACGCCACCAAGCAGCAGTTCATTGATGACGTGCGAGCCAACGTTATCACCGACGCCATAGAGAACGAGGTGGCGCGCAAGCTGAACCGCAACTCGCCACGCAGCGAGGTGGCGTCTTGGGAAAACTCTCTTCGTTTCATGATGAGCGTGCTGCTTGATGAAGGAATTCCCGCATCGGCAGGGGTGGCCATCGAGTACAACATTCCGCTGACCAACCGCCGTGTGGACTTCATCCTGACCGGCAAGAACCACCAGCGTGACGATGCCGCCATAATTGTGGAGTTGAAACAGTGGCAGTCCGTTGAGGTGACGAAAAAAGACGCCATTGTGCGTACCCAGTTGGGAGGTGGAATACGTGAGACCAATCACCCCTCCTATCAGGCGTGGTCCTATGCGGCGCTGATCGAAGATTACAACGAGACAGTGCGTTCCGAGTCCATTAGCCTGGTTCCCTGTGCCTACCTGCACAACCTGAAGCAGGCAGACGCAATCAATGACCCCTTCTACGAGCACCACACTCGGCGTGCTCCGGTTTTCATATCGCACGATGCCATGCGGCTGTCCAAGTTCCTGAGCCAGCATATCAAGTACGGCGACAGCAGTAATATCATGTATCGCATCGAGCATGGTGTGATAAAGCCAAGCAAGAACCTGGCGGATGCGTTGGCGTCGATGATGCAGGGCAATGCCGAGTTTCTGATGATTGATGACCAGAAACTGGTGTATGAAACCGCTATCGACCTTGCGCATCGCGCGGTCAGCGGTAATAAGCAGTGCCTGATCGTCAGGGGAGGTCCGGGAACCGGCAAGTCTGTAGTCGCTGTCAATCTGCTGGTAGAGCTGACCAACCGAGAGATGATGACGCAATACGTATCACGCAACTCGGCCCCGCGTGAGGTATTCAAGAAGAAGCTGACGGGCACCAAAAAGAAGTCTCATATCAACAACCTGTTCAAGGGCTCGGGGAGTTACGTTTATGCCGAGCCAGATACCTTTCATGCCCTGATCGTGGACGAGGCGCACCGCCTGAACGAAAAATCCGGTATGTACCAGAACATAGGAGAGAGCCAGATCAAGGAGATGATCTCGGCTTCCCGCCTGGCGGTCTTCTTCATTGATGAAGCGCAGCGCGTCACGCTGAAGGATGTGGGTACGGTCGAGGAGATCAGGCGGAGAGCAGCGGAGTGCGGAGCCGAGGTCCAAGAACTCGAGTTGGCATCGCAGTTTCGCTGCAACGGTTCTGATGGCTACCTGGCGTGGCTGGATCATGCGCTACAGGTTCGCACTACGGCCAACACCGATATGGATGACATCGACTACGATTTTCAGGTCTTTGATGACCCCTGCGAGCTGCGTCGAGCCATTCTTGAAAAGAACCGCAAGGCTAACAAGGCGCGGATGGTGGCGGGGTACTGTTGGCCCTGGGCGAGCAAGAAGGACAGGCACGCCATGGACATCGTCTTTCCCGAGCATGGCTTTGCTGCCCAGTGGAACCTAAATGACGATGGCATGCTGTGGGCCATCGCTGATGAGTCAGTCGAGCAAGTAGGTTGCATTCATACCTGCCAAGGTCTGGAGTTCGACTACGTCGGCGTCATCATAGGGGATGACTTCGTGATTCGCGATGGGCGAGTGGTAAGCGATGCTGGAAAAAGGGCAGGACAGGACCGCTCCGTTCATGGGTACAAGACGCTGCTCAAGGAGGAACCTGAGCGGGCGAAGGCCCTGGCAGACCAGATCATCAAGAACACCTACCGTACTCTGATGACACGGGGGCAGAAGGGTTGTTATGTCTATGCCACCGACCCCGAAACCCGAGAGTACTTTGCAGCTTTCGTCCGCTCCCGATCAGTGGCCGGGTATCCAGACCCGGCTGAGAACGTTGAGATTTTGGATGGCTTACATCTTCCAATCGTGTCGCGAGAGCAGGCAGATCCGTTCGAGCGCCATGTGCCCGTGTACGACTTGAGCATCGCCGCCGGCGAGTTCAGCGAGATGCAGATCGCCGAAGCCGAGCACTGGGTCGAGCTGCCGGACTTTATGCGGGCGAGCTCCGACCTGTTCGTCAGCCGGGTAGTGGGAGAGTCGATGAACCGGCGCATCCCCAATGGCGCCTGGTGTCTGTTCCGTGCGAACCCAGGCGGCACACGGCAAGGGAAGATCGTTGTGGTGCAGCATCGAGCCATTGAGGACCCGGATCATGGCGGCAGCTTCACGGTAAAGCTGTACCAGAGCGAAAAGGTCGAGGAGTACGGCGAGTTCGTGAACCAGCGTATCGTCCTGAAGCCACAGACCAACGCTTTTGGCTACAAGGACATCGTGCTTGAGGATGAACTTGAGGATCTGAAGGTCATCGGCGAATTTCTATCTGTACTGTGAGGAGATGGGCGGCTTGATGGTCGCCTATGCTGATGCGGACTGGATAGCAAGCAGCAGAACAGGCATGCTCAAAGCAATCCAAAACCGTAGAACTCAGGTGGAGCCCTCATGTCCGACCCGTTCAAGCAGCTACACGACGCGATGGACCAGTTCGCCACTGAGCGCGACTGGGACCAGTTCCACTCGCCCAAGAACCTTGCCATGGCGCTGACGGTGGAGGCGGCTGAGCTGCAAGAATGCTTTCAGTGGCTGACTGAGGCACAGTCCAAAGAGCTGGATGAGCAGCAACTGGCCGCCGTGCGCGATGAGATTGCCGATATACAGCTCTACCTTATTCGTCTGGCGGGTAAGCTGGACGTGGATATCGAAGCGGCATGCTGGGCGAAGATGAGAAAGAATGCGGAGAAATATCCCTTCGACCAAGTGAAAGGAAGTGCGAAAAAGTATACACATTATCAGGATTAATATGATGCGTGGCCGTTTTGTCCTCTGCCACTGCTTCTTCAGCCTGGATGTTTTTCCTCAAACTGCCGCCCCGCTACGACGTCGCTCCGGGCACTGGAATGTGAACGCGGTGCGTCGATGTTGTCCAACTGATTCTGCAGCCCCTGTAGTGGGCGACTCTTTGGAACGAGCAGATCCGGATATATAGTTGCTGGTTTAAAGTCTGTACTGAAAACGGCCTTTAACGGCGATTATAAGTTTAACGTTAAGCTGGCATGGTTTACCCTCCACTCTAAAGACGGAATTTAAGGCCGCTTTTTTCGCGTGAAAATAAACCGTCTGCTGCAAAAGATCCCGCAGGGCGCCGTCGTTACGACTGTATGGCTTGCTTCATCGAATCAGGTGCGTATGCTGGCCGGCAGTGGCAGGTTGCAACGTGTGGGGTACGGTGCCTACTGCCAATCGGGGCATTCCCTGAACTGGCAGAGCGCTGTTTTCGCCCTGCAGGCAAGCGACGACTCGGGGTTGCCAACGCTTTTGCCGGGTGGCCAGACGGTCCTGGCACTGCATGGCTTTGTCTACTACCTGGCTCGCCACGCCGGGCATACCTGATACGGTCGACTTGAACCGCGCCGATTCAACCTAGGCAAAGGCAAGCGGCAGCTCTGCCAGGGGACCAACTGGGCAGGGTATATCACGTCACGGTGCCGGAGGCGTTGCTGCATGCCGATTGAAGTTCGCTACTACGGACAGGCACGGTCATCAACCTTTTCGTGCAGCTGTTTCCGCGCCTCTCGGTCGATATCGACCTGGCCTACCTGCTTTTGGAACCCCATGACGAGGCCCTGCGACGCTGTCGAAAGCGTTGCAGTGACTTGCACAGACCTTCAGTGCTCGTCTACAGGCGTGCGGGCTCAGCGGGGTGGGGTCAGGCAAGCCCCACGACACCGAGAAACGGCGCCTGGCCGAGATCATCGACCGGCTCAACGACCTCTACGCCAGGCCAACGCAGCGGGTACTTCAACGTGCCGCAGATCTGCCTGCTGGACGAGGTAATCGCCCCCAAGTTAAAAACCCCGAGGCTTTCAACCTATTGTTGTTGAATTGCGATATTTTTGTCTACGATATCTCCGTCAACCAATATGGGATTGTCATCCAAGAAAAGAGAGCAGTTTCTCATCGGTATGTCCAGGTGGCAGGCGGTGTCATTTTTTCCGCCAAGCTCATTGTTGGGTCCTGTCGAAAACATGACGTTGCCATAGAAGCTTCTGGGCTCCATGCCCATGCCGCCAGGAAATTCGCCTGGAACCATTCGGTGCCATTTGGCATCTCTGTTCATTCCCCACCCGACGTGACTCATTCCAAAGCCGCGTTCGTCTTCAAAGCTTGCCATATAGGATTTTACAATTTCCGCTTCTAATCCCCCTTGGATGTTTGTAATCCAACCTTTTTCTATGGTGTATGTAATGGGCTCTCTAACATAGATGTTCTGTGGGAGTAGAATATCGCCTGGTGCTACGACTATTGTCCCATCTACGCCATCATCGTCTCCCCCGGTAAAAACAAAACCCGATGGCCAATGGTCCCATCGTCCAGGTTCGTCGGTACAGGCATATTCCGCGACGGTGGGGTAAGTATTCAATTGGTAGGTGACATCTGTCCCATGGGGCGATGTAATCCGCATGACCTTGGCTTTTTCTAGCAAGGAAGCAGCAATCTCAACTTTCTCCCTTAATTCCTTTGTAGGTAGCATTCTTGCCAGAAGCTCAGGGGGCTCAACGACAGTAAGTATGCGCGTACCCGCAGCTTGTATAGCCATTTGTTCCGGAGAAAAAAGCAAAAAAAGACAGTCGATCAGCATGTCGCAATTTTTAAGCGCTTCTATCGCATCGGGCATGCTGGCTAGGCCAGTCGTACCCACATTCCACCCACCTGTCGGCAGTGGAGCCGGTAAGCGCATGTGATACATGTGGGCACCTATGCGCTGGCCTGCTGCCATAAATGCATCGGCATACTCAAGGCGTTCGTTTCCCTGTGTAAGGATGATTAGTCTCTCACCCTCGTGCACCCCAGACATTTTTAGCTGATGTAGACATATTTCTGTAAAGCTAGCCTGGTTCATGATGTCCTCCGCTTGAATTATGTGGTTTGAATCTGGTGTCTAAAATAGGGGGCGGTATCACCCCCTGCCGAGCACTAATCACGCAGCTGAGCTATGTGCGGTACGGTCGTGTTTCTATTGGATTTCACCCTGAAGCGATGGTGGAAGTGTTGTCTCGTTTTGCTTTTTGGCTTTGGCTTTTTTGGCAAGCTCTTCCTTGATGGCTTCCATGAAAGTATTGGCAGAAGAATGGCAAGGTTGAGTAGCAAGGCTTACGCCTACAAACAGTACGCTGGAGATGATAATGCCCCATACTCCAGCCGGAAGGCCCAGGAAGGAGTTGCCGATGGCGTAGACGAACAGCACGAAGGCGCCGGTGCCCAGCACGCTCGTCAGAGCGCCAGCAGCGGTGCCACGCTTCCAGTAAAAGGCGCCGATGATTGCCGGCACCATGGCAACCAGTCCTGAAGAGGCGGCTACCGACAGCACCGCGATGAGATCGAGCTGTAGCTCGGCGAAGCCCAGCGCCATGAGTGCGATTACCGGAATGACGATCTTGCCGACCAGCAGCTGACGCTTCTCGCTGGCACCCGGTTTGACATTGGCATAGACGTCACGCGCCAGCATCGAGGAGAGGGTCAGCATGATCGAGTCGATAGTCGAGACCGCCGCGGCCATGATGCCGATCATCACGATGACGCCCAGCACCGGTGGCACGAATTCGGACGCCAGCAGCGATGGCGTAGCCAGGTCGGCGCGTTCCAGGCTCGGGAAGGCGGCGAGGGCCGAGAAGCCCCACAGCACCGAGACCAGGGTGTAGATGAAGCCGAAGACCAGGAACCCGATCAGCATCTGCCGCATGGAGCGCAGCGAGGAAGGCATGAATAGCCGCTGGCTGACCTGGGGATTGGACAGGCTGAAGAAGAACCAGGGGATGGTCAGGCCGAGGAAGGTGATGAAGCTGAACAGGCCGGAGCCCGGTACCGTAAGCGACTGGGGATGCTCAGTGGCCAGGGTATCGAACAGAGCGGCGAAGCCGCCGAGGCCTTGGATGACCAGGAAGGCGACCAGGGTCGAGGCGATGATCATCATGATCGCCTGCAGCGAGTCGGTCCACATGACCGAGCGAATGCCTGCCACATAGGAGAAGAAGATCGCGATCGCCGTGGCCAGCATCACCCCGGTGGTGAAGGGAATGGCGCCGTTGGTGGTGCCTTGCAGCAGGTAGCCGACCCCTGCCAGTTGCACTGCCGCATAGGGGATCAGGAAGATGCAGCTGGCGATCGACACCGCCATGGCGACTTGCTTGCTGTTGTAGCGGTGCCCCAGCATCTCGCTCGGGGTCACGAAGTTGAACTTCTTGCCCACGGCCCAGAACTTTGGCCCGAAGATGGCCACCAGCGAGACACCTGCGAAGTAGATGATCTCGAAGCCCAGAGCCCCTACGCCACCGGCGTAGGTGAGTCCGGCCAACCCCACCATCATGAAGGCACTATAGGTCGTGGCACTATAGCTCAACGCCGACACGAAACCGTTCATCTGCCGGTTACCCAGGAAGTAGCCCGACATGCTCTCCGACTTGCCCTGGCGCGACAGGATGGCGATGACGATGGCAACCAAGAGGTAGATGGCGATCGACCACCAGATCAGTGACTCAGTCATTGCCGTGCTCCTCGAAGTCCTTGGTGATGAAGAGGTTCAGAGCGATGACCGCGACACCGGCAATCGTCCAGAACAGGAAGCTGCCATACCATGCCTGCACATCGGTCAACAGGGTGTAGGGCACCAGGTAGCAGAGCAGGACCACTGCCCAGACCAGCCATATCCACTTGCTTCTTTTCATGATCGACCTCGTCTTGTTATTGCGTCAGGGGTGGGGGAAGGACTGTTGTTATGCTGGCGAATCGTCGTCACGCGCGACTCGATGTTTCGCCAGGGGGCTTGGTCGGGCGCAAAGCGCGCCCGTAGGTAGGCCGTCAAGGTGACGACCTGGGAGTCGCTGAAACTGTCGGTGAAACCGGGCATGTTGCCGAGGCCGGGTACATGGTCGGCATGCACGCCACCCAGGATCGACTGGATGGCGTTGTCGGGATGCTGGCTATGTAGGTTGGTGTTCAAGGCCAGCGAGGTCTGAGCGCTGGTGAAGGAAGGTGGGCCATTATCCATATGGCAGCTGGCGCAGGCCCCTTCGAACAGGCGTTCTCCCTCCTCCATGCCGGCGGGGCCGCTCTGGGCCGTGGCGATGCGCGCCGCGGCGTCGGCTCGCACGGTCTCGCTATCGCCCGCCGGTGCGTCCATCTGGACCGCCACATAGTGAGCCAGGGCGCGTACGTCATATTCCGGTAGCTCGCCCAGGCCGGCCACCACCGGTGCCATGGGGCCCGAGGCCACACCATGCAGTGACGACGCGCCGTGGCGCAGGTAGTCGTAGAGGGAGGCCTCGCTCCAGGGAATCGGCGAGCTGGATAGCCGATTGAGCGGTGGGGCCTCCCAGCCGTCCACCATGGCACCGGCCAGGCTGTGCACTCCTTTCTGCTCGGCTCCCATGGCGTTGCGCGGCGTATGGCAGGCGCTGCAGTGCCCCAGGCCCTCGGCGAGGTAGGCGCCGCGATTGTAGAGGTCGCTCTGGCCGGGATCGGGCTCGAAGGGGCTGGGGTCGTGGTAGAGGGCGTTCCATCCGGCCATCAGTGGTCGCAAGTTGAACGGAAAGCTCAGCGCATTGGCCGGCGTCTCGGCGCTCACCGCGGGCTGCGCCATCAGGTAGGCGTAGAGTGCCTGCATGTCGGCATCGCTGATCTTGGCGAAGGCCGTGTAAGGGAAGGCCGGATAAAGATGCTTGCCGTCGCGGCTGATACCGTGACGCATGGCGCGCTCGAAGGCGGCATAGGACCAGCGACCGATCCCTGTATCCTCGTCTGGCGTGAGGTTGGTGCTGTACAGCGTGCCAAATGGTGTATCGAAGGCGCGTCCGCCGGCATTCTCTTGACCTCCCTCGGCGGTATGACAGGCCGCACAGTCGCTGGCCGCGGCCACCAGGCGTCCACGTTCGATGGTCTCGGCGGAATAGAGGTTGGCCGCGGGGCGGTTGATCGGTGCGATCGCCCCCTTCCAGGGCCAGGCCATGATCGCCGTGCCGGCCAACGCGGTCAGGGCCGCCACCTTGAGCCAGCGGCGCCTGGTCGGTCTGCCTGGTGCCTCTTCCTGCAAGGGATTGACCTGCTGCTGGAGAGCCTGACGCACGCGGCTGGCGGTGAAGGGCGGCTGGCGGAAGCGCACGCCGGTGGCATCGAACAGCGCATTGGCGATCACCGCCACACCGGGTGCAAGATTCACCTCGTCGAGCGGCTGCGGCAGCGAGGTCACCGCCTCGCTGCCTGCGCTCTCCCTGGTTGGCATGTCGGTGCGGGTCGCCAGGGCACCACCGGGCATTGGGTCGACAGCCCTGGCGCCCTCGCTGCCATCGCCCCATTCGTCGAAGGCGGGTACGCGGCCCAGCAAAGGGCGAGCACTACCCAGCACCCGGGCCTGCAGTGTCTGCTGCAGGCGATCCGTATCTACCTCGGGGCCGGCATCCTGGCCGACCACCAGCCGGGTCAGGGTCACGTCGCCGGTGATACGGTTGATCTCCACGTCGGCGATCCAGGCCGAGCGCACGCCTTCCGGGATGCGTTGATGTCGATCGGGCAGCTGTGAATAGGCGAAGCCGCGGCCGCGCAGCCGATCCGGCGATGTGGCGGCAGCGGGCGACGGCGCTTCACCCCACCGGGCACGCTGTGACACCGAGGTGATCAGCTCGACGCCACGGGCATCCTCGAGGTGACGTAGCCGCAGCGCCAGGGGATCCTGACCACTGTCGTGGGCCACCTCGTCCAGGAAGGATTCCCGGGCAAAGGCCTGCTGAATCTCGGCGAGGCTCTCGCTGTGCCGACCGGCGCCATGATCGTCGCGACGCGTCGCCAGTTGGGCGCTATAGAAGGCATAGGGCGAGAAGGGCGGCGTTCCGCCGGCTTCGGTCCGCCGGATGGGCGGTCTGCCGCAGAGCCACAGGCCCACGGCGGCGATATCGCCCGAGGCATGGGCCTGATGGAAGCGGTAGTCGGCGATCTCGCCGCTCTCCGCCAGGTTGGCGCCCAGGGTGATGCGCTGTGCCTGGCCCAGGGCATGCACATCACGGGTGTAGGCGGCATCCAGCCATACCGCCACGGGGCAGCCCAGTTGACGGGACATCACTGCGGCATCCACTGCAGCGTCGTCACCACAGTGACGCCCCAGGCTGGAGACCCGTGCCGGGGTAGTCCCGTAGAGCTCGATCCGCTCGGCCGGCAGGCCGGTGAGGGTCATCAGGTCGTGAATTAAGGCCTCGGGCGTGATCGTCTCTCCCCAAAGCATCAGGCGTTGATCGGAGCAGTCGGCCACCACCCAGCCGGGAGCATTGCCCCAGCGCAGGCGGCTCGGCCAGCCATAGTCATGGCGATGGGCCGAGGCCGCCTCGCCATGTCCAGCCGCCAGCTCCCGGGACCGCGCCCTGGTCTCCAAGGGGACCTGGTCGTGGTCGCCTTGGCCTGCGTGGGAGGGCGCACGCCATTCGAGCCGCAGGCGACGCGCAGCGTTCTGCGCCGCGTCCAGATTGTCGGCCACCACGCCCACGAAATCGCCCTCGATGACGACTTCGATCCGACCCGGCAGGCCCGCCACGCTGGCCCGATCCACGGCCACCAGCCGATCGCTGACGAAGTGCTCGCCGTTCCAGGCATAGTGAGGCGGCCTTACCGCTACACCGAAGCGCTTGGGGGACACCAGCGGAGCGGGGAGCTCTGTGGGTTCAGCCCGGGAAGTGGGGGGCTGCCGATCACTCATGGGGCGCCTCCGGCGACTCGGCGGCGTTGATTGCCACGGCGCGACTCGCCGCCTCGAGAATCTCCAGGTGGGTGCCGCAGCGGCAGAGGTTGTACTCCAGAGCGGCCCGCAGCTGGGCTGATGAGGGCATAGGGGTGTGATTGAGCAGAGCGCGCACGCTGATGATCATGCCATTGAGGCAGTAGCCGCATTGGGCGGCCTGGGCCTCGATGAAGGCGCGCTGCACAGGGTCGAGGCGGCCTTCGCTGGCCAGGCCCTCGAGGGTAAGGATCTCATGCTCGACCGCGACCGAAACCGGCAGCACACAGGCCCGGGCGGCCATGCCGTCGATCAGCACACTACAGGCACCGCACTCGCCCAGGCCGCAGCCGTACTTGGGGCCATTGAGCTCCAGGTCATTGCGCAGGACGGTCAACAGGGAGGTGTCCGGCGGTACTGCCAGCTCGTACGAGCGGCCATTAACGGTCAGGGAGATCGCTTGGGTCATAGGGCTCGTCGTTATTCTTGGTGTTATCAACGTTTTTTGGCTCTTGAGAGCCAATTCAGGTATCACCCTGCGCCTCCTTCGAGGATCCGGGTGTGTCGATTTTTGAGGTGTGTACGTTGTTAATTTTGGGTTTCTACACATATAGCACCTTGAGTCCTGTTCCTGCAAGCTATGATGTGTGTCATGCTTTTTCTTCTTAAAACCACCATTTTATAGGACTATATCAAGGTTTTCTCTTTTGGTGACTAGGTCGGGCTGCCCGGTGAGCCAATCGATAAACGGTGCTTGACGTGAAAAATAATGGTGTATACGTTGTAATTGAGTTTCGTGTCACCCCTGGCGCGTGCCCCATGCTGGAGCGCCCTGACGAAGAGTTGCTCTACGCATGCCCTCTGCCCTCTGTCTTCTGCCACTGGCATCAGGGCATCGAGGAAGATCAATAAAATCAAAGAGGTGGAGTAAATGACCAAGAATCGAAAAATTGCCGTTATTGGTGCAGGTCTCGGAGGCGCTGCAGCGGGTGCGCTCCTGCAGCAGGCAGGCTACGACACAAGGGTCTACGAGCAGGCTCCAGCCTTTTCCCGGCTGGGCGCCGGTATTCACCTCGGCCCCAACGTCATGAAGGTGATGCGTCGCATTGGCATCGAGGACAAGCTCAACGCCATGGGCTCCCATCCGACCCACTGGTTCAGTCGCGATGGCAGGAGCGGCGAGTACCTGTCGCGCATCCCGCTCGGTGATTTCGCCCGCGAAGAGTACGGTGCGGCCTATATCACCGTGCACCGCGGCGACTTGCATGAGTTGATGGTTAGCACCTTGGATCAGGAGCGGCTCTACTTCGACAAGCAACTGGTGAACGTCGACGACAGTGGCGACAAGGTGACCATGACCTTCGCCGATGGCACGACCGACGAGGCCGACCTGGTGATCGGCGCCGATGGCGTCAATTCACGCATCCGCGAGAAACTGCTGGGGCCCGAAGCGCCCACCTACAGCGGCTGGGTCGCCCATCGGGCGATCATCTCGGCGGAGAAGCTCAAGGCCTATGACCTCGACTTCGAGGCGTGCGTGAAGTGGTGGTCGGAGGATCGCCACATGATGGTCTACTTCGTGACCGGCGATGAGAAGGAGTACTACTACGTCACCGGGGTGCCGGAGCCGGAATGGAATCACGGTACCTCCTTCGTGGACAGCTCTCGCGAAGAGATGCGCAAGGCCTTCGAGGGTTATCACCCCACGGCCCAGGCACTGATCGACTGCACCGAGACGGTCACCAAGTGGCCGTTGCTCGAGCGTAACCCCTTGCCACTGTGGCATGACAACCGCCTGGTGTTGCTTGGCGATGCTTGCCATCCGATGAAGCCGCACATGGCCCAGGGCGCCGCCATGGCCATTGAGGATGCCGCCATGCTGGTGCGTTGTCTGGATGAGGTCGGTGCCGACCGTTATCACGACGCCTTCGAGCTGTACCGTACCAACCGCTTCGAGCGCGCCTCCCGCGTGCAGAAGGTCTCCCACGACAACACCTGGCTGCGTCATGACGAAGACCCGGCCTGGGTGTTCGGCTATGACGTCTACGAGGTGCCGCTCAAGCAGCTGCAGCACACCGATGAGGAGAGTCCGGCATGAGCAGTACCTTCCTGTACGGTGCCAATGTCCAGGCCAATGGCATCCGCCAGCACTACCTGCGCTACGGCGGTGAGGCATCGGCCACCCGCCAGCCGCTGGTGCTGATTCCCGGTATCACCAGCCCGGCCGTGACCTGGGGATTCGTGGCCGAGCGCCTCGGCCGACACTTCGATACCTATGTGCTCGACGTGCGCGGCCGCGGTCTCTCCTCCAGCGGCCCCGAACTCGCCTACGACACCGATACCTGTGCCGATGACGTGAGCGCGTTCATCGCGGCGCTGGGGCTGGAGCGTGTCATTCTTGCCGGCCATTCCATGGGCGCCCGCTTCGCATTGCGTGCCCTGTCCCGGGGCGCTCGAGACATCGACAAGCTGGTACTGATCGATCCGCCGGTCTCCGGTCCGGGGCGCCGCGAGTACCCCAGCAAACTGCCTTGGTACGTGGATTCGATCCGTGACTGCCTCCGGGGTGCCGACCTCGAGACCATGCGTCGGTACTGCCCGACCTGGAGCGAGGATCAGTTGCGCCTGCGCGCCGAGTGGCTGCACACCTGCTACGAGCCAGCCATCGTCCAAGCCTTCGAGGAGTTCCACAGCGTGGATATCCATCAGGACCTTCCCGGTGTGACGGTACCGACGCTGTTGATCTGCGCCGGCAAGGGCGGGGTGATTGAGGATCAAGATCGTGCCGAGATCCGCGACCTGCTGCCGTCGATTCGCATCACCACCGCCCCGCGGGCGGGACACATGATTCCCTGGGACGACTACGAGGGCTTCTTCGCCGCCTTCGAGGACTTCCTGGGCACTGAACTCTGAGAGAGGCCTTACGCCATGACCAAGACATACCGTATCGGCCAGATCGTACCCAGCTCCAACATCACCATGGAGACGGAAATTCCCGCGATGCTGGCTGCGAGACAACTGGTTCGCCCAGAGCGTTTCACTTTCCACTCCAGCCGCATGCGCATGAAGACCGTGAGCAAGGATGAGCTGGCTGCCATGGACGGTGAGTCCGACCGCTGTGCGCTGGAGCTCTCTGACGCGGCAGTGGACGTGATGGGCTATGCCTGCCTGGTGGCGATAATGTCCATGGGGCCGGGATACCACCGCGAATCCCAGCGGCGCCTGCGTAGCCGCACCGAGGAGAACGGTTGCGACACTCCGGTGGTGACCAGTGCCGGCGCCCTGGTGGATGCCCTGGGCGTAATGAAGGCTAAGCGCGTGGTGGTGGTGGCGCCCTACATGAAGCCGCTCACCGAGATGGTGGTGGATTATATCCGTGAGGAGGGCGTCGAGGTGGTCGACTACCGCGCGCTGGAGATTTCCAACAATCTCGACGTGGCTCGCCACGACCCCGCCAATCTGCCGGAGATTGTCGCCGGCCTCGACTACAGCGACGTGGATGCCATCGTGCTCTCTGCTTGTGTGCAGATGCCCTCGCTGGCCGCCGTCTCCAAGGTGGAAGCGATCACTGGCAAGCCGGTGGTCACCGCAGCCATTGCCACCACCTACGCCATGCTCAAGGCCCTCGATCTCGAACCGGTGGTGCCGGGAGCCGGCGCTTTGCTGTCGGGCGCCTACTGAGGAGACCGTCATGACGCAACACGCTCAGGAAGCCAGCGACAACTACAAGGGCGTCTGGGATGGCCGGATCGGTTTCGGTAAAAAGGCCGCTCTATTGGTTGTCGACTTCATGCAGGGATACACCACGCCGGGCTCGCCGCTCTATGCCCCGGGTGTGGTAGAGGCGGTGGCAAGGATGCCGCGGCTGTTGGCGGCGGCGCGCGAGGCCCGGGTGCCGGTTATTCATACCAATATTCTTTACCAGGCGCCGGACCAGCGTGACGGTGGCATCTGGGTCAAGAAGGCACCGGTGATGCGCGCCATGGTGCCGGGCAACCCCTATGCGGCCTTCTGCGAGGAGGTAATCCCGTCTGGCGATGAGCTGGTGATCACCAAGCAGTATGCCAGCGCCTTCTTCGGCACCTCGCTGGCCTCGACACTGGTGGCCATGGGGGTGGATACCCTGATCCTGACCGGCTGCTCGACCAGCGGGTGCATTCGCGCCACCGCCGTGGATGGCCTGCAGCATGGCTTCCGAGTGATGGTGGTGCGCGATTGCGTCGGTGATCGCCACCCTGCGCCACACGAGGCCAACCTGTTCGATATCGACAGCAAGTACGGCGACGTGGTCTTCCTCGACGAGACGCTGGATCATTTGCGGCATGACTGACCCGACCCGGCCGACAGCGGCCGGGCAGCTACCTCAGCCGTCGGCGTTCATCTTCTCCAGCAGATGCATCAGGGCGATGCGTTCGGCGGGATTGAGGTTGCTCATGGTCTGATCGCTGATCTGCTTGGCGATGGGCACCATGGTCTCGACCAGGGACTCACCCGCCTCGGTGATGACCACCATCACCTTGCGCTGGTCGCCGGGATCGGTGGTCAGGGTGATCCACTCCCGTGCCTTGAGCCGCTTGATCACCCCACGGATCGTGGCGGGATCGATGGCGGTGGCATTGACGATCTCGGTGAGCGAGCTTGGCCCGCGCTCCATGACCGTGCACAGGGTGACGAACTGGATGGCAGTCAGCTGTTTGTCACAACTGTGGCGCTGGAAGATCGCCGTATGGCGCTGGTAGGCCTTGCGCAGCAAATGACCGACCTGCTCCGAGAAGTCATAACCCTGTTCGGTGGGGGTTCGGTGGTCGCTGGACATGGCGGCGTGAGATGGCGTCTCTGTAGTCATGGGGCATCCTTGGTGTGCTGCCGACAACCTATGGTTGTCGCGGTCTCACCGCCGGAGTATGGCTCTGGCGGGGCAGAGTAGCCTCTAGTGTCAATGCGGGCGCGACATAGGCTTGCGGGCGATGGGAAAGTCGTGCTTATTTATGGTGTATACACTATAACTTAATGGCGAGCAGGGCAAGCTGGCCTACCCCTTCCATGCGATGCCGCTGTCACCAACGTATCGCGCTCCTGGCCACCGATAACAGCAATGAGGCTTGAATGGCGTCCACCACACTGCCGGATCGACACGCGCTCCTCCATGGCACCGACCTGTTGGTGGTCTACCGAGAGCCCGTGATTCCTCCCAAGCCGGCACCTGGCCAGCCGGGTACACACTCGGATTTTATACCCACCGAACCCGAACTCTTCATTGCCGTGCTCGCGGATGGCCGGGTGATGGCTTTCAACGGCCACGTGGATCTGGGCACCGGTATCCGCACGGCTCTGGCCCAGATCGTCGCCGAGGAGCTGGAGGTTGACCTCGAGCGGGTCACCATGGTGCTGGGGGATCCCTTCGAGGTGCCCAACCAGGGGCCGACCATCGCCAGCGCCACCATTCAGATCACCGCCGAACCGTTGCGGCGTGCGGCAGCCCAGGCTCGCGAATACCTGCTGGATCTGGCCACTAGCCACTTTGGCGTAGAGCGGGGCGGCCTGCGTTGTGTAGCGGGAACCATCCTGCCGGCCGAGGGTGATCGACCCGCCGTGAGTTACGGTGAACTTCTCCACGGCGAGCGTCATGCCCTGAAGCTTGCCGATGAGGTACCGCTCAAGCCGGCCAGTGACTATCTGCTGGTAGGGTGGGCGGCGCCGCGGGTGGATATTCCTGACAAAGTAGTCGGCAAGCTGACCTTCGTTCATGACCTGCGCCTGCCCGGCATGCTGCACGGCCGAGTGATCCGCCCGCCCTATACCGGCCATGATCGTGGAGACTTCGTCGGCACCAGCCTGGTGGCGGTGGATGAGGCCTCGGTGGCCGGCATGCCAGGGCTGATCCAGGTGGTGGTGATCGGCGATTTCGTGGGCGTAGTCGCCGAGCGTGAGGAGCAGGCCGCGGCGGCGGCCAGGCGGCTCAAGGTCACCTGGCGCGATCCGAAGGGCTTCCCCCGGCTCGACGATCTGGAACAGGCCCTGCGAGAGCTGCCGGCCCAACGGCGACCCTTGCTGGAGGAGGGCGATGCGGCGGGAGCGCTGGCCCGGGCTGCGCATCGTGTATCTCGCACCTATGTCTGGCCTTTCCAACTACACGGCTCCATCGGCCCCTCTTGCTCGGTGGCCGACTATCGTGACGACCGGTTGCAGGTGTGGTCCGGCACCCAGAATCCCCACAGCCTGCGCGCAGACCTGTCGCGGCTGATGGGGCTCGACGAGGGCGTGATCACCGTTACCCGCATGGAAGCCGCCGGTTGTTACGGTCGCAACTGTGCCGATGATGTGGGAGCCGATGCCGCGCTGCTGTCGCGAGCGGTGGGGCGGCCGGTGCGGGTACAGCTGACCCGGGAGCAGGAGCATGGCTGGGAGCCCAAGGGGGCTGCCCAGTTGATGGAGGTCCAGGGGGGCCTGAACGCTGATGGCAGCCCCGCCGCCTATCGCTTCGTCGCCCGCTATCCCTCGAACAATGCCCCGACCCTGGCCCTGCTGCTGACCGGCATCGTAAAGCCCAGCGATATCCCCTTCGAGATGGGGGATCGTACCTCGGTCCCGCCTTATCGCTACCCGCATCGGCAGATCGCCTGCGATGACGTGCCGACCCTGGTACGCGCCTCCTGGTTGCGTGGGGTCTCGGCCATGCCCAACACCTTCGCTCATGAGAGCCATATCGACGAACTGGCCCAGTTGGCCGGTGAGGATCCGGTAACCTATCGGCTGCGCTACCTGACCGACCCGCGTGCGGTGGAGTTGACCGAGGCCGTGGCAGCGCGAGCGGGCTGGCAGCCCCGGGTGGCCCATTCCGCACCCCGGATGGTCGAGGGTTGGCACCATGGGCGAGGGGTGGCCTACGCCCAGTACGTACACAGTAAGTTTCCCGGTTTTGGCGCGGCCCTGGCAGCATGGGTGGTTGAGTTGAAGGTGCACCCCGAGAGTGGACGCATCGTCATCGAGCGGCTGGTCGTGGGCCAGGACGCCGGCCTCATGGTCAACCCGGCCGGCGTGCGTCATCAGGTGCACGGCAATGTCATCCAGACGCTGAGCCGGACCCTCAAGGAGCGGGTCGCCTTCGAGGACGGCCTGCCGGTGAGCCGGGAGTGGGGCGGCTATCCGATCCTGCGGTTCTCCGAGCTGCCCGAGATCGACGTCATGCTCCTCGAGCGCCCCGAGGCACCGCCGCTGGGAGTGGGTGAATCCACCTCTCTGCCCGGTGCCCCGGCCATCGCCAACGCCCTGTACGATGCCATCGGGGTGCGTTTCACTCGTCCTCCTTTCACGCCAGAAGTGGTACGTCGAACCCTGGCCGTCTCTGCTGATCGACCCATTCGCCACTTTGGCATCGGCGTTGGAAGCTGAAGGGGTGGTGTCCAGATTCTAGAACTTAAGACTTGTGAACCTGATAGTCCGAAGTGCCAATGTTGTGCTCCTGTGTTTGCAATAGGAGCGCCGCTCTAAATCTCTCCTCCACTGCAGTTCGGGCTGTCGTCATTTTGAGACTCAAGTGCCTGAAATTCTCAAAGAGTGTGGATCATCATCCGGTCCATGAACCCTCTTCCTCACGAGGCTGTATAAGGGATACAGCGCATCGGCAACCAGTGGCCCCATGAGATGCGATTTGATGCTGCGCTGCGCGGTTTCGACGGCTTGCGCTCCGGCCAAGGCGGCGAGTGGATACCGAAGCCGGGGCGGTTGCTTGGTTGCCAAAGAAATCAAACTGGATGATTGGTCGTAATTGACCCTATTGGGAGGGAAACGATATGCGAATGCTATCTATCGGACTGCTGACCGGCGTGCTGGCCCTGGGACTTACTGGCTGCGGCACCACCACCGGTGAGCGAGCGCTGAGTGGCGCCGGCTTGGGGGCAGCCGCCGGCGCCGGCACTGCAGCCATGACCGGCGGCAGCATGACCAAGGGGGCGGTTATCGGGGGTGGCCTGGGCGCTGCCGTCGGAGCGGCCACCAACCGCGACGACATCGATCTGGGACGTCGGCGTCGCTGATCCCCTCGAGATGATGCGGGCGTCCACGATGTCGATCGGCGCCCCCATCATCGAGCCTCAATTCGCTTCCACCTAACGCCACTCCAGGTCCACCGCAATCGGGTCGTGGTCCGATGAGCGGAAGGGGTCGGAGCGGAAGTGGGGCGCTGCGTTGTCCGGCCCGTCGTAGCCTAGGTAGGGCGGTTCATCGGCATTGATGGGCCACGGGCGGACTTCTGCCACTGCCGCGGCCAGTTCTGGGCTGGCCAGGGCATGGTCTAAATAGCCTGACTCGCCGCGGAACACATAGCTGTAGCGGCGCTCCGGCGGCAGCTCTCGGGCGATCAGATTGACCAGCCCTGCGTGGGTCAGGGTGCGTGTCGGGTCCTCGGCGCCGTAGGCGTTGAGGTCGCCGATCAGCAGCAGGCGCTCGTGTCCCTCGGCGGCAGCGAGGTGGTCGAAGAAGCCGTTCATGGCCTGGGCTTGCTCCACCCGGCGCTGGTTCCAGCAGCCCTGGCCGCGGTCGATATCGCCCCGGGGCGGGCAGCCGGTCTTGGACTTGAAGTGGGCGGTGACGACGCCGAAAGCCGGGCCACCGTCCAGGCTGCGGAAGAAGGCCGCCAGCGGTGGGCGGTGATGGGTGGGGTCGTCGTCGGCATAGAGTTCGCTCACGGCCTCTACCCGGTCCGGCCGGTAGATCAGGGCGAGCTTGATGGCATCGCTGCCGCGGTTGGCATCCCCACCGACCGCACGATAGCGGATCCCGGTCCGCTCGCTGAGCTGCTCGACCAGGTCGGCCAGGGCGCGCGGGTCGTTCTCGACTTCCACCAAGGCCAGGATATCGGCCTGCAGGCCCTCAATCGCAGCGGCGAGCTTGGCCCGCTGGCGCTCCAGCTCTGCGGCGTTGGCAGCACCGCGCTGGCCGAGGGTGAGAAAGTAATTCTCGACGTTGAAGGTTGCTACCCGCAGCCGTTCCCCCGGTTCCGGCAGCGGCCCCGGGCGGGGGTTGGCGTCCTCGAAGTGCGGCTCGAGGGTGGGGTGCAGGCGGTAAGCGTCGAAGGCGTGGGTGAGTATCCCGGTCAGCCCCTGAACGGTACTGCCAACGCGGCGGCTGCCGTCCGCATCCAGGTAGGGAATGGGGCTTGGGAAGGCGCGGTAGCTGCCGTCGTCCAGTACCAGGATATCCCGCTGCTGGGTCTCGCCGGGTGTATTGGTGGGGCGGAATAGGCGGGTGTCGGCCAGTCTCAGTGAACCGTAGCGGGCGAGCTCATAGTTTCCGGTAACGGTCAGGGGCTGCGGAAACGCCAGCAGTAGCCCCTCCTTGCGTGACAGCTGCTCTTCGCTGAGTGGCCAATCAACCGCAAGCGGCTCGGGCAGCTCGTCACTGGCACAGGGCTCAATCCGCTCGACCCGCTGCAGCTGGATCTGGCCGCGGTACTCGCCGGTACGGGCGTGGAGTTGCAGGTGGTTGCCGGGTGCGATGAGCGCCTCATCGCTTGGCGTGGTGCCAGGCATATAGACGAACAGGCCGACGGGACCATGCTCGGTTGCCTGCTGCAGATAGAAGCCGTTCAGCCGGTCGCGACCGAGAAAGGCTCCGGTGACCACGCCGTCGGCGATCACCGCCTGGCCGGCGGGTAGGGCCGAGTGCTCACCCACTCCCTTGATAGCGGCCAGGTCGGCGTTGGACTCGGCGGGGCAATTGGCCGCCGCGGAAGCTGCTATCGGCAGCAGGGCCAGCAGCAGGGTTACTAGACCTGCGCAGCTGACCACGGTATGGCGCCGCTTCGCTCCGTATTCAGTCACTTTCATCAATGACGAATTCAACCCGGCGATTCTGCTGGCGGCCTTCGGGATTGTCCGATCCGTCCGGATGGGTGTTGTCCGCCACAGGTCGTTCGAAGCCATGGCCTTCTTGCGTGAATTCGATATCGGAAAGCTGCTCGTTCTCGATAAGCCAGTTGATGGCCGCCTGGGCGCGACGCTCCGAAAGTTCGAGATTGTAGCTGGCTGAACCAATGCTGTCGGTATGACCTTCGACAAGCACGGCTTCAATGTCGGACTCGCGAAGGAATGCCGCCAGTTCTTCCAATACCCGTGCTCCGGCGGGTTCAATTGCGTCGCTGTCGAAAGCGAAGAGTACATCTCCCAATATTGAGAGCCGAATCTCATCACCGACAACGGTTGCTTCGATTGTTTCGCTGGTTTCGGAGAGAGTCATGGCCTGTTTCGCCAGGGGCGATATCGATGCGACAGTGCCAAGGGCAAGACCCTCGATCGGGATCACAGTCCGTTCGATCGGGAGAATTACGGTGGATGAAAGATCAGGCACCCGCTCGTTATCTTCAGCGGCAAACGCCGTGCCTGCAATAAGCGCTACGCACCCGCAGGCACCGGCAAACGCCAATCGACTATTCATCGCTGATCGGCACGTTGTCGAAGAGCATACCGCCGGGGAGTGCGAGCGAAAAGCTTGTTATGTCCTCTTCGGGAGCGGGAAACTTGCCCCACCAAGTCCCGCGGACGGTATTGCCCTCGCGCGTAATCGTCAGTGATGGGACGGTCAGAGGTGTGCCTTCGGTGTCGGCCAGCAATAGATGCCGGTTCTCGCCCGCGATGACATAGAAATTCTGACGGTAAGAGGTTGTGCCGATCGAACTGTAGAGCGTCTCATGCTCTCTGCGGCTTGAGCTGGCGGCGCCTTCCGGTGCGGCAAAGCCAACTCTGACGGTAAGCACACCGTCGGATCGAATGGCCTGTGTCACTTGGCCGACGGCCAGGCCGCTGCTGAGTTCTGCTTCCGCCAGCGGTTCCTCGGCCAGGGCAGTTGCTGTGATGACGAGGGCAAGCAGAGCGATTCCAGTACAGATGGATTGTTTGATCTTCATTGGACGTCCCTTTTCTGCCCACGAAAGGTGGCTACATCCCTTTATGTTCACCACCGGGGGTAATGTTCCAGAGCGTGGGTGTAGTAACTTTAGCATCCCTGCACATGGCTGCCAGCCCTGCCAACTCGGGGCCTATCGAGAGGGGCTGGCTCACCCGGCCAACATCACCACTACCCCAAAGGCTGCCACGCCCGCCGCCACCGGCCAGCCCAGGGTGCGCTTGTACCACCACACGACCAGGGTCGCCAGAACGCCGATGAGGGTGGCCAGCCAGGAGCTGGCGCTGGGCGTTACCGGCATCAGCGATACCCCGAACACGGCGGCGATCATCACCGGACCGAGCAGGCTCAGCCACTGGGGCATCGCCTCCATGCTGTCGTCGCCTTGCCGCTCGAGGCGGCGCTGCATCCAGAACAGTGGCAGCACGCGTATCAGCAGGGTACCCAGCGCCGAGGCGAGGACGGCAAACCACAGGGCGCTACTCATGGCGGTCTCCCTGTGCGTGTTCGCTTCTTTGGCTGTGGCCGAACTTGACGACCTGGAAGCACAGGGCGCCACAGGCGGCAGCGAGGGGAATCGCCAGATTGGTCAGCCCCAGGATCGTCAGCAGCAGAGCGCTGAGAATGGTCAGGCCGAGGGCCAGGCTCCAGCGCCGTGAGGTGAACCGCGGCGCTATCAGCACCAGGAAGAGCGCAGGCAGGGCGAAGGGCAGGATCTCGCCCATCAGGGTCCAGCGGGCGATCAGCTCGCCACCGGCCACTGCGCCCAGTGCCGTGCCACCGATCCAGCTCAGCCAGGCCAGCAGCGCTGCACCGGTGAACCAGCCAAGGCGCTGAGAGGCCGGTAGCTGGGGCAGGCGGGCATGGGCCACGGCGAAGATCTGGTCGGTGAGGCCGTGCATCAGCCAGGGCCACCATCGGCTGGATGTCAACCAGGGGGCCAGGTTGGGGGCGTAGACCACATGGCGCAGGTTGATCAGCAGGGTCATGGCCACTACCAGCCATAGCGGCGCGCCGGCAGCCACCATGCCGACGAACAGAAACTGGGAGGCGCCGGCATAGATCAGCGTCGAGATGAGCACGGCTTCCCAGGTACTGAAGCCGGCCTGGGTGGCAATCAGCCCGAAGGAGATCGCCACCGGCACATAGCCGCCGAGCAGCGGGATGGCCTCGCTCATGCCGGTCAACCAGGGGCGGTAGGACGGTGTGGTGGCTTGCAGACTCATGAGGTGGGTTCCTCGTGATAGACGACGCTGAGCAGCAGCGTGGCCCAGTTGTCCTCGGTGCGGTAGAGGTGGGGGCGGTCGGCAGCGAAGGTCAAGGTGTCGCCGGCCGAGAGGGTTCGGGTGTCGCCTTCCGGGCCGGCCTCCAGGGTGCCGCTGATCAAAATGAGCGATTCACGAGCGCCGGGGGTGTGGGGTTCGGCAAGACGCAGGGTATGCGGCGCGCAGCGCATCCAGTAGGCGTCTACCTGAGGTCGCTCCTTGCCCTGGTCGAGCAGGCGTACCTCCACGCCATCCTCGCCCAGGGGCACGGCGATAGGCGCCACGAGGGTGCCGAAGGGTACCTTCAGCTGCACCGCCAGGCGCCAGATGGTATCAAGGGTGGGATTGCCGTTGCCCTGCTCCAGGCGCGACAGGTTCGACTTGGCGATACCGGCGGCGGCGGCCAGCTGCGATAGCGACAAGCCCTGTGCCTGACGCAGGCCCTGCAAGTGCTGGCCCAGGGTGCCGAGAGAGAGTTTGTCCATGGCGGGCGATCCAGAGTGTTCCTTTTAATGAACGTTCTATAAAAGGAACGGGATCTTGTCAACTGCTCTCAACCACCTTGCTGTGCCTGCGGCGCCTAAGCTCTGCCAGCCGGGGGCTGGCCAGGGTTGAGAATCGCCGAGGCTCTCAGGCGCTCCGCTGCCAGGTCGAGGAAGGTACGGATCTTGGCGACGGCGCCACGGCCTTCGCTGTGCACTAAGTGGATAGGCAGCGGCGGGGGTTCGTATGCTTCCAGCACGGCCTTTAGCCGTCCTGCCTCGAGATCCTCCCCCACCTGATAGGAAAGCACCCGGGCGATTCCCCAGCCATTGCGCACGGCCTCGATACAAGCCGCGATACTGCTGATCGTCGCTCGGGGGCTGATACGCACCACTTGGTCGTAGTCGCTGCCGAAGCGCCACTCCTTGTTGGCGCTCAGTGTCGTGGTGGCGAGGATGCGATGTGCCGTCAACTCCTCCAGGGTGGTGGGCGTGCCGTGGCGGGCGAGATAGCCGGGCGCTGCGCAAACCACCCGGCGCACGCTTCCCACCTTGATGGCGGAAAGGCCGGAGGAGGGCAACGAGCCGATACGCACCGCGATATCGAAGCCCTCTTCGATGATGTTGACCACGCGATCCACCATCACGATTTCCGCGCGCATTTCCGGATAGGCATCGAGGTATTCCAGCAGGACCGGCATAACGTGGATGCGGCCGAACTCATTGGGACAGTTGATACGCAGCAGCCCGGTGGGGCGAGCCGCCGCTCCGCTGACGGCATCATCGGCCGCCTGCAGTTCCTGGAGGATGCGCCGTGCGTCCTCCAGGTAGCGCCTCCCGATCTCCGTCAGGCGAACCCGTCGCGTGGTGCGCGTGAAGAGGCGTACCCCGAGACGCGCTTCCAGCGCGTTGATGCCGCGGGTCACCGAGGGGGCGCTCATGCCGATGGCCCGACCTCCGGCGGCAAAGTTGCCGGCATCGGCCACGGCGACGAAGACTTCCAGGGTCTGGAGACGATCCATTAGGGATATCCGAAAGCACGCTGATTGCTATTAATTCCCGGAATAATGAATTGCCAGTCGTGAGGATTCTAGTGGTATGGCGCAAAGATTAGTCTGGTGATGTTCCGCCGTCGTGACCCTTCACGGCGTGTCATGCAACCAGCAGGAGTCTTTTGCCATGCCGACGCCCACTAGCGTGAATGCGCGCTTTCCGCGTGACGCCGCGCCAATCCGTCTGTTTCGCAACCCCAAGTCCGGCCACTGCCACCGGGTCGAGCTGATGCTCGCGCTGCTTGAGCTGCCCTATGAGACCGTCGATGTCGATATGGCCAACGGCGCGCACAAGGCGGCCGAGTTCCTGAAAATCAGCCCGTTCGGTCAGGTGCCGGCGATAGAGGACAACGGCGTGTTCCTCAGCGATTCCAACGCCATTCTGGTTTACCTGGCGCGGCGCTATGACGCGCACGACCGCTGGCTGCCCACGGAGCCGATCGCTGCTGCCCAGGTACAGCGTTGGCTGTCCGTCGCCGCTGGGGAGATTGCCACGGGGCCCTGTGCCGCGCGTCTGGTGACGCTCTTCAACGCGCCACTGGATCATGAGCAGGCGATTGCCCGGGCGCACTCGCTCCTCTCGGTGATGGAGAAACATCTCGGCCGCCAGGCGTATCTGGCCGGCAGCGCGATCACCCTGGCGGACGTGGCGGGCTACAGCTATATCGCCCATGCCCCGGAGGGTGGGGTGAGCCTGAAGGAGTATCCCGCCATCCTCGCCTGGCTCGGGCGCATCGAGGCACAGCCCGGTTTCGTCGGCATGGTGCGCAGCCCGGCACTGGTCTGATCGAACGGCGGCGACAGGAGGCGAATCCCATGACAGCGAACCGGCAGGTATTCCATGAGGGCGAGCGCAGGGTGCAGCAGCGTGCCGGCGTGCCCGACACCTATGTGCAGCGGGTTTCCGCCTTCGTGCGTGCCGCAATGCCCGACCAGCACGTCGAGTTCTTCGGCAGCCTGCCGGTGCTGTTCATGGGGGCGCTGGACCGACAGGGGTGGCCGTGGGCGGTAGTGACCTATGGCGCCTCGGGTCAGCTGTGTACGGCGACGGCCAGCGAGCTGCTGATCCACCGGGTGCCACCGCTGGCGGAGGCTCTGGGTCTCTCACTGGAGCCCGGAGCAAGAATGGGGCTGCTTGGGCTCGAGATGACCAGCCGTCGCCGCAATCGGCTGAATGGCACGGTGCGTTCCCGTGATGCCGAGGGAATACGGGTCTCGGTCGACCAGAGCTTCGGCAACTGCCCCCAGTACATACAGCAACGCGAGGTGGACTGGCAGACGGGGCAAGAAGCGCCACCCGTCAGTCGGCAGGTATCGATCGCCTCGCGTGTCGGCAGGGCCCTGCTGGCCCAGGCCGATACTTTCTTCATCGCCACCCGCGCCGGCGAGCTGGGGGATGCGAGCCAGGGCGTGGATATCTCCCATCGCGGCGGCAAGCCGGGTTTCCTGCACTTGAACGCGGACGGGAGCCTGTCTTTCCCGGATTTTCCGGGCAATCGTTTCTTCAATACCCTGGGCAACATCGAGCAGGACCCGCGGGTCAGTCTGTTCATTCCCGATTTCACGACCGGTGAAGCCCTGGTGCTGCAGGGGCGCGGCCGGATCGACTGGGACCCTCGGCGTGCGTCGCTGGTCGAGGGGGCCGAGCGCATCGTGGACATCGTGCCGGAGCGGATCTGGCATGTAGAAAACGCCCTGCCTCCGCACGGGCGGCTGCTTGAGCGTTCCCCCTCGTTGGCACAGACGGGCACCTGGCCCAAGGAGGCGGCCGGAAACGCCTATCGCCACCTGCGGATTGCCGACAAGGTCAGGGAGAGCGACGTCATCACCTCCTTCTACCTGGAGCCACTGGCCGCGGACGACCTGCCGCTGGCGCCTTATGCGGCCGGGCAGTTCCTCAGCGTGCGTCTTTCCGCCAAGACCGGGCATCCACTTGCTCGCGGGCAGGCCACGCTGACGCGCAGCTACAGTCTCTCCGGCGCATGGTATGAGCGGATGCCTCGCTACCGGATCTCGGTCAAGCGCGAAGAGCATGGAACAGTCTCTCGCCTTTTGCATGACGAGTACGTGGTGGGGGACGTGCTCGAGGCGCTATCTCCGGCGGGAGATTTCACGCTGCGCGAGCGTTCGAACGTCGTGGTGCTGGTGTCGTCCGGCGTGGGCATCACTCCGATGATCGCCATGCTGGAGGCCATGGTGCAGCGTGCCGACGCCGGCGAGCCACCGTCTGGCGAGGTATTCTTCGTGCACAGCGCGCGCAACGGGCGGGAACAGGCCTTCGCGCACGTGCTGCAGGCTTGGGCTGGCCGCTATCCCTGGCTGCACCTGCATATCGCCTACACCCGCCCCACAGCGGAGGATGTACTGGGCAGGACGCATCACTCGCAAGGGAGATTGAAGCTGGCAACGCTCACGGCCTGGTTGCCGGACATGGCCCGCAGTCACGTCTATCTCTGTGGGTCGGAGGGGTTCATGCGAGTGCAGTATGCGGCGCTGCTGGCGCTCGGCATGCCCCGCGAGCACCTGCACCACGAGTTCTTCGGGCGCGGCTCGCTTGAATCCCCCGAGGCAACTGAGATGAAAGCGGCTGCGCCACAAGCGCTGCCGGCGCATGCCCAGGTCACGTTCTCATCAGCATCCAGGAGCCACGATAAGCCACACCAGCCGCAGACCGTTGTCGAGTGGACACCAGCGCAGGGCACCTTGCTGGAGTTGGCCGAGCAGGCAGGGCTAGCGCCGCTGTCCAGCTGTCGGGTAGGGCGCTGTGGGAGCTGCGCGCAGCGCCTGGTATCCGGCGAGGTGCGCTACCCCGTGCCGCCACTGGCGATAGCTGCGGAGGGCGAGGTGCTGATGTGTTGCGCGGTTCCTGCACATGCAGCGCCGGTGATCATCGGGTTGACCGAGTAGATACCGCGTCAAACGAACTCCGAGTCGTCGGTCCGGACGGTCGTGCCACCTTCCTCGCCTGGCACCAGGATCATGAACTCACCGTTGCCGAGGTAGGTCACGTCGTGGCCGTCGTGGGTGCGAAAGCTGGTTGAGCCTCGCGTGGCCCCGGCATGCTGCATCTCGCTGAGTTCGCGCGCGCTGACGAACATGTCGATCATGTACTCGCGGCCCTGATCATCGAAGGCCATCACGGTTCTTTCATGCTGGGTCATGAGGCTACCTCCTGAAGCTGTCCTTCCCTAACCCATAGCATACGGCGGCGGCTTGGCGAGCTGCGCGTCCTGCCAAGTATGAGGAATACGGATATGGCCATGAGGAAAGGGCGTGCAATGGACCTGCAAGATCCTACAGGATTAGGGGAGGTTGGGGTCCATGCTCATGAGTTCGTCGTCTCCACGAGCCGCTTGCAGTGACACGCTTCGGTTAGCGCAGGGGGCAACGTGAACGTACGTGAATGTACCGAAATCGATCGGCTCGTGGTCTGGGCGACGCGCGATGGCTGGACGAAAGCTCCACGGGGCAAGGGAGCTGGCTATCGGGTTGCGAAGGTTTTCCATGTGGGTGCCCTCGGTAACGCTATCCGCACAATGCATGACGGCGACAAGACAGTCTTGCCCCAGCCTGTCCCGAAGTTCGGTGCGCTGGCGAACCGACAGGAGCATGGTTTTTCCGCATGATTCCGGTGGTGACATATCGCCTGCCCCAGTGGGTAAGGCGCATCGACCAGGATAGTGCTCGTGCCCTTTCTTCATCGTATTGCATTTCGGGCTTTTACCTCGTCAACGCCCTGGAATGATACCGTCCCGGTGCGGCAAGAGCTGTTCAGTGCCGAACGGCTCGAACAGCACGCCGGCAGCCTTGCGCTGGCTCAGCGTGTCACTGACCAGCCTCCTCGGGTCTTGCCACTGGCAAGACGGCTCGATGACAATGCCAAGGTTCTGCTGAAGGCCTATCGCGCCAGCGCCGCAGAGTTGGCCGAGGGGCGCGATATCGTTCCCGCCGCGGCCTGGCTGCTCGACAATTACCACATCATCGAAGCTCAGATCCGCGAGATCCGCGGCGACCTGCCTCCCGGTTATTATCGACAGCTACCGAAACTGGCCGAAGGCCCCTTTGCCGGCTATCCCCGCGTCTTCGGCCTGGCTTGGGCCTTTGTCGCCCATACCGACAGTCACCTCGATCCCGATACCCTGCAAGGCTTCATTGCCGCCTATCAACGCGTTCAGCCGTTGAGTATCGGTGAGCTATGGGCGGTAGCGATTACCCTGCGAATCGTGCTTGTCGAGAACCTGCGGCGCCTTGCCGACCAGATCGTCAGTGAGCAGGCGGCGCGCAACGAGGCTGACTTGCTGGCCACTCGATGGCTCGCTCCCGAGGGCCATCGCTCCAACCTGGATGACGGTACGCCACCGCGTAACATGAAGCCATTGGCAGCGCCTTTCGTTGCCCAACTGGCGAAGCGTATGCGAGGGTTGGATTCGCGAGCCAACCCCATGGTGGGCTGGTTGGAGGAGCGAGTCGCTGCCCAGGGCGACTCCATCGATGACATGGTTCAGCAAGCTCAGCAGCGCCAGGGTGCTGCCAACGTCACCGTGCGCAACGTCATTACCAGCATGCGCTTGGTATCGAGTATCGACTGGGCGGAACTCTTCGAAAGCGTCAGTCTGGTCGACGCACGGCTGAACCAAGGTAGCCCCTTCACGACGCTGGATTTCCCGACTCGCAATAGTTACCGCAGTGCCGTAGAACAGCTGGCCCGGGGTTCAAGGCATGAGGAACTGGAAGTCGTGGAATATGCCCTGGCCGCGGCGCGTGAGGCCATGGCGAGCGCTGAAGGCCCCGTCGAGGCCGCCCGGCTGGGCGACCCCGGCTATTTCCTGATTGCGTCAGGCCGGCCTTCGCTGGAGCAAGCGATCGGCTTTCGACCTTCGCCGCGCGAGCGCTTGCGGCAGGCCTTTCTGACGTACGGCATGAGTGGTTACGTCGGCCTGATTGCGCTCGTCACGGTTGGGTTGCTGGCACTGGTAATGGGGTCGTTATGGTCGCTGTCGCTTTCCGCAGGTGAGTCGCCCCTGGGGTGGCTGTTGTTACTGGGTCTATTGGGGCTGCTGCCCGCCACCGAAGTGGCTACGCTGCTGGTCAACCGCCTCATCATTTTCACCGTCAGTGCGAAGCCCCTGCCAAGCCTGGATCTCTCAGGAGGCGTTCCGTCCTCACTTCGTACACTGGTCGCCGTACCGACACTGCTGACCAGCGAGGCCGACCTGCAGGAGCAGATCGAACGGCTGGAGGTCCATCACCTGGCCAGCGGTGGCGGCGCCATCGTATACGCTCTGCTGACCGATGGGGTCGATGCCCAGCATGAAGATATCGCCGAGGATGCTCCGCTACTGGCCGCCGCCGGTATGGCAGTCGACCAACTGAACCGTCGCTATGGCGCCAGTGACGGTAACGAGCGTTTCTATCTCTTGCATCGCCGGAGGGTGTTCAATAGCAGCGAAAACTGCTGGATGGGGTGGGAGCGCAAACGCGGCAAGCTGCATGAACTCAACCGCCTGCTCCGTGGCGCCCGCGATACCACCTTCCTGAACCCAGCCGCTCTGCCGAACGACGTGCACTACGTCATCACGCTGGATGCCGATACTCGGCTGCCCCGGGGATCGGCCAGCCGACTCATCGGCAAGATGGCACATCCGCTGAACCGACCTAGGTTCGATGAACGCCACCAGCGTGTCATGGAGGGCTACGCCATTCTCCAGCCGCGTGTCACGCCCTCGCTGCCGTTGGGTCAACAAGGTTCGCTCTATCAACGTCTTTTCTCCGCGCCCGGGGGCATCGATCCCTATGCCGCGACCATTTCCGACCTGTATCAGGATCTTCTCGGCGAGGGCTCTTTCGCCGGCAAGGGCATCTACGACATCGATGCGTTCGAAGCCTCACTCAGCGGACGCATACCGGAGAACAGCGTACTCAGCCACGATCTGTTCGAAGGGGTTTTTGCTCGTGCCGGTCTCGCCTCGGATGTGGAGGTCATCGAGGAGTTTCCCTCCCGCTACGATGTCGCCGCCAAGCGCCAGCATCGCTGGACCCGTGGAGACTGGCAATTGGTGCCATGGATTTTCGCGCGGGAGATGCCCTGGACCGGGCGTCTGAAGCTGCTGGGTAACATGCGCCGCTCGCTACTGACGCCTCTGCTGCTGGCGTGTCTCGTCGTCAGTTGGCTATTGCCGCTGCAGGCGGCTCTGGCAGGCACGCTATTCGTCATCACGGCCATTGCTGCGCCCACGCTGTTGCCCCTCTTGATATCGCTGGTTCCGACTCGGGTGGGCGTCAACTGGCCCCACTATTTCCACCAGTGGATTTTCGAGCTGAAGCTGGCATCGGCCCAGACGCTGCTGTGGGTCGCCTTACTGCCCGACCAGACCTGGAGAATGCTGGATGCCATCGTCAGGACCCTGGTACGCGTATCGTTCACACGCCGCCACCTCCTCGAGTGGACGACCGCTGCTCAGTCGACGGGGTGCCCACGACTGACATTGACGGGCTTTTACCGGAGCATGGCACCGGGAACCACGCTGGCTCTAGTGGTGTCATTGGCCACCGTGAGCCATGCGCCTGGGGCCTGGCCAGTGGTACTGCCCTTGGCGCTGCTCTGGTTGGTCGCGCCGGCTATTGCCGCGTGGATCAGCCGGCCGCGGAGTCTCGCGCCGCAACACGTGCTGCCGGTAGCCGAGGCGCGTGAATTGCGGCTGATCGCTCGGCGCACCTGGCGCTTCTTCGAAACGTTCGTCACGGCTCGCGACAACTGGCTGCCCCCGGACAATTTCCAGGAAACGCCTCGACCCGTCATTGCCCGGCGTACCTCCCCGACCAACATGGGGCTTTATCTTCTCTCGGTCCTGGCCGCTCGTGATTTTGGTTGGCTGGGTGCCTTGGCTGGCGCCGAGCGTCTCGAGGCCACGCTGGGCGCCATGCAGACCCTGCCGCGCTATCGAGGGCATTTCTTCAATTGGTATGACACCCGGGATCTTCGTCCGCTGGACCCCCAGTACGTCTCTTCGGTCGACAGCGGCAACCTGGCGGGCCACCTGCTGGTCGTCGCCAACGCCTGCGAAATGTGGTTGGAAGCCGACCTGTCATTCGACCCTCGCCCGGGAATCGCGGATCACGTGCGCCTGGTGCACGTGGCCCTCGAGGCGGCGCCCATGGCGCGAGGCGCGGAGGTTACATCGCTCGAGGCTGGCCTGGGTGATATAGCGGCGCACTTGCAGGGCGATCCCGATCACGAGGCGTGGTTACCAGGGCTGAAACGACTCAGTGACCGCACCGCGGGCATGGCCCAAGGGGCCCTGAAAAACCTCGAGGGTCCCTGGGTCGAAGAGGTGCTGTTCTGGGTGGGGGCCTTGCACACGTCGGTCGACGAGCATTGCCGCGACCGCAAGCAGCTCGCCAAGAGCGATCCTCGAGACCGGCTCCGGGCCCGCTTCAGGCAGGTCGCCGACACGGCGCGACGCATGGCACTGGAGATGGAGTTCGGCTTCCTGTTCGTTGCCGAGCGTCAGTTGCTGTCGATAGGTTATTCCATGGACGACAACACCCTCGACAGCAGTTGCTACGACCTGCTTGCCTCCGAGGCGCGGCTGGCCAGCCTGCTGGCGATTGCCAAGGGTGATGTCCCCACGCGGCACTGGTTCCGCCTCGGGCGTACGGCCACGCCGCTGGAGCATGGTTCGGCGCTGATTTCCTGGTCGGGCTCGATGTTCGAGTACCTGATGCCATCGCTGGTGATGCGCGCCCCTGAGGGGAGCCTCCTCGAGAGAAGCAATCGCTTGGTGGTCAAGCGCCAGATGGCGTATGGCGCTTCGCTGGGCGTCCCCTGGGGGCTCTCCGAATCCGCTTACAACGCCCGCGACCTGGAATTCACCTACCAGTATTCCAATTTCGGCGTGCCCGGCCTGGGCTTGAAGCGTGGCCTCTCTGCCGACCTGGTGGTGGCCCCCTATGCCACTGGCCTGGCGACGATGGTCGATCCTCTCGGGGCGCATCGCAACTTCGCGCGGCTCGCCGACATGGGGGCACTGGGCTGCCATGGCTTCTACGAGGCGCTCGACTTCACTCGCTCGCGCGTTCCGGCGGGGGAGGAAGTCGCTATCGTGCGTAGCTTCATGGCCCACCATCAGGGCATGACCATCGTGGGCATCGCCAATACGCTGCATGACGGCCGCATGCGCGAACGCTTCCATCGTGAGCCGATCATTCAGGCCAGCGAACTCTTGCTGCAGGAACGCCTCCCGCGTGACGCAGCCATCGCCCACCCTCGTGCCGAGGAAGTCAAGTCGGCGCCGAGCGAGACGCTCAACGAGAGCCATGCGGTTCGGCGAATCACGGCAACGGCTGAAGGCGCGCCAATGACCCATCTGCTATCGAACGGACGCTACTCGGTCATGTTGACGGCGAGGGGAGCGGGCTACAGCCGTTGGCGGCATATCGCCATCAGCCGCTGGCAAGAGGACGCGACCCGCGATCACTGGGGCAGCTTCATCTTCTTGCGCGACAGGCGCATGACCGAGGTCTGGTCGGCCAGCGGCCCCATGCCCGGTGAAGGCAGGGTGATCGAGAAGGGCCGCCACGACGTGCTCTTTGCTGAGGATTATGCTCGCTTCACGCATTGCCATGGCGATCTGGTCACCCACCTTGATGTCCTTGTCTCGGGCGAAGACGACAGCGAGGTGCGGCGCGTGTCGCTGACCAACAGCGGACGGCGGGTGCGGGATGTCGACGTGACCTCCTACTCGGAACTGGTGCTGACCGCGCCGGCTACCGACAATGCCCACCCCGCCTTTGCGAAGCTGTTCGTGGTCACCGAATACCTCGAGGAGTTCGGTGCGCTGATCGCCACCCGACGCCGGCGTGGGCCGGACGAGGCAGAGACCTGGGCCGCCCATTTCGCCGTCGTGGAAGGCGAGACCCAGGGCGAAGTGCAATACGAGACCGATCGCGCCCGCTTCATCGGTCGGGGGCGCACGGTGACGACAGCCGCTGCCCTGAGCGGAGAACAGCCGCTGACGAATACCACCGGCACGGTGCTCGATCCGATCTTTTCGCTACGCCATCGCCTCCAGGTCGCCCCCGGCAAAGTGGCCCGTATCGCCTTCTGGACCGTTGTGGCAGGCTCGCGCGAGGAGCTGCTGGACCTGATCGACAAGCATCACGATCGCAGCGCCTTCGAGCGGGCCAAGACACTGGCCTGGACCCAGGCACAAGTCCAGCTCCGGCACTTGGCCGTCACGCCCGATGAAGCGGCGGACTTCCAGCGCCTGGCCGCCCCCATCCTGTATGCCGACGCCCGCTTCAGGGCCTCGCGTGAGGCCATTGCGCGCGGTGCGGGCCCGCAGTCGGCACTGTGGCCGCATGCCATATCCGGCGATCTGCCGATCGTCCTGCTGCGCATCGATTCGACCGATGACCTGGCTCAGGTTCGTCAGCTGCTGCGCGCTCATGAGTACTGGCGCATGAAACGTCTCGGTGTCGACCTGGTGATCGTCAACGAGCGTGCCTCCTCCTATGTGCAGGACCTTCAACAGGCCATCGAGACGGCGGTGCACAGCAGCCAGCCGCGGCCACGCCTCCACGAGGGCCATGCCCAGGGTTCGGTCATCACCTTGCGTGCCGATCTGATGAGTCTCGATGCACGTGTTCTGCTGCAGTCCGTGGCGCGGGTAGCGCTGCTGGCACACCGCGGGCCGATTGCCGACCAACTTGCGCTGATCCCCCCCGCGCTTCACCACCCGCCACCCCCGCCGGCCTCAAGGGAGGTGGTTCCACGCGACACGGTAGATGAGGCGCCGGGCGCTGAGACTCCGCCGGCTCTCGAATTCTTCAATGGCCTGGGGGGCTTCGACAAGCAGGGGAGGGAGTATGTGACCCTACTCGAGGCCGGGCGCTCCACGCCGGCTCCCTGGCTCAACGTGATTGCCAACTCAGGGTTCGGTTTCCAGGTCTCGGCGGAAGGCTCGGGCTACCTATGGGCCGACAACAGCCGCGAAAACCCGCTCACCCCCTGGTCGAACGACGCCGTCATGGACCCCAGCGGTGAGGCGATCTACGTGCGTGACGAAGAGACCCTGGCGGTGTGGACGGCCACGGCACTACCGGTGCGTGACGAGGGGCGTTATGTCGCCCGGCACGGCTTCGGCTATAGCCGCTTCGAGCACGAGGCACAGGGTATCGCACTCGGCCTCGTGCACTTCGTGCCGCTCGACGATCCTATCCGCATTTCGCGTTTGACCCTCGAGAACCGCTCGGGGCGGCCCCGTCGTCTGTCCGTTACCGCTTACGTGGAATGGTCGCTTGGCCTGTCTCGAGGTTCGTCAGGCCCATTTCTGATAACGCACCGGGATGAGGGTAGCGGGGCAATGCTGGTACACAATCCCTGGAACATGGCGTTTCCCGGACGCGTAGCCTTCGCCGACCTGGGCGGCCTGCAAACGGCCTGGACAGCGGATCGCGCTGAATTTCTCGGCCATGGCGGCAACCTGGCGTCTCCTGCGGGTCTTGCCGGTCGCACACCTTTTTCCGGTACCACGGGGGCGGGCCTGGATCCCTGCACGGCCCTGCAATGCACCGTCGAGCTGGCGGTGGGTGAGACGATAGACGTTGTCGCGTTCATCGGGCAGGGCCGCTCCGACGACGAAGCCAGGGATCTCATCATCCGTTATCGCGAGGCCGATCTTGACGCCGAGCTCGCCAAGGTCACGGCCTACTGGCAGAAGCAGCTTGGTGCCGTACAGGTATCCACTCCCGACCGCGCCATGGACGTCATGCTCAACGGCTGGCTGCTCTACCAGACCATTGCCTGTCGCATCACGGCCCGTTCCGCCTTCTACCAGGCCAGTGGCGCCTACGGTTTCCGCGATCAACTGCAGGATGGCATGGCCCTGACCTTTGCCAGTCCCGAGACGACCCGACACCACCTGCTACGCGCTGCTTCGCGACAGTTCGTCGAAGGGGATGTGCAGCACTGGTGGCTGCCTCATTCCGGCCAGGGCGTGCGGACCCGTATTTCCGACGACCGGGTCTGGCTGGCCTATGCCAGCGCCCTCTACATCGCCACGTCGGGAGATGCCGCCGTGCTGGACGAGCCGGTGAGCTTCCTGGAAGGCGCCTTGCTCGGTGACGGCGAGCACGATGCTTTTTTCCAGCCCATGATCGCTGACGAAATCGCCTCCCTCTACGAGCATTGCGCCCGCGGCCTGGACCAGTGCCTGGCGCTGACGGGCGAGCATGGCCTGCCGCTGATCGGCGGCGGCGACTGGAACGATGGCATGAACCGGGTCGGAGAAGCGGGCAAGGGGGAGAGCGTTTGGCTGGGCTGGCTGCTGGCACGCACCCTGGACATGTTCATTCCGCTTGCCGAACAGCGCAGCGCGGAAGATGCCCGTGCCAGCCGCTGGCGGGCGCATGCAGCCTCGCTGCGTGAGTCGCTCGAACAGTACGCCTGGGACGGCCAATGGTATCGGCGGGCGACCTACGACGACGGCAGTTGGCTCGGCACCCAGGAGAGCGAGGACTGCCGTATCGACTCGATTGCGCAATCCTGGGCGGTGCTGTCCGGTGCGGCAAACCCTCAACGGGCCGCAACCGCCATGCGCTCGCTGGAGCGTGAATTGCTCCGGGCGGATCCTGGGCTTGCCCTGTTGTTCTGGCCCCCCTTCGACCAGCCCGCGCGCGATCCGGGCTATATCAGCGGCTACCCTCCGGGGCTTCGGGAAAATGGCGGCCAGTACAGTCATGCCGCGATGTGGGCCATCCTGGCATTTACCCAACTGGGAGAAGGGGATAAAGCCACCGACTTGTTCTCAATGCTCAACCCCATCAATCATGCCCGCACGCTCCAAGAGGCATCGCGCTATAAAGTCGAGCCCTATGTGGTCGCTGCCGATGTCTATTCCGTTGCCCCGCATGTCGGGAGGGGCGGTTGGACCTGGTACACGGGGGCTGCCGGCTGGATGTATCGGGCGGGGCTCGAAGGCATCCTGGGTATTCGCCGCGAAGGTGCTTTTCTGACCATTGCCCCCTGTCTACCCGCTGCCTGGCCGGGTTTCGAGGCAACCATTGAAGTGGCCTCATCCCATTACACCATTCATGTGAAGAAGGCGTCGGAACGTCACCCTGCCACCCCGCAAATTCACTTGGATGGTGAAATGTTGGCGTGCGAAGCGGGAATAGTCCGTGTACCGCTTGATGGCGCTCGGCACCACTTGGTATTGACTCTGCCAAATACCCAGCCCACGACAGTGAAGCAGGTGTATCAGTAAATATCGGTGTCTTGCTCAGAGTTTTTATCTTAAATGTGTCATGGCTTTTAAAAAAACTCTGGGTTAGGTAAATTAATTGTATTTGAGGGGTAAATTGGACTTATAAAAGTTGAATAAAGGTGTCCATATCGAAAGATATGTGCCACTATGAATAACGTAGAGCAAGGACGCTTTTCGCAAGGAAGAACGAGCAAGGAAAGCTCTAGTTCGCCAAGGATGCACGAGTAGGATGCTTGTGATAGAAAGTAGGGATACACAGCGATAGAGAGAGCCCGGTTCCAAGTGTTATTGGAGCCGGGTTCTTTTTTCTTTTCAGTGGCTTGGGGAGGAAGGTGGGGCGTTTTATGCGCGCCTTAAAATGAAGGGTGTTTATTACTATCCTTCGTCCTAGTGGCTTCTGTTACGGAGATCTTTAATATGCGCGTATTTGCCAATCCGGTGGGTTCCGGTTCGCTTTGGTTCGACAACCTTGCCACCGCCGACGGAACTCCCGTTGCCTACGATCCGCAGGCGCGAGCCTTCCTGCCCATGCCTCCCTTCTGCGCCAACCGCGAGGTCATCGGCTGCAACTGGATTGCTCCTGAACAGGGGGCTTTCTGTCGCTCCTGTGCCATGACGGAGCTGGCCCCCGATCCCTCGATTCCCGGCGCCAGGCCCTGGACGAACCCTACCGCACCATGATCGGCCACATGCGCCACGAAATCTCACATATGCTCTGGTGGCGGCTCAGTCTTCGCGACGATTTCCTCGATGCCTTCCGTGCCGAGTTCGGCGATGAACGTACGGATTATCCTGCCGCGCTCCAGCAGCATTGACTGACAACGCCGACCTGGCCACGCCCTCGCTACCAGAGCCTTCGCAGATCGGCCGGTGGGAGAGGACTGTCACGGTAGAAGAGGGCAGGCCGAGAGCCGGCCTGCCGCGGGGCACGCAGGTGTTTAGCCTGCCTGCTTGTTGACGTTCTGCTTGGCCATCTTGCTCAGCTTGTCGTCGGTGGCCTTTTCCTCCTTCAAGGTCTCTGCGAGGATCTCCTTGGCCTTGGTGTAGCCCAACTGTTCTGCCAGCTCACACAGGGTGCCGTAGGCGGCAATCTCAAAGTGCTCCACTTTCTGGGCCGCGGCGATCAGGCCGGCATCGCGCACCGGACCCTTCTCGGTGGAGTCGATCAACTCCTCGCCTTCCTGGATCAGGCTTTCCATCGCATGGCTCTTGAGACGCTTGACTCGGATGTCGGGAATGGAGTCGGCAGCCTGCTCAATGCGCTCCAACTGGCCTTGCGTCTCTTCGAGATGATGCTGGAAGGCCTCGACCAGCTTCTCGTTGTCGGCCGCGCGAGCCATCTTGGGCAGCGCACGGGTAATCTGCTTCTCGGCGCTGTTGGTTTCGGATAGCAGGCGTACGAAAAGATCTTGAGCGTTCTTTATGACCATGATGAGGGTCCTCCTCTAGTTCGATCCCAGGTCCATCTTCCTTCACGGCTTCTCTAACGTAGCAGTCCATTGCCCAAGCGTTCTTTACAGGTTGGCGACGATATGTGTAGGAGTGAAAGTGAAATTGGTCGTTTGCCATGCTCCATGGAGCGCTTAAGCCCATACCCGCGGGCCCGTTCCGCTGTAATGAGCGATAGCGCAGCCTTACCTTGGCTTCTATAACTGTGGGCAGACGGATGTCTTGTTGACGGAAGGAGTCGTTATGAAATCGATATGGATGCTGGGTAGTCGCGGTGTGGCCGTGCATGCTCCTCTCGCCGAAGACGTCGAGGTGGACGTAGCCATCGTCGGGGCGGGCATCACTGGGCTCACCGCAGCGTTGGCCCTGGCCGAGGCGGGGCTGCGGGTAATGGTGCTGGAGGCCGCCACGGTAGGAGCCGGGGTAACGGGTGGCTCTACCGGCAACCTCTACGCCACGCTGGCCTCGGGACAGGCCCCGCTGCGTCGGAAGTGGGGCGATCAAGTGTCGGCCGATGTGGTGCGCGCCAGGGTCGAGGCCATCGATCATATCGAGACGCTGATTTCGCGGTACGCCATCGATTGCCAGTTCCAGCGTCAGCCGGCCTACCGGTTGCTCAGCGAGGATCGCCAACAGGCCAGGCACGACCTGAACGACGAACTCGATGCCCTGATCAGCGCCGGGCTCGGCGCCGAGATGTCGGATGGCCCCGGGCTACCCTTCGACAGCTGGGGCATACGTATCGCCAACCAGGCCCAGTTCAACCCACTGCAATACGTCCAGGGGCTGGCCGATCGTCTGCTCGGTGAAGGCGTGGTGATCCATCAGCACTGTCCGGTGCGCGAGATCGACGCGGTCAAGGGAGTGGTCAGAACCGATGAGGCCAGCATCGCTGCGAAGCACATCGTGCAGGCCACCCATACGCCTAAGGGCATCAGTCTGGTGCAGGCGGGCATGCTGGTATCGCGGGAATATGCCGTCAGCGCCAAGCTGCGCAGCGGCGAATATCCTGAAGGCATCATCTGGATTCTCGACCCCTTTCACTCGCTGCGTAGTTATCGGCATGGCGATGAGCAATACCTGATGGTGATCGGCGAGAAGCACAAGACCGGGGAGCATCACGGCGATCACTACCAGAAGCTGCGTGAATACTTCGAGAGCCGTTTCGATATCGAGGCGTTCACGCATCAGTGGTCTGCCCAGCAGTACGGTTCGCCGGACGGGCTGCCCTATATCGGCCGAATGCACGGCCACGGCAACCTCTACATGGCCACCGGCTTCGCTGCCGATGGCCTGGTATGGGGTACGTTGGCCGGTAGGATCATCGCCGACCAGGTCCTCGAGCGCGACAATCCCTGGCAGGCACGCTTCGGCGCACGGCGTATCACTCCCGGCAAGTCGGTGCTGCAGTACGCAAAGGAGAACGCCACCGTTACCAAGCACATGGTCAAGGATTACTTTGGCACCGAGAAGCTCAAGAGCTTCGATATCATCGGGCCGGGGCAGGCTCGGGTCGCTACCGTGGATGGCGAGAAGCTCGCCATTCATCGTACCGAGGCCGGAGAACTCAAGGTGCTTTCTGCCGTGTGTCCGCACATGAAGTGCATCGTGCACTGGAACGCCAGCGAGTCGACCTGGGACTGCCCCTGCCACGGCAGCCGCTTCGATACCGAAGGCGAGGTGATCGAGGGGCCGGCCTACCATCCGTTGGCCAGGGTCGAAGGTCACGGCTAGGCTAGACAATCTGCGCTACTGCTCTGCAACCGGCGGAAAGCCTACTTCGTAGCCGCGGGCATCAAGATGGCGGATCGCCTGGGGGCGTCCCACGTCATCGAAGTCGACCAGGCCAAGGCCGCAGCCGTTCCAGAGCCGTTCACCGGCCTTGGCACGGTCGGGGTCGCGTGGACGTATCGCTAGCCGGCGGCGCTTGGTGAACCAGTTGAGCGGCGAAAGTGGAGCATAGAGCCAGCGATTGAGTCGGTCGAACCAATCGAGCAGGGTGATGGGAAAGGCGTTCTTGATGCCGCTGGAAGTGATCTGCCAGAGCTGCGGCCCTTCCTGGCGATGGCGTAGTTGTATGTCGTAGGCGAAGGAGTAATGTACGTCGCCCGAGAGAATCACGTAGTTACCCGGCGTGCGCGAATGGCGAAAGATGTTGAGCATGACATTCGCGGCACCGCGATGGGCCATCCAGTTCTCGGCGTCGACCATCAGCGGCTTGCCGGCCAGGACGAAGAGGCGCTGCACCGCCTCGATGAGCTTGACCCCGAACATGGGCGCGGGCGAGACGATGATGGCCGAGGGAGCATCGAGCATGGCCTCCTGCAGCTCGATCAGCGCCTCCCAGTCCATCAGGCCCGAAGGGCGAGTCGGGTGGCGCTCGCTGCGCCAGCGTCGCGTACGGGTATCCAGCACCAGCAGGGGAGGCGAGCCCGGAATGCGATACTCCCAACCCTGGAAGCGCAGCAGCCGCTGCAGCAGGGCATCCTGCTCCTGTGCCGGCAGTCGCCCCTCATGCTGCCGCGCCTGTTTCAGCAACTCCTCGCTTAGCGTGGTGAGTTCGGCCAGGCGGTCGGGGTCGTTGCCCCAGCCTTGGCAGAGCAGGTAGGCCAGCAGGGCATTGCCGATGATGCGCCGCGAAAAGGGATGCCCATAGGCGACCTGCTCCCAATCGGCGGTCAGGTTCCAGTCGTCGGTCACGTCGTGATCGTCGAAGATCATCAGCGTGGGCAGGTGAGCGAGCAGGCGAGCGCAGGCGGGCAAGCCTCCCACGAAGCGTTCGATGATGGCCCGCTCGGCCAGGAAGCGCTGGTGGTTCTCGCTGTCAAGCGTAGGAGGGCTCGCCTCGATCAGTCGCCACGGCACTGGCGACCACGCCAGCAGGTACATGGCCATGACTTCGGCGAAGGTAATCAGGTGATTGTGCGCGTTGGCGGTGGTGAACACCGGCTTGCGCACCCCGCCGAAGAAGCGCTCACGCAGTGCGCTGTTGCTCTCGGTGTCCGGCAGCAGCTCTTGGCGCCGGTAGTAGGTGGCCTCGTCGCGATAGAGCGCCTGGCTGTCGGGTACCGTGGCACCCTCCAGCGTTTCGTCGAACAGGCCCAGCCGTGCGATCAGGGCATGGATGGCGACCAGCATGGGGCCGGCCACGTCATCGGCATAGACCTGGTCGCCGGTCAGCAAGAGCCAGGCCGGCCACTCCTGCGGCTCTCGGCGTCGCTCGGCGAGCCATGCATCGGCGTGCGCCAGGCCATCGGGGCCGTCATGGTGCGGCTTGCGGCAGGAGCCGTGCAGCAGGCGGTGGTGGCGTTCGCCCAATACGAAACTCGGATAGCTCGCGCCCTCGTGCAGCAGGTGTGGCGCCCAGTCGGCAATGCCGCGTTCATCGGATTCGTCGAGTACCTTCAGGTCGTAGTCGATGAGCGTGCCGGTGGGTAGCGGCGTGGCCAGGGAAACGTCGATCAGGTGCAGCCAGGCATGCTGGCCAACGGGAATGCGGTGCAGTCGTTCGTCTCCCAGTCCCAGGCGGCGTGGCGGATAACCCTCGGGGTGCAGCATGAGGGAAAGCTCAAGGGCACGCGAGGCCACCAGCCACATGACCAGGCGCTCGGCCGTCAGGCGACGCAACAGCGGGCCGGCCAGTACGTCCGGCAGGGACGAGGCATCGTCTGTCATCGAGATCTCCAGATGAGTGGCTTGGTTGGTGCCATCGCTGGCGCTGAACACACCAAGTGAGTAGGCTGGGCTGCGATTCGTTCAATTCCTGCTGCTGGAGGCGGTGCCGTGCTCGTGATGATTGTAGGTCTCGTGGTATTTCTTGGCGTCCACTCCATACGCATCGTTGCCGATGACTGGCGCAGCGAGCAAATCCGCAAGATGGGCGAGATGCGCTGGAAGGCGCTGTTCTCTGTCGTTTCCATCGTCGGGCTGGTGCTGGCGATCTGGGGCTATGGGCTAATGCGGCTCGATCCCACCTGGGTATGGTTCCCGCCGGTAGGACTGCGTCATGGTGTGGCGCTGCTGATGATCCCGGCCTTCATTCTGCTCGTGGCGGCGTATGTGCCCAGCAACCATATCAAAGCCAAGCTCGGCCACCCCATGGTGCTGGCGGTCAAGGTGTGGGCCTTTGCCCACCTGCTAGCCAACGGTCGCCTCGGCGACATCGTCTTCTTCGGCGCCTTCCTGCTGTGGGCCGTGCTCGACTTCCGTTCCGCCCGGCGTCGCCAGCCCGCACCACCGGTGGCTCCACGTCCTGCGGGAACCGCCATCACCATCGTGGGCGGGCTGATCGCCTACTACCTGTTCGCCTTCCATCTGCACGTATGGGTCACTGGCGTGCCGGTGATGTAGGCAGATGCTCTCGTTCGGCGCGGGTTCAGGGGTCGAGGTCGAACAATGCCTTGCCACTTTGCATCTCGAATGGAGCGGAAAAGTGCTCGTGCACGATCTTCCATTCTCCTTCGATACGCCGATAGCCGCTGGTCATGCGTAGCCAGCCCACCTGAGTCTCGCCCTTGTCGTTGGTGCCGCCGCAGCGATGAAGGGCGTGGCAGAAGGCCACCTGGCCATCGGCGTGAATCGTCACTTCATGCAGCTCGAAGACCATTGGCCCCGGGCACATCTCCATGCACGTTTGCCAGTGGTCGCGGTAGGTCTCGACACCCTTGAATTGCAGCTTCGTTACCGCATCGAAGGCGACGATATCCGCGGCATAGTGGGCGACAATGGCATTGATATCCTGAGCTCGCACCGCGTCTGTCCAGCTTTCCAGCTGTTCCAGCACCGCGGCCTCGGCGGACAGGCCGGTATGGGTCGTCATGGGTGTCTCCTCGGTTCGCCTGGTCAATCGTCAGTCTGGCACTTTCCTGTCGTTAGAGCGTTGATGAAATCAACCTGCGGCTGGCTGGCAATGGTCATCCGCCGGTAGGCGTGCGTTGGTGTAAGTGGCCGGCATATAGTGACGACCTTGGCTATCTTGATGTGTGTCAAGGTGATTGGGCTGCTCGTGGCCGATAGTCTCTGTACGGAAACCCTCTTCGCTAACGACCAGACGACAACAGGAAGCCACGCCATGCCTGCCATGATGAAAGCCGCGATCTTCGTCGAGCCGGGGCGCATCGAGATCGACGACAAGCCCATTCCGGACATCGGCCCCAACGATGCCCTGGTGCGAGTCACGACCACTACCATCTGCGGTACCGACGTGCACATTCTCAAAGGGGAATACCCGGTCGAGAAGGGGCTGACGATCGGCCACGAGCCAGTGGGTGTGATCGAAAAACTGGGCGCCAATGTGCGTGGTTACCATGAAGGGCAGCGGGTCATCGCCGGTGCCATCTGTCCCAGCTTTACCTCCTATGCCTGCCAGGATGGCTGCAGCGCTCAGGACGGCGGTCACCATGCCCACGGCTACAAGCCCATGGGCGGCTGGCGCTTCGGCAATACCATCGACGGCGCCCAGGCCGAGTACCTGCTGGTACCCGACGCCCAGGCCAATCTGGCCCCGGTGCCCGATGGGCTCAGCGACGAGCAGGTGCTGATGTGCCCCGACATCATGTCGACCGGTTTTGCCGGCGCCGAATCGGCGGGCATCAAGATCGGCGACAGCGTGGCGGTGTTCGCCCAGGGACCGATAGGCCTGTGCGCCACGGCCGGGGCCAGGCTGCGTGGCGCCGGGCTGATCATCGCCGTGGACGGCGTAGACGAGCGCCTGGCCATGGCGCGGCAGATGGGTGCGGACATCACCCTCGATTTTCGCAAGGTCGACGTGGTCGAGGAGATCCTGCGCTTGACCGGCGGGCGTGGCGTGGACGCCTCGATCGAGGCGCTGGGGCTGCAATCTACCTTCGAGGCAGCGCTGCGGGTGGTCAAACCGGGCGGCACCCTGTCGAGCCTGGGCGTCTACTCCGGCGACCTGACCATACCGCTCGGTGCGTTCTGCGCCGGGCTCGGCGACCACAAGATCGTCACGTCGCTGTGCCCAGGTGGCAAGGAGCGCATGCGTCGCCTGATGCAGGTGATCGAGACCGGACGGTTGGATCTCGGCCCCCTGGTGACCCATCGCTATGCGCTGGAGGACATCGTCGAGGCGTACGATCTCTTCTCGCACCAGCGCGATGGCGTGCTGAAGGTGGCAATTCAGGCAAGTTAAGCATTGTTAGCAAGCCGGCTCGGCGGCGCCGGTATGGGCGAAATAGCGTTGAAAGCGCTTACGCTCTTTTCCTGAGGGGCTGCTACTCTTTGTTACATGAGGATTGAACGGTCATTCAATGTTCATCCCATCGTCATGGAGTCGCGCGATAAGGGTCGGGGGCCAGGTCCCGCTGACCCCTGTCACCCTGTGCAAGACCCTCATGGAGAACCCGTCATGTCGTTCACACGTCGCCGTTTCCTCAAAGGCACCCTGGCCGCTGGCGCTGCTGCCACCGTGCCGTCGTTCTATATCAACAAGGTATTGGCCCAGGAGCAGACCCTGCGCATCTATGCCTGGGCGGGCTACTTCACCGACGAGATGCTGGCCGACTTCACCGAGAAGACCGGCATCCGAGCGACCTTTACCCCCTATGGTACCAACGACGAACTGATGAACTCGCTGCGGGCCACCGACGGGACCGGTTTCGACGTGATCATGCCCACCGTGGACCGGGTGCCGGGCTATCTCGACTATGACCTGGTGCAGCCGCTGGACGAGTCGCGCATCAACTGGGCCGGAGCGCTGGACAGTGCCATCGAGGGCTCCGAGGTGGGTGGCGTGGTCGACGGCAAGCGTTTCTTCGCGCCCAGCGATTGGGGCACCGAGGCGATCACCTGGCACCGCCGCGATGCCAAGATCGATCGCGCCAACCTCAGCTATGCCGACCTGTGGAACCCCGAGCATGGGCAGGGCGTGACGGTGCGTGGCCACTCGGCGTTGGTTGGCATCGGCCTGTGGCTGGAGCGCGAGGGCCGGCTGCCGCATCCGCTGCTCGACTCCTACAAGAGCGAGGAGGCCATGCGCGCCAACTTCGATGTCATCCTCGAAGAGGCGGTCAAGCACAAGCAGATGCTGGTGCAGTTCTGGGATACCGAGAACGATGCCCAGGCGGCCTTCCGTACCAATGGCGCCATCATCGGCCAGACCTGGGACTCCACCGCCTTCCGCCTGCAGCAAGAGGGCGAGGACATCGCCTACGGTGCGCCGAAGGAGGGTGCCCTGGCGTGGATGGAGGGCTTCGTGATTCCCAAGAACGCTCAGAACCCGGACGCCGTCTACGAGTTGATCAACTGGTACTACACGCCGGAGGCGGGCGCCATGTTCGTCAAGGCGACCGGCTACAACTCCACTTCGAAGGGCGCTACCGAGCTGCTGCCCGACGAGACGCGCCAGTTCTTCACCGACTCCTACTCCGAGCAGGACCTGGCCAACCTGTGGTGGTGGCCGATCCAGGAGCCGTGGTACGTGGCGCTGCGCAATGAGTATCAGGATCGCTATTTGAGCTCTTGAGTCGCGATTCTTAGTAGCCGGGGCGGCAGTCGCCGTGCCCGGCCTTTTTTCGAATGCTGAGGTTTGAATGGACGGTAGCGTCAGACTGGACGAGGTGGTGATGCGCTTCGGCGACTTCACCGCCATCGAGAAGACTTCGCTTGCAATAGGCTCGGGCGAATTCTTCAGCTTTCTCGGCCCCTCGGGCTGCGGCAAGACCACCCTGCTCAACATCATTAGCGGCTTTCTGGTCCCGAGCGAAGGGCAGGTGTATATCGGCGGCGAACCCATGGCCGGGGTACCGGTGAATCGCCGGCCCACGGCGATGATCTTTCAGAACCTGGCGCTGTTTCCGCTGATGACCGTATTCGAGAACATCGAGTTCGGCCTCGAGGTGCGTGGCGTCGACAAGCGCAAGCGGCGCGAGGTTTCCGAGCGCTTGCTGGCGCTGGTGGCGCTGGAGGGCAGCGGGCCGAAGATGGTGACCGAACTCTCGGGCGGGCAGAAACAGCGCGTGGCGATCGCCCGAGCGCTGGCGGTGGAGCCACGGGTGCTGCTACTCGACGAACCGCTCTCGGCGCTGGACCTGAAGCTGCGCCAGCACATGCGCACCGAACTCAAGGCGATCCAGCGCAAGACCGGTATCACCTTCATCTATATCACCCATGACCAGGGCGAGGCGCTGAACATGTCCGACCGGGTGGCGGTGATGTCGGCCGGGCGTATTCAGCAGGTCGCCGACCCTATGACGCTCTACCGCGAGCCGGCGACCGGCTTCGTCGCTGCCTTCGTCGGCGAGAACAACCGCATCCAGGCACGCGTGATCGACCGCGAAGGCGAGCGGGTACGCCTCGATGGAGGTCTCCTGGGCGAACTGGCTGGTCGTACGAGCAGCGAGACACGTCTGGCCAACGGTGAAGCGGCGGCACTGTTCGTGCGCCCCGAGCACCTGCGGCCAGTGGCTGAAGATGCGCCGGGCCCGAAATTCGCGACTGATATCGAGGCGGTGCACTTCGAGGGCGCCTGGGTGATGCTCGAGACGCGCCTGGTCGCCTCGGGCGAGAAGCTGCGCGTACAGCTCGGCCACGAAGTGTCGCGCAGCCAGGCCGATGCGCTCGCCGTGGGCCAGTGCATGACCTTCGGCTTCGATCCGGCGGACGCCGTGGTGCTGCCCGACGACGGCAGCCCAGTACTCGATGACGAAACCGGCGAGGTGGTGGAGAGTGCCCATGTTTAGGCAGCTCCGAGCGCGCTTCGGTGGGCCGCTGGCGATGGCCATCGTCACCCTGCTGGGGATCTGGTTGATCGTGATGGTCACTCTGCCGCAGCTGCAGATGATCGAATATTCGCTGCGGCCCAACCTGCTGCCGGCCCAGTTGGGCGGGCCCGACGACCGGCTCACGCTGGCCAACTACGCCACCCTGTTCAACAACGACATTCACCGCACCATCTTCTTCAAGACCATCTGGTCGAGCGTGCTGGTCACGCTGCTGACGCTTGCGGTGAGCTACCCGCTGGCCTGGTACCTGGCCAAGGTGGCCACCCCGCGCCAGGCGGCGCTGTGCATCCTGCTGCTGATCGTACCGTTCTGGATCAACGAGATACTGCGCACCTACTCCTGGTTCATCATCCTGGCGTTTCGCGGTCCGCTCAACGAGGTGCTGATGATGCTGGGGTTGATCGAGCGGCCCATCCGCTTTCTCAGCGGCAACGGCGGGGTCATGGTGGGCATGGTCTACGCCTACATCCTGTTCATGGTGTTCCCGGTCTATAACGCCATCGAGAGCCTCGACGACAATCAGGTGCGGGCGGCGCGCGACCTGGGGGCAGGCACCGTACGTACCCACCGGCGCATCGTCATTCCCCACGCCAAGCCGGGCATTGCCACCGGCTGCATCATGACCTTCATGCTGGCGGCGGGCAGCTACGCGGTGCCGGCGCTGCTCGGCTCGCCGGGCAGCCGCTGGTTTACCCAGATCATTTACAACTGGTTCTTCGAGGGCGGCAACTGGAACCAGGGCGCGGCCTACGCCTTCCTGCTGCTGGTGCTGTGCATTGGCTTCATGTCGCTGGTAATGAAAATCTTCAAGGTGGGCCTGGGGGACATTGGTAGATGAGTTCGCAACGCTTCCTTGCCTTCGGCCTGCGCTTCTACGTGGTGGTCTTCTTCGCCTACCTATTCCTGCCGCTGATCATCATGGCGGCGGCTACCTTCAACGACAGTCGCTTCCCGACGGTAACGCCGTGGGACGGCACCACCCTGCGCTGGTTCGGTGAGCTCGCCGCCGACCGTGGCATGTGGCATGCGCTGGGCAACAGCCTGATCGTGGCCACCGGCGTGCTGATTGTGGCGGTACCCATTGGCATCGCCACGGCGCTGTTCCTCAACACGGTGTCGAGCCGAGCCAAGCCGTTCCTCTATGCCCTGATCCTCTCGCCGCTGCTCACGCCTGGGGTCATCATCGGAATCTCGACGTTGATCTTCTGGCGCCAGTTCGGCATCAGCGGCGGTATCTTCCTCACTGTGCTGGGACAGGCCACCTTCATCGCCGCCTACGTGATGCTGATGGTCACTGCGCGCCTGCAGCGCTTCGACCGCACCATGGAGCGTGCGGCGCTGGACCTCGGCGCCAGCCAGTGGCAGATGTTCCGGCGCATCCTGCTGCCGTACCTCAAGCCGGCGCTCTACTCGGCGGCTGTGATCGCCTTTTTGCAGTCGTTCGAGAACTACAACACCACCCTGTTCGTGGTGGGCTACGACACCACGCTGACGGTCTACATCGCTTCCAAGGTGCGCACCGGGCTCACGCCCGCAGTGAACGCCCTGGGGCTGATTTTGATCCTGATCACCGTGGTGTTTGCCGCCGTCTACGAACTCAAGCGCAGGCGTGAGGCAGTGCGCCTGGTGAAGGGCGTCTAGTTCGTTGCCGCCGGCGCTTCGGCGAGAGGCCGGGCCGGCAGCCAGACTCGGGCAGACAGGCCGCCCAGGGGCGAGGTATCCAGGGCCAGTCGGCCGCCATGCAGTGTAACCAGATCGGCGACGATGGCCAGCCCCAAGCCGCTGCCGGAGCGCTGCTCGTCCAGGCGGGCGCCGCGGCCCATGGCGGCTTGTCGCTGGGCCTCGTTCATGCCGGGGCCGTCATCTTCCACGCAGAGCCAGAGCCCTTCGCTCTCTTCCTGGCCGCACAGTCGAACCCGGCCGTTCGCCCAGCGCAGGGCATTGTCCAACAGGTTGCCGACGAGTTCCTGCAGGTCCTGGGGCGCCATTCGTACGCGTAGGTCATCGCTCAGGTCGTGTTCGAGGTTCACACCGCGGCGCATGGCGAGCCGCTTGAGCCCGTCGAGGATCGGCGCAAGTACTTCTGCGACGGCGACTCGGGGCGCCAGGCCGATGTCGCCGGCTGTAGTGGCGCGGGCCAGATGGTGGCGTACGGCGGCGTCGATACGAGAGAGCTCGTCGCGAATGCGTGTGCGGCGTGGCTCTTCGATACCATCGGCCAGGGTGGTCAGTACACTTACCGGCGTCTTCAGCGCATGGGCCAGGTTGCCTGCGGCGTGGCGGGCATGCTCCATCAGGCGCCGATCGCGTGCCAGTACGCCATTCATGGCGCCGGCCAGGCGAGCCAGCTCGGTGGGCAGGCGAGTGTCGAGCCTCTCGGCATCGCCATTCTCCACGCGTGCCAGGTCGACCTGCATGCGCCGTAGCGGTGCCAGCCCCCAACGAACCTGCAATGCGAGGGCGGCCAGTACCAGCAGGCCGAGGCCGGCAAGCGACAGCACCACCAGTCGGGTGAAGCGGTCCAGTTCGAGCTCCAGCGATTGGCGTGGTGCCGCCACGCTGATGTGTAGCGGAGTCTCGAGCGGAGCCAGGTGGATGTCGCGTTCGACGGCTCGCAGCGGCATATCGCGTGGTCCCACGAGATCGTGTCGAATCACTTCGGAGGTATCCTCGACCGGCAGGCGTTGATCCCATAGCGAACGCGAAGTCAGCGCCCGCTCGGCGCCGTCGCTGACCTGCCAATACCAGCCGGAAAAAATCTGCTCGAAGCGCGGGTCGCCAAGGTCTCGCTCCTGAACCAGGCGTTGCTGTACGTCATCCCAGGCCAGGCCGGCGATGACCACGTTGAGCAGTGCCTCCAACTGGCGATCGAAGGAGTTAGTGGCGTTGGTGCGGAAGTGCTGAGCGAGGCCGAGACCGGCCAGCGGCAAGGCAAATACCAGCACCACTAGCGTGGCCAGAATCAGGCGGCTGCCCAGTGACAATCGCCGAAACCGGCTCATGAGGCCTCGGCGCTGTCGATGAGCCGGTAGCCCTGGCCGCGGCGGGTCTCGATGCACTCTGCCCCGAGCTTGCGTCGCAGGCGGCTGATCTGTACGTCGATGACATTGGAGTCAGGCTCGTGGTCGCGGTCGTAGACGTGCTCGGCCAGCTCGCTGCGGCTGACGACTCGTGGTGCAGCGTGGGCCAGGTAGGCGAGCAGGCGAGACTCCTGGGCCGTCAGGCTCACCGGGCGGCCGGCCAGGGTGACGCTGCCGGTGTGGGTATCGAACGCTAGGTCGCCGATGCGCAGCACCGGATGGGCGTGCCCGTGGCTGCGGCGCACCAGGGCGCGCAGGCGGAACAACACTTCGGCGGTCTCGAACGGCTTGGTGACGTAGTCGTCGGCGCCGGCGGAGAAACCGGCGGCCTTGTCGGCCCAGCGGGTGCGCGCGGTCAGGACCAGTACCGGCAGGTCGATGGCATCCTCTCGCCACTGGGCAAGCCAGCGGCTACCGTCGCCGTCGGGCAGCCCCAGATCGAGGATCACGGCATCGTAGGCTTCGGTGCGCACCAGGAAATCGGCCTCAGCGCCACTGTCGGTCCGCTCGACCAGCACCCCCGCCTCTTGGAGCGCCTCCGCCAGTGCCACGGCCAGTGCATCGTCGTCCTCCACCAGCAACGCCTTCATTGCGCCTCCTTGTTGCGCCGCATGCCGTCGATGTTGACCCCCTCCATGCCGATCAGCTCGCCGCTCTCGGCGTCGAACTCGAACTCCACCACCTGACCCTGCGGGCCGAGCATCTCTATCTCGTAGATCAGCCGGCCGTCGTCACGTTCGAGCTCCACTTCGAGCACCCGTCCCTCGTAGCGAGCTTCCAGCCAGTCGAGGATCTCGGGCAGTGCGACCAGGCGTCCGCTACGCACCGCGTCATGGAGGTCGCGCCAGTGGTCGTCGGCCAGGACATGGATCGCCATCAGGCCGAGGAGCGCCGACAGCAACAGGATGGGCAGCGCTCGACGGTCGGTTGCCGCGCGCCAGCGGGGAGGCAGTGATCGAAGGAAGCGTGTCGTCATGTCGTCAAGGATGCCGGGCCTGACATGAACACAGCATGAACGTCGCCGTCAGCTTCGGGCAAGGTGGCCACTGGTAAAACTTGCCCTGTTCCCGGAACGGGACGTCAAGAACGTGACCATGAAAGGAGGCACTATCCATGAAACGCAAGATGATCCTGATCGGCTCCCTGGCTACCCTGATGCTGGCTGGCACTGCGGCGCAGGCCAGCGATGACCGCCTGGCAGCGGATCGCATCGATGAAGTACTGGAGCAGGGCGCCGCCTTCGGTTTCCAGCACTATCAGGAGATCGAGGCCAAGCACCAGGGCAGCGTCGAGATCGAAGGCTGGCTCGATGATGAGTGGCAGGCCGACGTGCGCCTGTCGCTGGAAAACGGCGAATCCCTGGAAGAGCAGCGCAACCGTCGTGAGGGCGGCGCCTGGGGCATGAGCGAGGATGACGTCCGCATGGCCATGGAGGCGGCGGTGGCGGAAGGCCTGGCCGAATTCGAGGAGATTCAGGTCGACCGCGATGGTCGTATCGAGATCGAGGGTCGCGATGCCGATGGCCGCGAGATCGAGGTGCGCAGCCAGCAGGGCGAGAGCGGTGTGGTCGATGTCGAGCGCGACTGATCCTGTTCACTAGGAAGTCGTCCCGGCGGCGCTCCCGCTAACGGAAGCATACAAGCGTAACGACCAGAGCCCGTCGCGTATTCCGCGGCGGGCTCTTGCTCAGGGCAGGCTGCCCCATACGCTCTCCAGCACTTCCAGCACCGCGGCGATGGCGGGCTCCTCGCTGCGTTCGTGCTGCCATACGAAGCACAGCGAGCAGGGCAGGCGCACGCCCTCGACCACCACCAGGCCGCGCTCCTGGCGCTCGGCCATGGCCAGGGCGTCACGGGCGAGGCTGAGCCCCACTCCGGCGCGAACCAGATCGAGCATGCAGGCTTCCTGATCCACCTGGGCCACGCCCTTGGGGGTTACTCCCAGTGGGTCGAGCACACCGTGCAACAGCCGATGATGTGCCGAAAGCGCCGGGGTGACGATCCACGGCAGAGCGGCCAGGTTCGCCCAGTCGCCGTTGGCCACCCGGCTGCCCCAGCCGGGTGGAGCCACGACGTGATAGTGGAAGTGGGTCAGCTCACGATGAGCGATTCCCACCGCTTCCGGCCCCGGCCCTTCGCCGGGCGGGGCAAGGAAGAAGCCCACGTCGAGTTCGCCGCGGCGTATCCACTCCAGCACGCTTCCGCTCATGCCGTGTTGCAGCTCGGTCTCGAGCATGGGCGCGCGCTCCACCAGACGATGCAGGAAGGCGCCCAGGCGGATGAACTCGGGGTCGACGATGGTGCCGATTCGAAGTCTGCCGCGTAGCGTGCTGTGCAGGGCGCGGGCGCTCTGCTCGAAGGCGGCCATGGCGGTCAGTGCGCGCTCGGCCGCAGGCAGCAGGGCATGGCCGTCGGGCGTCAATGCCAGGCCCTGGGGGCGACGGCGGAACAGCATCAGGCCCAGCTCCTCCTGGAAATGCTTGAGCTTGAGACTGACGGCGGGCTGGGTCAGGTGCAGCCGCTCGGCGGCCCGGGAGACGCTGCCTTCACGCGCCACGGTAACGAAGGCGCGCAGGGCGGGGAGATCGTGCATGGTGCGAGTCGCTTTGGGATATAAAGATAGCTTATATCTGGCTTTGGGATTTCTCAATTGATCCTGAGAACTGGCGCGGTAGGCTGAATTCTGCGGCACGCTATAACAACGACGCAATGGCCCGGGCCGGCTTGCCGATCGGAGCCATCAGAGAGAAGACGCCATGGCAGAGCAGGAATTCGACTATATCGTGGTGGGGGCCGGCACCGCCGGCTGCCTGCTGGCCAACCGCCTCAGCGCCGATCCGGCCAACCGGGTGCTGCTGATCGAGGCGGGTGGGCGCGACAACTACCACTGGGTTCACATCCCGGTGGGCTACCTCTACTGCATCAACAACCCGCGTACCGACTGGTGCTTTCGCACCGAACCCGATCCCGGTCTCAACGGGCGCTCGCTGATCTATCCCCGCGGCAAGACACTGGGCGGCTGCTCCAGCATCAACGGCATGATCTACATGCGTGGCCAGGCTCGTGACTACGACGGCTGGGCCGAGGCGGTGGGCGACGATGCCTGGCGCTGGGAGAACTGCTTGCCCGACTTCATCAAGCATGAAGATCACTATCGCCTGGATGCAGGCGGTAACGCCGACGCTGCCCACCGCGACTACCACGGCCACGGCGGCGAGTGGCGGGTGGAGAAGCAGCGGCTCAAGTGGGAAGTGCTCGATGACTTCGCCGAGGCGGCGGTACAGGCAGGCATACCGCGTACCCGGGACTTCAACCGCGGCGACAACGAAGGCGTCGATTACTTCGAGGTCAACCAGCGCGACGGCTGGCGCTGGAACGCGGCCAAGGCCTTCCTGCGCCCGGCATGCGCGAAGCGCAGCAACTTCACCCTGTGGCACTCCTCCCAGGTGCACCGGCTACTGTTCGAGAACGAAGAGGGCGGGCGGCCTCGTGCCACCGGCGTCGAGCTCGAGCGCGACGGTGCCATCGTCCGGGTGAAGGCCACCCGGGAAGTGATCCTCGCCGCGGGTGCCATCGGCTCGCCGCAGTTGCTGCAGCTTTCCGGCATCGGCCCGGCGGGGCTGCTTGCCGAGCATGGCATTCCGCTGGTGCACGAATTGCCCGGCGTGGGCGAGAACCTGCAGGATCATCTGCAGATCCGCTCGGTCTATCGCGTCTCGGGAAGCAAAACGCTCAACACCCTGGCGGCCTCCTGGCTGGGCAAGGCGAAGATCGGCATGGAATACCTGCTGCGCCGCACCGGCCCCATGAGCATGGCACCGTCGCAGCTAGGGGCCTTCACTCGCAGCAGCGACGAGTACCGCTATCCCAACCTCGAATACCACGTGCAGCCGCTGAGCCTGGAGGCCTTCGGCCAGCCACTGCACGACTTCCCGGCGATCACCGCCAGCGTGTGCAATCTCAACCCGACCAGCCGCGGCAGCGTGCGCATCAAGAGCCGCGACCCGCGCCAGGCGCCGGCCATCGCGCCCAACTACCTGAATACCGAGGAGGACCGCAAGGTGGCGGCGGATTCGCTGCGGGTCACGCGGCGCATCGCCGAGCAGCCGGCCTTCGCCAAGTACCATCCCGAGGAGGTCAAGCCCGGGGTGCAGTACCAGAGCGACGAGGACCTGGCCAGGCTGGCCGGCGATATAGGCACGACCATTTTCCATCCTGTGGGTACGGCGAAGATGGGTCACGTCGACGACCCCACCGCGGTGGTGGACTCACGCCTGCGGGTGCACGGCGTGGCGGGGCTGCGTGTCGTGGATGCCAGCATCATGCCCACCATCACCAGCGGCAACACCAATTCGCCGACACTGATGATCGCTGAAAAGGCGGCTGGCTGGATTCTCGAGTCGTGGTAACATTAACGTCATCCACACAAAATAGTATTTGACGTGGATGCATGAAGAGCGCAAGATGCGTGCAGTTGGTTGGCAAGTCGAACATCGCAAGTGGTCATCGTAACGCTCCGGCGTCGATTTCCCGGTGAAAAGTTTCTTGTTTTGCCCACTGCAACTCGGGTATTTCCCGGAAAATCAATGCTGTTAGAGGAATTGCGATAATGGCTACCGGTACTGTCAAGTGGTTCAATGACACCAAGGGCTTCGGCTTCATCTCTCCGGACGACAACGGCGACGACCTGTTCGCTCACTTCTCCGAGATCCAAGCTGACGGCTTCAAGACTCTGCAAGACGGCCAGAAGGTTTCCTTCGACGTCACCCAGGGCAAGAAAGGCCTCCAGGCTTCCAACATCAAGGTCATCGGCTAAGCTTCGGCTTACCATGAACTGATGTGCCACTCAGGTGGCAGAGAGGGCCCGCGAAAGCGGGCCTTTTTCGTTTGCGTAGCAGGCGTTACTCTTCTGCGTTCTTATTCTTTTTGAGTATTTAAGAATTTCTAAAAATAACTTTTTAGAATAAGTGGCGGCAAGGCACAATAGCGGCACGTTCTCTCGTGCACGGACCTACTATCATGCCGCTGGATGCCTGGATCGCTTCTGCCGTCGTCCTCGCCGTTTTCCCGCTGATGGCCTTTTCCCGGCTCGGCCCTGACATCGTCCTGTTGGGGGCGGTCATCCTGCTGTTGACGCTTGGCGTGATCGACCCCGCCCAAGCCCTGGGAGGCTTCTCCAGCACCGGCCTTTTCACTGTGGCTTTCATGTACGTGCTGGTGGCGAGCATTCGCGAGACCGGTGGCATCGACCTGATAATTCGCTACGTACTGGGGCAGCCGCGAGGCGAGAGCGGCGCCCTGACGCGGCTGGTCGTGCCTGTGGCCGCCCTCAGTGCCTTTCTCAACAATACTCCGGTGGTCGCCACCTACATACCGGCAGTGCTGAGCTGGTCCCGGCGCTTGCAAATGCCGGCCAATCGGCTGCTGATGCCGCTCAGCTTCGCTTCGATACTCGGCGGCACCATTACGCTGTTCGGCACCAGTACCAACCTGGTGGTGCACGGCTTGCTGGTGGAGCGTTACCCGGCGCTGGCGATGGGGCTGTTCGATCTCGCCTGGGTGGGGCTGCCGGTGGCCGTGATCGGCGTGCTCTACCTGATTCTGGTGGCGCCGCGCCTGCTGCCGGCACGTCGTGGGACGGCGGCGGCATTCGACAATCCGCGCGAATACACCATCGAGATGGAAGTGGCGCCCACCGGGCCGCTCGTCGATCGGACCGTGGAAGAGGCCGGCTTGCGTCACCTGCGCGAGCTGTTCCTGGTGGAGATTGAGCGCGAAGGCAACGTGGTCAGCGTGGTGGGGCCGGGAGAGCGGCTCAAGGGAGGCGATCGGCTGGTATTCGCCGGCACCTCCGACGGGGCAGTGGAGCTGCAGCAGATTCGCGGTTTGGTGCCATCGCGCCACGGTGAGTCGAGCCTGGAGAAGGACTTCAAGGAGCGCCGCCTGGTGGAGGCAGTGGTCTCCGACCAGTGCCAGTTCGTCGGCAAGCGCATTCGCGACGGCCATTTCCGTACCCTGTATGGCGCCGCCGTGCTGGCGGTGTGCCGCGGCGGCGAGCGGGTGGCCGGCAACCTGGGGCAGGTACGCCTGCAGCCCGCCGACGTGCTGCTGTTGGAGGCACGCCCTCCGTTCATCGAGCGTCATCGTCAATCACGTGACTTCCTGTTGATCAGCCAGGTGAACGGAGCGGCACGGCCCAATCACGAGAAGGCCTGGTTGGCCTGGAGCATCCTGGCGGGCGTCGTGGCGCTGGCTTCCTTTGGCGTGATGAGCATGATGAATGCCGCCATGTTGGGGGCGGTGATGGTGCTGGCCACCGGCTGCTGCTCGGTGGGCGCGGCCAAGCGCGGCCTCGACACCCAGGTTTTGCTGACCATCGCCGCCTCCTTTGGCCTGGGGGCTGCCCTGGAAACCTCGGGTGCGGCAGCAACCCTGGCTGGCTTTGCGCTGGGCCTGGCCGACGGCAACCCCATGCTGCTGTTGATCGGCACCTACCTGCTGGTGGCGCTGCTTACCGAGCTGGTCACCAACAACGCCGCGGCGGTGATTACCTTCCCGGTGGTCATGGCCAGCGCCGAGAGCCTCGGCGTGAATCCCATGCCGTTCGTGGTGGCGGTGATGTTCGCCGCCTCGGCGAGTTTCCTCACGCCCATCGGCTACCAGACCAATCTCATGGTGCATGGACCCGGCGGTTATCGCTTCTCCGATTTCCTGCGCGTGGGCGGGCTGATCAACGTGCTGACGGCAATCGTCGCGCTGACGCTGATTCCGCTGGTGTGGCCGTTCTGAGCGAGACTTTTGCACCGTTCGAAGCGCAGGGGATAGGTTGTAGAGGAGGTCCTTTGCCATGGATGGCAAAGGTAGCGCCCAGGGATGGGTTTACAGCGCCTCCTCGGAAGCCTATCCCCTGCGCTTCCTCTGGCGAAGCCATCGTGATGCACTCGCCGCGAACATGGGTTTGCGGTAGGGTGTCGGCTTTGCAGATTGCAACGAAGGAAGCCAGCCATGAGCCATCCCGGTGAACTGATCATCGAGCCCAAGAGCGGCCGACAGGCCGATGCCTGCGTCTTCATCCTGCACGGCCTGGGTGCCGACGGCCATGACTTCGAACCACTGGTGCCCGCGCTGCCCTTGAAGGCGGGGCTCGAGGTGCGCTTCATCTTGCCCCATGCGTCGCGCCTGCCGGTCACCATCAATGGCGGCATGGTGATGCCGGCATGGTACGACATCTACGAAATGAGCCTCGACCGTCGCGTCGACACGGCACAGCTGGTGGCCTCCGCGGAGCGCATCCAGGAGCTGGTGCAGGAGCAGATCGACCACGGCATCGACAGTCGGCGCATCATTCTCGCCGGCTTCTCCCAGGGTGGCGCCGTGGCTTATCAGGCCGCACTCTCATTCGCTGCCCCGCTGGGCGGACTACTGGCCATGTCGACCTACTTCGCCACGGCCGAGACCATTGCGCTTGCCGAAGCCAACCGCGCACTGCCGATCGAGATCCACCACGGCTCCTTCGACCCGGTGGTACCCGAGGCGCTGGGCAAGGCCGCTCATCAGCGGCTGCAAGGGCTCGGCTATCCGGTTCACTACCAGAGTTACCCCATGGCCCATGCCGTATGTCCCCAGCAGGTGGGTGACATCGCTACCTGGTTGAATGACCGACTGAGTTGAGGCACATGAGCGCAGCTGTCGGTACCGCAACCCGGCTACGTACCTGCTTTCGCAGCAGTAGGCCGAACTTCCTGGTGCTGGCACCGCTGTGCGCCGGGCTGGCGATCACCGCGGCCCGGGCCGGTGGCTACTCGGTTGCCATGCTCGATGCACTGCTGGTGCTCCTCGGTGCGCTGCTGGCACATGCCGCGGTCAATCTGTTCAACGAGCATCACGACTTTCGCTCCGGCCTTGACGAGCTGACCGAGCGCACGCCGTTTTCCGGCGGTAGCGGCGCCTTGCCCGAGCGTCCCGAAGCCATCCAGGACGTGCTGGCCGCAGCGCTGGCGTGCCTGGCGGGCGTCGTGCTGATCGGCGTTTGGTTCCTGTGGCGGGCGGGGCCGGTGATGCTCGTCTATGGCCTGGTGGGCCTCGGCCTGGTGCTGGCCTATACCGCCTGGCTGACTCGCCGCCCTTGGCTCTGCCTGCTCGCACCCGGGGCAGGCTTCGGCCTGTTGATGGTGCTGGGCGCCCACCAGGCATTGACCGGCACGCTTTCGGCTACGGTGGTGGCCGCCGCGCTGATTCCCACACTCATGGTCAGTGCCTTGCTGCTGATCAACCAGATACCCGATATCGATGCCGACCGGCGGGTGGGGCGCGACCACCTGGCGATCCGCCTGGGGCCGCATCAGGCTGCCCGGCTGGTAGCGGTGCTGCTGGCGGTGGCCTTTGCCGTGGTGCCTGTGGCTTGGCTGGGAGGGGCCCTGCCGGCCGAGGCCTGGCTGATGTGGCTGGCAGTGCCTGCGTTGGCATGGCTGATTCGCGGTCTCTGGCGACTGCCGCCGGAGGTGGATCGGGGCGAGCTTACGCTCCTGCTGCCGCTGATGGGGCTCAACGTTGCGGTACTGCTGGCGAGCTTGACCCTGCTCAACGTCGGGCTCTTTCTGGCCATCTGACTCGGCGACAGGTGTGGCTAAGTGGCAGACGCGCTCGGACTCTGACAGGCTTAGGGTATGTATACCTGCCTGGTTCGGCACTCTGGGGTTGAGTCAGGCAGGATCCATCCCAAGGTATTCAAGTGATACCTGGCAAGTCAGCACAAGGAGACTGTGATGATGTCCGATACTTCCGAGGATCTTCGCCTGCCGGTGGCCTGCCCTTCGTGTGGCAGTCATCTCTACCGTGTCAATCAGGTGCGCAACCCCACCGATGAGGTTCACTGCGCTTCCTGCAAGCACTATCTGTGCGACTATCACGAAGCCGTCGACATGCTCGAGAAAGGCACCGGCGATGAAGCCGAGGCCTTGATCGAGAAGGTGGTGAACCGGCGGCATCACTGAGCGTCGGCCATGCCGCCACTCCTGGAAGCGCTGCTTGCACTGGCCATGGTGGCATTGGCCACATTGGCACTGCTAGATCGCCAACTGGTGCGTGCCTGTACATGGTTCGTGCTCTTTGCGTTGGTGGTGGCGCTGGCCTGGGCCCGGCTGGGGCTGATGTGGCTGGCGCTGCTCGAGGCCGTGCTGGGCGCCACCTTTACTGGCGCCTTCCTGTTTCATGCCTTGGGTGTAACGCGCTACTTCAGATACCTCCGTAGACACCCCCTCGGCTGCCTGATCCACCGACATGACCCCGAGCTGCTGATCCGGCGACTTGCCTTGGTGAGCCTGCTACCGGCGCTGGCGGTTCTCGCCATGCTTGGCGTGGCGCTCGTTGCCCAAGGGGCGAGTCCTTTGGGATCGCTGCGGCCCGCCGGCCTTGGCCTGCTAGGCTTGGGGCTGTGGGCCTTTGCCCTGCATCGCCACCTGCTACGGCGGCTGCTGGCCTTCAACATCATCGGCACGGGCATTTTCCTGGTTCTCATGTCATTGGTGGGGGAGAACGCCATGACGGCTGCCCATGGGCTGGTCATTACCGGGCTGCTGGTAGCGCTGCTGGGAACGGTTCTTGGGGCGCTGCTGATCCGACGGCTCGAGCGCCTGGAACAAGCGGGCGAGATGAGGTCAGCGAAGGGTAATGGCGCGTCATGATCGAGCGCCTCGGCCTGACCAGCGACTTGTCCGGTGAGCCTAGCGGTCTGCTCGCGCTCTGTGCCGTGCTCGGCCTGCCGCTGTTGCTCGGGCTGCTGGGCGGGGCAGTGCGGCCTGTGCGCGGCTGGCCCATAGCCGTGGCGGGGCTGCTGCTGCTGTTGGCCTTGGGCTGGCTGGCTCAGGTGGTGGGGAGCGGGGTGGGGCAGGCGTGGACGCTCGACATTGGCCTGCTTGCCCTGCACTGGCGCGTCAATGGCCTGGCCCTCACGCTGCTGTTTCTCACCCACCTGATCGTGCTGGCCAGCGCCCTCTACGCGCCGACCTACCTGCGCGACGTGGTAAAGGCCACCCGTCGCAGCCAGGCTTGGTTTTGGCCGTTGCTGGGCGTATTGACGTCGAGCCTGTCGCTGATCTGGGTGGCCGCGGACCTGCTGCTGCTCTACATCGGCCTGGAGTTGATGGGGCTGACGGCAGTGGGGCTGCTGTTGCTGCCAGGCAAGGTCGATGCCCTAGTAGCAGGGATGCGCTACCTGCTGCTGGCGCTGGTGGGCTCGCTGGCCTTTCTGTTGGGTGTCTCGCTGTTGCTGGGCGCCTGGGGCCGGCTGGACCTGGCGGGGCTGGCTCAAGTGGCCGAGACTGGCGCCTTGCTGTGGATAGCCATGGCGCTGCTCAGCGCGGGCTTGCTGCTCAAGGCAGCTGCCTTTCCCCTGCACGCCTGGCTGGCACCGGTGCACGCTTCGGCCTGGATTCCCATCAGTGCGCTGCATGCAGGCCTGGTAATCAAGGCCTCCTTCTTCATTGCCTTGCAGCTGTGGCTGGTGCTGGTGCCGGCCGCATCGACGGCGGCGGCCTTGATTGGCGTAATGGCTGGCGGTGCAGTGATCTGGGGCGGCGTGAAGGCCTGGCGCGCGGTTAGGCTCAAGGATGTGGTGGCCTGGTCCACCGTTTCGCAACTGGGCTACCTGCTGTTGGCCTTCCCGCTGCTGGTGGGCACCGACCCGGCCGTGGCCGCGCTCGCCTGGGAAGGCACCTGGCTGCAGTTGGCCGCCCATGCCTTGGCCAAGGCCGCCATGTTCATGGCCGCCGGGAACCTGATCCTGGCCACCGGCGAGTCTCGGGTAGAGGGGCTTGCCGGTGCCAGCCGCCGCTTCCCGCTGGCGCTGCTCAGCTTTGGCATCGCTTCGATCAGCTTGATCGGCTTGCCGCCAAGCATGGGCTTTACCGCCAAGTGGCTGCTGCTGCATGCCGCCCTGACTGGCAATCATTGGACCTGGATGGCGGTGCTCGCCATCGGCACGCTGCTCAGCGCTGCCTACGTATTCCGTGTGTTTCGCTTCTCCTTTGCCGAAGACGCTCCTACCCTCGACTATCGCCCGGTTCCCTGGGGCATGGATACGATCGCCCTGTTGCTGGCACTCTCAGCGCTGCTGCTGGGCCTGGTGGCGGAGTGGCCCCTGGCGCTGCTGCGCGGGCCGGGAGGTGAGCCATGAGCCAGGCCTGGCTGCCGGTCGTCACCCTTGCCACTTCGCTGCTGGTGGCGCCGCTCATCTTCGCCCTGCCGGAGCGTGCCGGGCGGGCGCGGGCGATAGTCAATATCTCGGCTGCCGTGCTCAAGCTGCTGCTGGTGGCGCTGATGGTCGTGGGATTCTATCAGGGGCGCGATTTCTCCTTCGGCTTCACCGTGGTGACGGGCGTCAGCTTTCTGCTCCAGGTCGATGCCCTGGGGCTGATGTTCGCCGGGCTCTCGTCGGTGCTGTGGCTGGCCACCACGGTCTATGCCATCGGCTATCTGGAGGACTCACCCAACCGCAAGCGCTTCTTCGGCTTCTTCAGCCTCTGTGTGGCCAGTACCATCGGTATCGCCCTGGCTGGCAACTTGTTCACCTTCCTGCTGTTCTACGAGCTGCTCACCCTTTCCACCTACCCGCTGGTGGTGCATCGTGGCCACGACAAGGCGCTCGCAGCGGGCACGATCTATCTGCGCTATACGCTGACCGGCGGTTTGGTCCTGCTGCTCGGCGTGGTGGCGCTGCATGTACTGGTGGGCGATGTCGCCTTCGGCCAGCGTGAGGTGCTGGCCGACCTGGGGCCGCAGGCGCATCCCATGCTGGCGGCGCTGTTCGTGGTGCTGCTGGTGGGGCTCGGGGTCAAGGCAGCGCTGGTGCCGCTGCATGGCTGGTTGCCGCGGGCCATGGTGGCACCGGCACCGGTCAGCGCCCTGCTGCATGCGGTAGCGGTGGTCAAGGCGGGAGCCTTCGGCATCGTGCGCCTGGTCTACGACGTCTACGGCATCTCCCTCACCCATGAGCTGGGAATGCTATCGCTGCTTACCGGTATCGCCGTGGTTACCATCCTGTTCGGCTCGATGCGTGCCTTGTCGCAGCAGGAACTCAAGCCGCGGCTGGCCTACTCCACGGTCAGCCAGGTCTCCTATATCGTGCTCGGCATCAGCCTGTTCGGGCCCTTCGGCACCATCGCCGGCCTGGCGCACCTGATGCACCAGGGCTTGATGAAGGTGACCCTGTTCTACTGTGCCGGCAACTATGCCGAGGAGCTTGGCATCCACCGTATCGACGAGCTCGATGGCGCCGGGCGACGCATGCCATTGACCAGCCTGGCGTTCACCATCGGGGCGCTGGGAATGATCGGCCTGCCGCCGGTGGCCGGCTTCATCAGCAAGTGGTACCTGGGCCTGGGCGCGGTGCAGGCCGGCATGCCGTGGGTGATCGCAGTGCTGGTCACCAGCAGCCTGCTCAACGCCGCTTATTTCCTGCCTATCCTGCATCGGCTTTGGTTCCGCCAAGGTCCAGCACATGGCCGCGGCACATGGCCGGAAGAGCGCAACCTCGGCCGCTTCGAGACAAGCGCCTGGCTGCTGCTGCCCACAGCCGCCACGGCGATGTTCAGCTTGCTCGTGGGCCTACTGGCGGGCGTTCCCTTCAGCCCGCTGGATCTGGCGACCTTCATGGCGACTGAGGAGTACGCGCCATGAGCCTGTTGCTGCCCCTGGCACTGCTGTGGCCGTGGCTGATCATGCTGCGCAATGGTATGTGGCTGGCCATGGAGCAGGGCCGCCTGCGCCGTACCCGCTCACGCCCGGAGCTCATCGATGGCTGGTGGATTTCGGCGCCGTTGCCGGCGCTGCTCCTGGCGCTGTGGCCCGGCGAGCTGACGCTTGTGATGGATGGGTGGCTACTGGGCGGCCTGTGGCAGCTCGACGGGTCGCGCCGGCCGTGGCTGATGTTCAGCGCCTTGCTGTGGTTCCTGGCCGGCTACTATGCGCGCGGCTACCTGGCCGACGAGCAGCGCTGTGCCGAAGCTGGCGATACGAACGCTTTCCGTCGCCTGCTGGGCTTCACGCTGCTGTGGCCGCTGACGCTCATCGGCAACCTGCTGCTGATCATCGCCGAGGACATTCCCAGCTTCTATCTGGGTTTTGCCACCATGACCCTGGCCGCCTATGGCCTGGTGGTGCACGCCGGCCATCGCGATGCGCGGCTCGGTGGGCTTGCCTACCTGGTCATGGCGTTCCTCGGCGAGGCGCTGATCCTGGGTGGCTTGCTGTGGTCGGCGGGAAGTGCGGGTGTGGTGACCTTGACGGAGCTGCGTGCAGCCATCACCGAAGCCGAGCAGGGGCTGTGGATGGCGACGCTGCTGTGGCTGGGGTTCGGCGTCAAGGCGGGTGTGGTCGGGCTGCACGTGTGGCTGCCGCTGGCGCATCCGGTGGCGCCCACGCCGGCCAGCGCCGTGCTCAGTGGAGTGATGGTCAAAGCTGGCATGCTGGGCTGGTTGAGCACGCTGCCGTTGGGAAATCCCGAAGCGGGGCTGGTTCCCCTGGGGCAAGTCATCACGCTGATGGGGCTCATTGGCGCCTTCTCGGCGGCCTTGCTGGGCGTGGCCCAGCGCCACCCCAAGGCGGTGCTGGCCTATTCCAGCGTCAGTCAGTTGGGCATGCTCGCCAGTCTGGTAGGCATCGGGCTCTCTGCGCCGGCGCTGTGGCCGGCACTGCTGGCACCGGTGGTACTGTTTGCCGGACACCATGGCCTGACCAAGGGAGCGCTGTTCTTGGGCGTAGGAATCAGCGAGCATCCGCCACGCCTGCCTGCCTGGCTCATCTGGCTGATGCTGGCGCTACCGGCGTTCTCGCTGAGCGGTGCATTTGCCTCCGGGCTGGTTGCCAAGGGCTTCATGAAGGAAGCGCTCTATCAGGGCGGCCACTCGGCGCTGGTCACCTGGCTCAGCCTGGCGGCGGTAGGCAGTACCCTGTTGATGGCTCGGGCGCTGTGGCGCCAGTGGCGTGAGCGCGGTGCGCACTCGATTTCCTGGCGTTCACCCATGTCGCTGGCTTGGCTGTTTACGGTGCTGGCGTCGGCCAGTGTGCCGCTATGGCTGCCCATCGGTGAAGCCGGAGTACCTTGGCCACCCCTGAAGGAACTGCCTGGGCTACTGTGGCCGGTGGCCTTGGGGTTGGCTCTGGCTGGCTTGGTACTGATCGCGGCGAGGGCTGGGGTGGGGGAGTGGCGCATCACGGCTCGCCTGCGTCCGGGCGACCTGTGGTGGGGCTACGCGGCATTGGCTCGCCGCGCCGCAGTGAAGGTCGGCAAGCTGGGTGCCCAACTGGAAGTCCGCGGGCAGCGAATCCGAGCGCGCCTGACGGAAAAGGAGCGGCGCACGATTGCCTGGCTCGATGATCTGGCCCGATACGAACGTGGCTTCGCCCATCTTACCGTGCCGCTGATGGTGGGGATAGCAGTGCTGCTGGTGCTGGGGTTCTGGCTGGGCTAGCCCAGGCCTGGGGGAGTCCAGGCCTGGGCATTCAGCTTACAACAGTTCTTCGCCAGCCAGTGCCAGGCGCGAGCGCTCCACGCTGCGCAGGGTCACGTGGCCGGCATGGGGCCAGTTGCTGAAGCGTTGGACCACCGCCGCCATGCCGCAGGTATTGGCGGTGAGATAGGGCGTGTCGATCTGGCCGACGTTGCCCAGGCAGACGATCTTGGTGTTCCTCCCGGCGCGGGTGAGCAGGGTCTTGAGCTGCTTGGGGGTGAAGTTCTGTGCCTCGTCGATGATCAGGAAGGTGTCGTTCAGGGTGCGTCCGCGCATGAAGCCGGGCGCGCGGATCTGCACACGGGAGCCGATCAGGCTGCGCGTGGCGTCCTGGCTCCAACTGGTACTGCCGTCATGCTCGTCGCGTAGCAGGTTGTCCATGTTGTCGTGGAAGGCGCCCATCCACGGCGACATCTTCTCCTCCTCGGTGCCGGGCAGGAAGCCGATGTCTTCACTCATCGAAATCGGCGCCCGGGTGAACACGATACGCTCGAAACGCTTGGCATCCAGAGTCTGCTGGAAGGCCGCGGCCAGCGTCATGAAGGTCTTGCCGGTGCCGGCGCTTCCGGCAATGGTGACCAGGTCTATCTCGTCGTCCATCAGCAGGTTGAGGGCGAAGTTCTGGCGGCTGTCGTGGGCGTGGACGCCCCAGACGCCGTCCCTGTGGCGGTAGTTGGTCAACAGCTGTAAACGTGCCTGGTTGGGACCCAGCTCTCGCACGATGGCCTCGAAGCTGGCTCCGTTCTCGCTGTCGGAGACCAGCATGCCCAGGTGCCAGTCGCTCGGTATCCTCCCTTCCAGCCGATAGAAGGTGTGGTGATCGACTCGCTCCACCTCGACTTCGACCTCCATCTGGTCCCAGGGGCCGTTACCGCCTTCCGCATCGGGATAGATGCGCACACCCTCGAGCATGACGTCGCTGTCGCTGAAGGCGCGGTCGGTCAGGTAGTCTTCCACCGGCACGTGCAGGGCGGCGGCCTTGACCCGCAGGTTGATATCCTTGGTAACGAGAATCACCGAAGCTTCAGGGCGCTCGTCGCGCAGCCGGCAGGTCTCGGCCAGTAGTACGTTGTCGGGGCTTACCTCGAGGTGCTCCAGCGGCTTTAGCTTCGGATAGCAGAGGAACCTGAGCTTGCCGAGGGAAGTGCCACCGGCGCGAGGGATTGGAATGCCTTGCTGAATCTCGTCGAAGGTGACTTGGTTGGTGAGGTCGGAGAGGGTGCGGCTTACCTGGCGGGCGGTGCGAGCGATCTCGCGCAGGCCGTTCTTGAGCTTGTCGAGTTCTTCGAGAACGGTCATGGGGATGACCACCTCGTGTTCCTCGAACTGATACAGCGCAGCAGGGTCGTGGAGAAGAACGTTGGTGTCCAGCACATAAAGCCGCTTGGCTTTCTTGTCGAGTCGTACCATCGGGGCAGCGCTCCTGAGTTGACGGCACCTACAACACTGGCCTTCACATCATTCCATGGTATGACAGTTCCGGCTCACTGGTGGCCAGTGTCACTTGTGTTGGCGTGGCTCCTCTTTGGCTGTTGTTACCCCTAGCATGGGGTCTTCGTGCTCAGGCTGCCATACCTATCCTTCAACGCAAGCCCTGGGCATCTTGTCAACGTTGATTGCGCATATAGCGGGACGTAGCGTAACGGCGTAATCTACTGGGAAAATAACGATGGCCCGGCACGACATTGTCTGTGCGAACCTGGATGTATGCGGACGGACGTATGGGAACGTAGGCGTATGCTAGCGTAGAGTGTCGCGGCAGTAGGGAAATGCCTCGTGGGCCAGCAAAAGTAGAGGTGCGCAGGATGGATCCGGTCATAGCGGTGCTGATCGTGGCGGGAGTGGCATTGCTGCTCTCGCTGGTGTGCATGGTGGCGTTCGTGAAGAGCCGCAATGCGCGCAATGAAGCCGAAAAGGCGCCAACGGCAACGAACCAGGTGGCGGAAGCGGTTCCGGACTCCAGCTCGGAGGAAGCCGCTCGGTCGGAATCAGTCGCTGTGCCGCCCGACGCGCAGGAGCCGATGCACCGTTTCAAGGTGGCATCGGGCAAGGACATCAAGCAGTGCCTGTTCGTGATACTCGAGTGGCCGGGGCTGGATACCAACCGTCGCCTCGCTCGCCTGCTCAAGGAGCACAACGCCCAGTACGATGCCAAGCTGGGTGTTTACAAGATTCGCGACCCCCTCGCCGGCTACAAGCTCACCCTTGCCAATTCATCGCCGCCCGGCACCTTGCCGCCTATCCACGAGGGCGACGACCAGCCCACCGTCCCAGGCGTCTCCATCCTGATCCACTTCGTCAACAAGCGGAGTGTCGCCCGCAACCCAGAGACCCTGATTCAGATCACCCAGTCGATCGCTGCCCTCGGTGGCCATATCCTCGATGCCGAGCGTAATGCCGTGAGCAACGAGGAGTTCGAGCAGTTGCGCCAGCACGCGCAGAACCGAGAGGTCGCTTCCCGGCGGGCCTGATGGCTCCAGATGGAGTCATGGTTGCCATCGCCCCTCTCTAGTTCGCTTTCGTCCCGACGCTGCAGTGCAATCGCATTGCTTTCTCTATCTTTTATTACTTTATTCGATATGAAAATATTTAAATAAATTTATATACCTTTTTTGCTTCTTGTTTTTCCTCGTCTGTCAATATTTTGATGAAACTTTCTGCTGTTTATTTGATGCATGTCAAGTATTCGATCGCGTGCTCTTGCTCCATGTTAACTAATGTCGGTGAGGGTCGATATTGAGTTGTCTGTTGAGCGCTTAGGCCTGTGCCGGAGAAGGCAGCATGACATAACGCTACGAACATGAGATTTGGCAATCGAGGAAGGGAACTCAATGAAAAGGCTTTTAATGAAATTGTCGATCAAGGCCAGCTTGACCGGTGTGTTGATCATCTTTACCGTGCTTATTGCCGTGGTGGCTTTCCTGGGTTACAAGTCCAGTAGCTTGGGTAAGATTTCCATGGTTGAACTCAATACGTTCAATTCACAGCTGAACGAGCTGAATCGAGCGCAGATAAACGTCGTCGATACACAGCTGAGTCTCCTCAATCACCTGGATGCTCTAAGCGAAGACGAAAGAGCGCTCGCCACACGCTACCTGGAATCGGGAGAGAGATTCCTGGGTACCGCGCAGGAGAGGTTCGCCGCATATATTGCCATTCCCAAGTCGGCGCAGGGGCAGCCCTACGCCGATACGTTGGAAGATATTTTCCATCGTCTGGTGGAGCGTGGGCTCAAGCCACAGCTGATGGCCTTGCAGCGAGGCGATGAAGATGCTTATCGGAGTGCCAAGCGCGAGGGTGATCTCATCAACCAGGAGTTCATTGAGGCCAACCAGGCATTCGTCACTTACGTCAATGGCCGCGGCGCCAATCTGCTGGATAGCTTCGATTCCACCATGGAACTCTACGGTATCATCGATATCATCGCTCTGCTGCTGGTGGCTTTCTGCATCGTTGCGGTGCGCATGGGTATGATGCGCGTCCTTATCCGCCCCTTGGAAGAGGCGGTGCAGCACTTCGAACGCATGGCCAAGGGCGATCTTTCGCATTCCATTGCCGACCGTGGCCGCAATGAAATCGGCAAGCTCTTCGCCGCCATGCAGCACATGCAGACCGGCCTGTACCAGACGGTCTCCACCGTGCGTGACAGCAGCGGTTCGATCCATGTGGGCGCTCGCGAGATCGCCAGCGGCAATGCCGACCTCTCTTCGCGTACCGAAGAACAGGCGGCTTCCCTGCAGGAAACAGCCGCCAGCATGGAACAGCTGACCGCCACGGTACGGCAGAACGCCGAGAATGCACGGCAGGGCAGCAGCCTGGCCAAGGATGCCTCGTCCACTGCCGGCAAGGGAGGTGAGGTGGTCAAGCAGGTCATCGATACCATGCATGGCATTACTGACAGCTCACGCAAGGTAGCGGACATTATCGGCGTCATCGACTCGATTGCCTTCCAGACCAATATTCTCGCCTTGAATGCTTCCGTAGAGGCGGCTCGTGCAGGTGAGCAGGGGCGCGGCTTCGCCGTGGTGGCGAGCGAAGTACGCAACCTGGCGAGCCGTAGTGCAGAAGCCGCCGGCGAGATCAAGCGCTTGATCGAAGCTTCGGGCGAGCAGGTCACCAAGGGCGCCACGCTGGTCGAGAGTGCGGGTACCACGATGCAGGACATTCTTGCCTCGGTGCGCCGCGTCAGTGACATCATGGACGAGATTGCCGCCGCCTCGCAGGAGCAGAGCTCAGGTATCGAGCAGGTCAATACGGCTGTATCGCAGATGGACGAGGTGACCCAGCAGAACGCCGCGCTGGTGGAGCAGGCCTCGGCAGCGGCGGCATCGCTCGAGGCCCAGGCCGAGCAGCTCGAATCCGCTGTCTCGATCTTCCGTCTCTCCGACAACGAGCCGTCTCGCGTTAGCGCTGCCTCGTCGGTGCCAGCCCTGCCGGGGATGTCAGCGTCGCAGGAGGTTGCCAGGATTACCAAGCGACTGACTCAGCCTTCGCGTCAAGCCGAGCCGGAATGGGCAGAGTTCTGAGTTTTAATTGCTCGTCATTCGCTTAAGAGAGCCGGGACGCCATGAGCGCCCCGGCTTTTTAGGTCATGCCACACCCAGCTTGACATGGCCAATTCGCATCCCTGCGAGTGGAAAAACTTGAGCATAGCCCATCGAATAGCGCATAACGGAGCTGCTGCCACAGCCCAATCGATCAGCATAAGTGCGCCGGCAGGCAGGGCCTGGTAAGTAAGAACGAGGTGAACAATGGACACAGCCACAGGATTTGTCATCGAGACACTCTCCCCCCGCGACAGCATGCTGATGGATGAGCTGCTGACCGTGTTCGGTGAGGCATTCAATGAAGTAGATACCTACGGTGCCGCTCGACCCGGCCGGGCTTACATGGAACGCCTATTGGCAAGCGATACCTTCATTGCCTTGGTGGCCCGCAAGGGCGGCGAGGTGGTGGGCGGTATTGCCGCCTACGAGCTGCACAAGTTCGAGCAGGAGCGCAGCGAGATCTATATTTATGACTTGGCGGTGGCAGAAGCACACCGGCGCGAGGGCATTGCCACGGCAATGATAGAGAGCCTTAAGGCTATTGCGGCGCAGCGGGGTGCCTTTGTCGTCTACGTTCAGGCAGATTTGGTCGATACCCCCGCCATTGAGCTCTACTCGAAACTCGGTGTGCGCGAGGACGTGCTGCACTTCGATATCCCAATCCGCTGAGGTCGGAATGACCCATGCCAACGGCTAGGCGTAATGATTGCCAGGGAGGCACCATGTATGAGTTGGAAACGCCGCGCCTTCGGTTGCGTCCACTGGCCAACGGGGATGTGCCGGCGTTGGCCGAGATGCTTGCCGACCCAGAGGTAATGCGCCATTCCCTGCGCGGCGTCTGTGATGAGATGGCCACTCGCATCTTCCTCGACTGGTGTTTCGACTGTTACATCAAACACCGCACGGGGCCGCTGGCACTGGTGGACAGGAAGGACGGCAACTTCGTCGGCATCTGTGGCGTGTCTCCTGAAAAAATCAAAGGTACCACGGAGTTGAACCTGGGCTACCGGCTTGCCAGGCGCTACTGGGGCCAAGGGCTGGCTACCGAGGCCGCGCTTGCTGCGCTGGAGCATGCCTTCAGCGACAGGCGATTCGATTCGATCATTGCGATCATCGAGCCAACGCATGCCGCCTCGCTACGGGTGGTGGAGAAGGCGGGGTTCGGTCGATTTCGGACGCTGGAGCTCCATCAGCGGCCAGTGCGCCTGTATCGAATGCTTCGGGCGCAATGGCAGCAGCGATCGGCAGCGGAGCCGGGCTGAGCGGGCATGGCTTCATTCGGCATGGCGCGATCGGTCCAGGCAGGCCTCACCTTAAATACACTGGGAAAGCGATAATGGACCTGACCACGCTATTGCTGTTCATACCGGCCTGCTTCGCGCTCAACCTGGCGCCAGGCCCCAACAACCTGCTCTCCATGAGCAACGCCAAGCGCTACGGCGTCAATGTTGCCTGCCTGGCGGGAATCGGCCGCCTGGTCGCGTTCGTGGCGATGATTGCGCTGGCGGCCTCCGGGCTTGCCACGCTGCTGTATGCGTCGGAAAGGCTGTTCCTCGTTATCAAGCTGCTGGGGGCCGCGTACCTTTTCTGGCTGGCCTACCAGCTGTGGTTCGCCGAACCGGGTGAGGAGCGCGAATTGGAAGGGCGGCAGCGCAGCCTATTGGGGCTGGCACGCCAGGAGTTCCTGCTGGCGGCGGGCAACCCCAAGGCGATCCTGATCTTCACCGCCTTCCTGCCGCAGTTCGTCGACCCTGCCGGCCCCGTTGCGCTGCAGTTCACTGTCCTCGGTGCGCTCTTCCTGCTGCTCGAGTGGGTGGCCATCGCCGGCTACGCTTATGTCGGCGCTTTCCTGCGCCAGTGGTTCTCGCGCCCCGCCATGCGACGGCTGTTCAATCGTGGCTGTGCGGCGCTGCTTGGCAGTGCCGGGGTGGGCTTGCTGGTGGCTCGTCGGTAATGATGAGCGGTAGTGTATCGTTGGCCATTAATGGAGGAATCGCAGCATGAAGCCAAGGATCAGCATGATCACGCTCGGTGTCCGCGATCTTGCGGCGTCGATTCGCTTCTACGAGCAGGGGCTGGGTCTGCCCAGGATGGAGTCGCCGCCCGAAGTGGCCTTCTTCACCCTCAACGGTACCTGGCTGGGGCTCTACGGCCGTGAGGCGCTGGCCGAGGATGCGGGCGTTCCTGCCGAAGGCAGCGGCTTTGCCGGCATCGCCCTGGCCCACAACCTGGCCTCCGAGGCGGAGGTCGACGAACTCCTGGAGCAGGCGGTTGCCGCTGGCGCCAAGCTGGTCAAACCTGGCCAGAAGGTGTTCTGGGGTGGCTATTCTGGATACTTCTCCGACCCGGACGGCTATCTGTGGGAAGTGGCTCACAACCCCTTCGCCTGGGTCGGCCCCAAGGACGAGTAGGGTAGAGCACTTTGGCCAGCAATTAGATACCCAGCGGCAGCCGCGTCTCGAACTTGGTGCGCTTGCGCGATATCAGCGTGCGGAACTTGTGCACCCCGTCGCTGGCATCCAGCACGCGGTCGCAGAAGCGATCGTAGCACTGCATGTTGGGCACGCTGACGATCAGCACGAAATCCACCTCGCCGGTGACCTGGTAGCACTGGGTGACTTCGGGGGCCGCTTCCATCTGCTTGATGAAGCGGCCGTAAAGCGCCTTGTCGTCTCGCGTCATGGTCACTTCCACCACCATGTGGAGGTTGGCACCCAACGCTTCGGGCGCCAGGATCGCCACTTCGCGCTGGATCACGCCTTGCTCCTTAAGGCGGCGAACACGCTTCAGGCATGCCGAGGGTGAAAGCCCGACCCGCCCTGCCAGCGCCTGGTTGGTCAGGCTGGCATCGCTCTGCAATTGATCGAGGATCCTCAGGTCGAGTCTGTCCATGTGCAGGAAATTTCCTTCGCCACCTACAGAAAGCAATATTCTTCCCGTTTCAGGGTAATAACGCCATCGCCTTGTCCGGTACATGAGTAAATTAAGCAACTGGCTCCCTGACGGAACAACGCCCACATGACACAACGACTTCCTGCCCGCCTGCTCGGCACGATGGGCAAGCTGCTGCGCGAGGCCTGGACGGTCTATTGGACCCTGCTCAAGGTGATGGTGCCGGCACTGCTGATCGTGAAGGCACTCGAAATGCTGGGCATGACCGAGCTGCTCGGCCAATGGCTCGCGCCATTGATGGCGCCGCTGGGGCTGCCCGAACCGCTGAGCGTGGTGTGGGCCGCCACACTGCTGACCAACATCTACACTGGCTTGGTCATCTTCTTCGAAGTCACGCGGGATACGCCGCTGACCGTGGCGCAGGTGACGGTGCTGGGTGCGCTGATGGCCGTGGGGCACTCGCTGCCGATAGAGGGGGCCGTGGCGCGCATGGCCGGCGTGCCCTGGTGGCTGACCGTGCTGCTGCGAGTCGGCGGTGCCTGGCTGTTGGGTTGGCTGCTGCACCTGAGCTATTCGTGGGGAGGCTGGCTTCAGCACGCCAACCACGTGGTGTGGAAGCCTTCCGCCCAGGAGGCGACCCTGGCGGCCTGGCTGCAGGGGCAGGCCACGACGCTGGCGATCATCTTCGTGGTGATCTTCGCCCTGATGAGTCTACTCAGGCTGCTGCACTGGCTGGGCGTCGAACGGCTGATTCACAAGCTGCTCTACCCGCTGCTGCAGCTGCTGGGTATCGGCCCGGCAGCAGCCAACATCACCGTGATCGGTATCACCCTGGGGCTCACCTTTGGTGCCGGACTGCTTCTGCGTGAGGCGCATTCGGGCCGCCTGACGCCACGCGACATCGTGCTCACGCTCTGCTTCCTCGGCCTCTGCCACAGCCTGATCGAAGATACTCTGCTGATCATGCTGATGGGGGCGGACCTCTCCGGCCTGTTATGGGCACGGCTCGGTTTCGCGCTGGTGGTCATCGCCATACTGGCCAGGCTGCCGTGGCTGAAGCGGGCCCAGATGCCTGCCTGGATATATATCGAAAAAACGATGCCGGAACGGGAGCAGAATCCTTGAGGAGGGGCTTCCAGTCAGACAGTCGCCGGAGCGCCAACGCCGGCTGCTCCACAGCTTGAAGCGTGTACTTCGTCAAGGAGCCACTGCCTGAATGCCAATAAGCGCGGGTCGAACTGGCCGCTTTCGGGATAGACCAGGTAGTAGGCGAACGCCGGCATCACTGCGAGTTCTATGTTGAACAGCGTCACCAGGCGGCCCTGGCGGAGCTCGCTTTCTATCATGGCCGGTTCGGCAAGGCCTACGGCGCCGCCTTCGAGCACGGCTTGCACGACATGGCTCGCCTCGGAGAAGGCCACGCAGCGGCTGGGGTCGAAGTCTTCGATGCCAGCCGCCGCCATCCACATGGGCCAATTCGGCCAGGCCTGGCCGCCGACGTGGCAATCCACGTGGCACAGTGTGTGGTTCAGCAGATCCCTGGGCGCCTTCAGATCGGGGCCGGCCTCGAGCAGTGCCGGGCTGCAGACGGGCACCACCGTTGTCTCGAACAGCCGGTCCGAGCGGGCGTTGGCGTACAGGCCACCGCCGAAGCGAATGGCCGCGTCCACATCGTCGAGCTCGAAATCCCTGACGTCGTCGGTAATGTCGAACGTCAACTCCAGGGAGGGAACGGCCTCCCTGAAATGGGAGAGCCGGGGTAGCAGCCAGTTCGTGGCGAAACGGGCGCCGAGCGAAAGGCGCAGCGGTGATGAACCTCGGGCCATCTTTCGCGCACGCCCCACGGCACGCTGCAGGTTTTCCAGGGCTTCGCTGGCGGCCTCGAACACCACCGCCCCGGCAGGCGTAAGCCGAATACTGCGGCTGCTGCGCACGAACAGCTCGATCCCTAGCTGCTGTTCCATCTCCTTAATCTGATAGCTGACCGCGGCCGGCGTCAGTCCCACTTCCTCGGCGGCACGCGTGAAGTTCAAGTGCCTGCCCGCGGCCTCGAAAGTTCTCAATGCCCGCGTACCGGGCAGCAGTCGGTTGCTCATCGTTCTTCAAGCCAAACTTGATGGTTCATCGAGAAATACTCGTTTCCCAGGAAAGAGTCAACGCGACATTATCAAGCGAACCTTGAATACGGAGTTACCTCATGACAGCAAACCGGGAAACCTACGTAACACAGCGCAATGGACTCGACGCCACGGCAAGCGAGCTCTCATCGCTGGCCTTCGCGGGCTACGCCCACTTCACTGCCATGCAGGTACGTGGCGGCAAGATCCGTGGCCTCGACCTTCATCTGGAACGGCTGCGCTCTGCGTCGCGAGAGCTGTTTGGCCAGGCGCTTGCCGACGAAGAGATCCGACGCTATCTGCGAAAGGCCGTGGAGGCTGGCCCTTCTGACCTCTCGCTGTTGGCCACGCTCTATTCGCCGGCGGGGGAGTTCACCATGGCTGGGCCTGAAGCGACCCCGGAGGTGCTGGTACGCACGGCACCGCCTTCTTCCGGCCCACTAGGCCCGCTGACGCTGGCACCGGTCGAGTACGAGCGCGTACTACCGCAAGTGAAACATGTGGGGGAGGTGGCCAAGACCTCCTACCTGCGCCAGGCCGTCGAGCAGGGCTACGATGATGCGGCTTTCCTGGATAGGGCAGGGCGGCTCAGCGAAGGCACGATCTGGAACCTCGCCTTCTGGGATGGTGCCGCCGTGGTATGGCCGCAGGCGGAGATTCTGTTGGGCACCACCATGGGCATTGTGCGACGGCAATTGCAGCGTCTTGGCATTGCCCAGCGCACCCAGGCGGTAACCCTGGCGGATCTATCCTCGCTGAAGGGGGCCGTGGTGATGAACTCATGGACGCCTGGCATCGCCGTTAGCCGGATCGGCCCGGTATCGTTGCTGGAAGCGCCGGAGTTTCTCTCACTGCTGCACGAGGCCTATCAAGCCGAGCCGCTCGAGTCGGTTTGAAGCCCCCATGCCGGGTGCTCTCAGGTAGGTAAACGCTTACTGGGGCGCGTGGAACTTTCCGGTCATATATAGGCAGAGCCGCAGACGGCATGCGTCTGCGGCTCTCGCGTTTTACTGTCTTGCCCCGTTCGAGACTGCGCGAGCCTCAGACGATGCTCAAGCGAACGTCGATGTTGTTGCGCGTGGCATTGGAGTAGGGGCAAACGACATGGGCGCGTTCGACGAGTGCTTCGGCGTCTTCGCGATCCACACCCGGCAGGCTGATCTTGAGTTCGACCTCGATACCGAAGCCGTTGGGGATCTGCCCGATGCCGACGCTACCGGTAACGCTGACATCCTTCGGCATCGGCAGCTTGTCGCGGGCGGCCACGAACTTCATGGCACCGAGGAAGCACGCGCTATAGCCCACGGCGAACAGCTGTTCCGGGTTGGTGCCCTGGCCGCCGGCGCCGCCCAGTTCCTTGGGTGTGGTGAGTGCGACGTCGAGTTGGCCATCGTCGCTGATGCCGCGTCCGTCACGTCCGCCTGTGGCTGTTGCGGTGGCGCGGTAAAGTACTTGTTCCAGTGACATGTTGCTTCTCCTTCGTGGTATTTATCGTGTGTGTTTATATCGCGCACGATATTTATAGGTCTAAAAATCCCGTGGCTTCCCCACAGGTGCTTCATTCCGCGAGCTTGAACAAGCTCGCCCGAATTTGGTTCAACCTCTGGCGCAGGTCGGCGACTTCCTTCGCCGAGCATCCCATGGCCTCGGCCATGCACTTCGGCAACTCTCCGGCCTTCTGTCGCAGCGCCCTTCCTTCCTCGCTCAGGGTGACGATGACCTGCCGCTCGTCCTGAGCCGAACGACGGCGATGCAGAAGACCGCGGCTCTCCAGGCGCTTGAGCAGGGGAGTCAGCGTGGTCGTCTCCAGATAGAGCCGCTCGCAGATATCGGTCACCTTGAGACCATCCTGTTCCCACAGCACCAGCATCACCAGATACTGGGGATAGGTGAGATCGAGCTCACGCAGCAACCCGCGATAGACCTTGTTGACGCCGAGTAGCGTCGAGTACAGCGCGAAGCAGAGCTGCTGGTCGAGGTGTAGCAGATCTTCGCTGTCGTCATGGTCGAGGTGTGGTGTCTCTTTGCTCATGCAGTGAAATTTATATCGTGCACGATGTTTCGTCAAGCGTCTTTATCTTGCGCATCAAAAATGTTGCAGATGCAGGCCGCACCGCATGCAGCGGCAACATGGTAAGCTTGGTAACGTTTCCCGTTCTGGCTACCTTCCGCCTTCCCGCGGCAGGCGGCGCAATGTTCACCCTTCGTGCGGAGATGGCATGAAGCTTCTGCGTGGGTTCCTGTGGCTGCTCGGTTTCCAACTGCTCGGCCACGCCGTCGTCGAGCTGCTGTCGCTACCCGTCTCCCATGCCATGGCCGGGTTGCTGTTGCTGCTGGCCTGGCTGCTCGTGAAGCGACGCCTGAACGAGAGCGTGGCCACGGCGAGCCAGGCGCTGATTCCGCTGCTTGCCATGCTGATCATGCCCGGCGTGGTGGGGGTGTTCTTCGTAATCGATGAGTTCGCCGGCCACTGGACGGCGATCATGGCCGCCCTGGGCATAGGCACTTTTCTCAGCGTGCTCACCACGCTATGGCTGATGCGGCGCTTCATGCCCCGGGAAGCCGCGAACGCCGATGAGCGGGAGCGTCAGCCATGAGCGAGCTGCACGCCTCCCTGCTGAGCACACCGATACTCGCCGTTGCGCTGACCCTGGCCGCCTATCTTGGCGGCATCCACCTATTCGAACGGATGGGTCGGCCGAGCTGGTGCCCGGCGGTGCTGATCGGCGCCGTGCTCACGGCGGCAAGCCTGTGGCTGCTGCGCTACGAGTACGTCGATTATCAGCGCAACGTCACCTGGCTGACACTGCTGCTGGGCCCTGCCACCGTGGCATTGGCGGTGCCGCTCTACCAGCAGCGACAGCATATCTTCGCGCTGTGGAAACCGATCCTCTGCTGCGTGCCGCTCGCCGCCGTACTGGCCGCATTCTATGCCGTGCTGATTGCCTGGCTGCTAGGGGCGCCGCCTGACGTGCTGGCCTCGCTGGCGCCGAAGTCCGTCACCGCACCCCTGGCCATGGGTATCATCGAGCAGATCGGCGGCTCGCTCTCGCTGATGCTGGGCGGGCTGCTGATCACCGGCGTGCTGACCACCATCTTCGTCTCGCTGCTGGCCCGCCTGCTCAAGATCACCGACAAGCGCATCCTCGGCTTCGCCCTCGGCGTGAATGGCCACGCCATCGGTATCGTGCGCGCCTTCGAACTCGGCCCCACCGCGGGCGCCTTCGCCTCGCTCGGCATGAGCCTGACGGGGGTATTCACCGCGGCGTTCCTGCCGCTGGTGTGGCGTCTGTTTGGCGTGTGACGTCCCGACCACGAGCAGTAACTGGACTGGGTGTGGGGAGGACTTATCAGTGCACCGTCGCGCCAACCGAAGTCAGCCGCTCAACGCCAGTTTTGTACCGAAGCCCATCAGCAAGGTGGCGAATAGCCAGCGTTGGAAGCGCTGTGCAAGCGGGTGACTTGCCATCCAGCGGCCTAGAGCCATACCAACTGCCGTATAGAACAGGTCGAAGATAAACCCGACGCCTACTAGCACGATACCGAGCAGCGTGAATTGCAGCGCCACCATGCCGGAATCGGCGCGCATGAACTGCGGCAGCAGTACCGAGCAGAACAGCAGGGCCTTGGGATTGGCAATGTTGGTCAACAAGCCGCGCTGGAATGCCAGGCGGTAGGAGCGCGGAAGAAGCGTCTGCGGTGCAGCGCTTGCGGTATCCGACCACATGTCGGCACGGGCCAGCCGGATACCCAGCCAGACCAGGTACGCGGCGCCAATTCCTCGTGTGATATCGAACAGCAGCGGTGAGGCCTTCAGCAAAGCCGCCAAGCCCAGGGCTGCCAGGGCGACATGGGCGCCGCGTGCCAACCCCAGCCCGCATGCCGTGGCCAAGGCAAGGCCACGGCCCTGCCGGCTGGCAGTCTGCAGGATCAGCACCATGTCCGGCCCAGGAATCATGTAGGCAATGGCCAGCGCAGCCACGAACAGACCCAAGTGTTCCATGCCACGACCTCCCCTGACCGGTTCAATATGGCTTCAGCATAAGGAAAGTCAGGTCAAAGCGTGTTGCGTAGTTGGGCTGCATAGCGGCTATTATTGGCATATTAAAAACGATAGTGCGCGATAGGCTTGTCAATCATGCCAAAAATGAAGCTCGATAATCTTGACCGCCGCATCCTCTCCGCCCTGCAGCGCGATGCGCGGCTTACCAACGTTCAGCTCGCCGAGGAGGTGGGGCTCTCGCCATCGCCTTGTCTACGCCGAGTGCGGTTGCTCGAGGAAAGGGGCATCATCCAGGGCTATCACGCTGCGCTGGAGCGAGGCGGGGTGGGGTTGGGACTCACCGTATTCGTTGGGATCAAGGTCAAGCAGCACCATGACGAGATGGCCCGGGCGTTTCGAGAGGACGTCGTCAAGCTACCGGAAGTGGTTTCCTGCCATCTGGTCTCGGGAGAGGCGGATTTCCTGCTGCAGGTGGTGGTGCCGGATCTGGCCGCCTACGAGGCGCTGTTGCTCGACAAGCTGTTGAAACTGCCGGGTGTCGGCGACATCCGCAGCAACTTCGCGATTTCGACGGTAAAGGCGCAATCGGCCTTGCCCCTCGGGCACCTGCCGCACCCAGATTGAAGCGGCTACGACAAGGGAGATGCAATGAATAGTGAAAAGGAAAAAATGCTGGCCGGTGAGCTCTACGACCCGCGCGATACCGAGCTGCAAAGTGAACGCCGCCGCGCCCGTCTGCTGACCAAGGCCTTTAACGATACGAGCGACGACCAGGGGAGTGAGCGCAAGCGGCTGCTGCTCGAACTGTTCGGCACCATGGGCAAGGGCACCTTCATCGAGCCGCCGTTCTACTGCGACTACGGCGGCAATATCACGCTGGGCGAGCGGGTCTTCTTCAACTTCAATTGCGTGATCCTCGACGTGGCGCAGGTCACCATCGGCAATCACGTGATGTTCGGCCCCAATGTGCAGGTCTACACCGCCACCCACCCGCTCGATGCCGAGCAGCGCCGTGGCGGCCTGGAAGCTGCCAAGCCCATCACCATCGGCGACGACGTCTGGATCGGCGGCGGGGCGATTCTCTCCCCCGGCGTCACCATCGGTGCCCGCTCGGTCATCGGCGCCGGCAGCGTGGTGACCAAAGACATCCCAGAGGATGTGTTTGCCGGCGGCAACCCCTGCCGGGTGATACGCTCTCTCGAGAATGATGAATCGCAGCTCCCTCTTCCTCGATCCTGACGACCACAAGCTCGAAATCCATTCGGGCAACCTCGAAAGCCGGCTGGCAGAACTACGCAAGAGCCCCTATGAAGGGTTGGAGTGGTACGTTTGAGAGGGTTAGAGGGTGAGAGGCTTAGTGAGTAAGTAAGCGCTGACTGGGGTGAGGCGCACATTCCATTGACCAAGAGAAGAGAGGCAATGAAAACAACAAATCCAAAAGTCGAAGCGCTCTTGAACAAGACCGAATGGCAGGATGAGAGAAATAAGCTTCGAGCCATACTGCTTGACTGCGAGTTGAGTGAAGACGTGAAGTGGGGAAAGCTGTGCTACTCGTTCCAGGGCAGCAACGTGGCAGTTATCTTTGCAATGAAATCATACTGCGCCCTCGGCTTCTTCAAGGGCAGCTTGTTGAAGGACCCCGAAGGCATTCTCGTTGCACCGGGTGAGCATTCCCAGGCGATGCGCCAGGTTCGTTTTACCCAGGCGCAAGAGATCGAAGCGCTGGGGCCAGTATTGAGAGCCTACCTTCATGAAGCCATCGCGCTGGAGAAGGTCGGGGCTAAGGTGGACTTCAGCGAGAAGAATGAGCTGGAATATCCCGAGGAGTTCCAGATGGTGCTGGATGGTAATGCGGCTCTGAAGGCTGCCTTCGAATCGCTCACACCGGGGCGGCAGCGGGGTTATATCCTCCATTTCACCGGTGCCAAGCAGTCCAGCACGCGGACATCGAGAATCGAGAAGTGCGTGCCGACTATTCTCGCAGGTAAGGGGCTGAACGACCGCTGAGTTCGCCGGAAGAGTGCCTGAACAATTGGAGCCGAAATGCCATGAAAACGCAGTACTATACGGCAACGAGTCTCGACGGCTTCATCGCCACCGAGGACGATTCCCTGGACTGGCTCTTTCCGCTGGCAGATATCAACGACACGAGCTATTCCGCCTTCTTTGCGGAGGTCGGGGCGCTGGCCATGGGCTCCACCACCTATGAGTGGATCCTGCGCCATTCGGAAAAAGTCGCCGAGGAAACCGGCTCGGCATGGCCCTACACGCCGCCAACCTGGGTCTTCTCGAGCCGCAAGCTGCCGAGCATCGAGGGGGCGGATATCCGCTTCGTGCAGGGCAGCGTCGCTCCCGTTCATGCCGAGATGCTACAAGCGGCAGGCGGGAAGAACCTCTGGGTCGTGGGCGGTGGCGATCTGGCCGGCCAATTCCACGACGCCGGCTTGCTGGACGAACTTCTCGTGCAGGTGGGCTCGGTCACACTGGGCAACGGCAAGCCGCTGTTTCCACGCCGCATCACCAACCCGCCGCTGGAGCTGGTCTCCGTCCGCCAGGTGGGCACGGGCTTCGCAGAGCTGTGCTACCGAGTGCCGTGAGGTGGAGCAATACCGATAGCGCGATGGAGTTTTCACAGAGCTGTTTCTTACAGGAGGCGTTATGGTAAGTCTCGAGCAACGACGCGAAGATTTCGCCAAGCTTCATGAGTCGGGCTGCTTCGTCATCCCCAACCCTTGGGATATCGGTACCGCGCGTTTCCTCCACCACTGCGGGTTTCGTGCATTGGCAACCACCAGTGCGGGTTTCCAATTCAGCCAGGGCCAGGCCGACACCGTATTGGGGCTATCCTGCGAAGCCGCTCTCGCTCATATCGCCGAGATGGCGAACGCCACCGAGCTGCCGGTAAGCGCGGATTTCCAGTCTGGTTATGCGCACGAGCCCGAAGCCGTAGCGGCCAATGTGGCGCGCTGTGTCGATACCGGCGTTGCCGGGCTTTCCATCGAAGATGCCACCGGGGAGCCGGGCCAGCTGTACGATCTCGATCTCGCCGTGGAGCGCATTCGCGCGGCCCGGGCTGCCATCGAGGCAACGGGCGCGCAGGTGCTGCTGACCGCGCGGGCGGAAAGCTACCTGGTGGGCCACCCCGAACCGCTGAAGGACGTGCTGCAGCGCTTGACGGCATACGCCGAGGCCGGCGCAGACGTGCTCTTCGCACCCGGGCCACGAACGCGGGAGGAACTTGGCGCCATCGTCAGTGCCGTCGCCCCGAAGCCGGTCAATGCCATCGTGATGGGCAACATGGGGCTGACGGTGGCGGACCTGGCAGGGCTCGGTGTGCGGCGAATCAGCGTCGGCTCGGCGCTCGCGCGCACCGCCTGGAGCGCGTTCATGCGAGCCGCCAGGTTGATGGCCGAGGAGGGGAGTTTCGAAGGCCTGGGTAACGCGGCAAGCTTCGGTGAGCTGAATACGATTTTTGAAGCTTATGATGAATCCAGTGTACGGCCTGGCAAGGCGGATTAGTAAGCGCTGACTGGAGGGCTCAACGTACGACGAAACAGCGTCAGCTTGGCGCTCGCGTACGCGGCTTGGGTGCGTTGCATGCGAGACGCCTGTATGAAGGCCCTCAGGTCATTGACGCCCGGCAGTGCTCCAACTGACGCTGGGCTTCGGCCAGCGTGTGAGTCTTGCCACTCCAGGGCAGGCGCTCGCCTGCTTGGTGGAGGTGGTATTCGATCTGGCATTGGTCCTCGTCGTCCAGGATCTCGTAGCCGTGGATCTGGTCGCCGAACTCGTTGCACCACCAGTTGTCAGGGAGTTTGGTCCAGTTCATGGCGTCACCTCCACTGGCGCATCAACGCCAGGATTCTCCAGTTCACCACAGCGCGCTTGCGCTCGGCTGTTATCGCATCGGCTCGGCGGGCTTCACGGCGCCAAAGCGCCTCTTCATCTATTAGGCACTGCCGGTGCCGCTTCCGTTCAGATACACTAATAGCATACTTTGTAACATTGGATTTCATTTAGCCTAGTATAAGGTTTATCGGCTTGCCCACCCCAATCTTGAGCATTTTTTGCGAGGCCTTGGAAGGGCACAGCGGCGCTGGCGTGGGGCCACGCCGTGGCCTCCGCGCAGAGCACCCAGCTCCACTCTCAGGTACTTAGATTCAGAATGGCGTTGATTTCCGCTGTATCGAAATAGAAGGGCGTACCTTCAACCAATAAGCCATTCTCAAACCTCAATATTTCTGAAAATGGCTGTGTGACTGATATTCCGGTCGCTCGGGCTGTCAGATGTAAGATGCACGACACATACAGCTTGGTTGGGGAACCGGCGTAGTTCAGGTCTTCCACTGCCACCTTGCTGAATGCTTTGCTCATTTTCTGCATCAACCCGGCGATACCTTCCAAGCCTATCCAGTCGCATGAGTACGGGAGTGATGTAGGCTCGTGGACGACAACATTGGGGTGGAAAGCATCCGCTAGTAGGCAAATGTCTTTTGGCTCCGATTCCATAAAAGCCATCTCCGCTTGAAACATTCTTTCGAGCATCTGCATAGTAGAAAGCGATTCTTCTTGGCTGGTTTTCATTGCGCCCTCGGCCGTATATGAATGACGATAAGAAGATACTGGCCCTGCCGAGGGGACGACTATCCGTTTATTGCCCCCAATTTCTGAGTATCTGAAGCGGACAGTACGGCTGGTAATATTGGCTTGCTTTGAGCTGCGGTCCTGATGCTCAGGTAACCTCTAGGGTGACGAGCTTGAGCCAAGCGGCGCTACCGTAACCCACGGCAGGTTAGTAAGCACTGACTGGTGGGGTTGGCTTCCCCTCGCTATGCTGAGGCGAAATCGACGCCAGGGAATCGGCCATGCTGATCGAGATAATAAGAAACACACCGCGCTGGGTATTCCTGCTCTTCATCGTGCTGCTCGTGATGGGCTACCAGCAGAGCAGAGACCGCACAGCCAGCCGACGCCCGTTCCGCCATTGGCGTTGGCTCATTGCCCAAAGGATTCGCTGTGGAAATTGAGGCCATCGTGGTGTTTTCATAGCGCTGGCGCGCCGGGAAGAACCCGCTCCCGGGTACCGCTCATGCCAAGCGTTGAAGGCGTAGGGACAAGGTATGCATGAAGTAGCAGCCAAGTGGATTTTAGAGCTATTGAGGGATCGGGGTATTCCCTGTCTGTTCTGCGGGGGGCTTGCAGCGAAGGGATACGGTTCTGAACGAGACCTGAACGATATCGATCTGTTCGTTCCCGGCACGTATTTTCCAGAAGTGGTGCAGGCCGGCCAGGAATTCATATCCAAGCCTGCAGCTCACTATCGGGAGGAGGGTTGGGATCTTACTTACGTCCAGTTCAAGTATGAAGGCGTCAAAGTGGAGGTGGGGAATGCAGACGGAGTACGGATTTTTGATGTGGCCAGTCAGGTATGGATCACGCTCAATATCGATTTCTCCCGCTATGAAACGGTGGGCCTGCTAGGACAAGCGCTGCCGCTGATGCTGCGGGAGGATCTGGTTCGATATAAGGCAGCCCTGTCGAGACCTGTGGATATTGCCGATATCCGCGCGATCCGTGAGGGTGCGTAATTAAAGCACTATCTACAATCGAAGGCTGAATTCTAAGGAGCAGTGCATGACAGTCGTTACCACCATCGAAGTCCCCGGCGTCACCGAAACGTCATATGAGTCGCTAGGAGCGAATCTTACCCCGAAAGGAGCGCCAGAGAGCATTCTCTATCATGCTTGCGGTCCTGTTTCCGGCAGTTGGCGCATCGCGGATGTGTGGCGCTCTGCAGAAGACTTCGACAGGTTTGTGAATGGAACGCTTCTACCTGCGGCGCGTGAACTCGGGCTCCCCGAGCCGGTCCGGCGAGAGTGCTTCCCAGCGCATCATGCCGGACAGGTTGCCTCATGATGAACCAACGCGCTCCATTTTCCGGGTTCGCTGACCTGGGGTTGAAGCGATGAAAAACGCCAGAGCGTTCTGGAACAAAAGTGCTGCGCGCTACGCCAAGAGCCCCATTCGCAACGTGAGCGCGTACGAGAAGAAGCTGGCCATCACCCAGGAGTACCTGCACCCGGATAGCAGCGTGCTGGAGTTCGGCTGCGGGACGGGGAGTACGGCGATACTCCATGCCCCTCATGTCAGGGATATGGTCGCTATCGATATTTCCGACAAAATGCTGGAGATCGCCGAGCAGAAGGCACGTGATGCCGGTATCGAGAACATCACCTTCCGACGAGGCACCTTGGAAGAGGTGGAGCAGGCGGAGGCAAGCTTCGATGCCGTGCTGGGGCTCAATATCCTTCACCTGCTCGAAGATCTGGACGCGACGCTGGCCAGGGTGCATGGCTTGCTCAAGCCAGGTGGCGTATTCGTTTCCAGCACCGTCCTGATCGGCGATATCAACTTCCTGCTGCGCCTGGTGATTCCACCCATGCAGATGCTGGGGCTCGCTCCCTATGTGAACCGCTTCGGCAAGCAGGCGCTGGTCGATAAGCTGACCGGCGCGGGCTTCTCCATCGAGCGGGAGTGGCAGCCCGGGAAGGCGACGGTCTTCATCGTTGCCAGAAAGGGCTAGTAGACGGTTCAGCAGGCCGAGCGAGCTGAAGGACCCTGGCGCGGTCAGCGGTTCGGCCAATCCGGCCCCATGGCGGCTTCTTTCCGGCTGGCCTATCTTTTCCTGGCCAAGGAAAGCATCAATCAGGCAGGGAAGCGCCATGCCGCTGGAGGATCATAATGACGAAGATCGCAAAGAACACAGTTTGCCTTTGGTACGAACGCGATGCTGAGGAAGCGGCATTGTTCTACGCCAAGACCTTTCCCGACTCGTCGGTTGACGCGGTGCATCGCGCACCGGGCGACTACCCTTCGGGCAAGCAAGGGGATGTACTGACAGTCGAGTTCACCGTGATGGGTATTCCCTGCTTGGGGCTGAACGGTGGGCCCGCGTTCAAGCACAACGAAGCGTTCTCTTTCCAAGTCGCCACGGAAGACCAGGCCGAGACCGATCGATATTGGAATGCGATCGTCGGCAACGGCGGCCAGGAGAGCGAGTGCGGTTGGTGCAAGGACAAGTGGGGCATCTCTTGGCAAATCACGCCAATCGCGTTGACCAAGGCGTATACCAGCTCCGACCGCTCCGCCGCCAAGCGGGCATTCGATGCAATGATGACGATGAATAAAATAGACGTTGCCGCGATCGAAGCGGCGGTTCGTGGTTAGAAGCCGGCGATCCAGCAACAGCATGCGGCGACGGCACTGCGTCCGCCTTCATTCCACCTCTGGCCTGGCATAAGACGGTCAATACCGGGCCCGCGCCGTTGGCCGGGAGCGGATCCGTCAAAGGGCGGCATGAAACGCCCGGCCACAGTTCCCCTACTACGTAAGGCCCCAGAAATGCGCTATATGGCGGGTCGAGGAAATTCCGACTTCCAGCATATACTTGTCTTCCTCCCCGAGGCCCTCGTCTCCTCCGGCCATGATTGGGGTGCCGTGCCCCATTCCACCGATGATGTATTCCTCGATCACCTCCCGCCCGTCCGCATTGCACCATACCTGCCGGGGAAAACCGTCGACCTGCTCCACTCGTGTCGGTGGCCCTTCGACCTTGTGGATTTTCTGCCACTGCCGGACGATAGAATCGGCGTTGGCATTGTTGACGGTCGAATCGCTGCCGCCATGCCAGACCGAGATCGTTGGCCAGGGGCCGTCGAATGTCGAGGCTCTTCGTACTAGCGCGTCGAGCCCGCTATCCGATGGGCCGCCAAACCCCTTCATGCGTACCAGCGCCTGCATCAGGGAGTCCGCGCTACGGTAGGGTAGCCCGGCGATGATCGCGCCCCCCGCAAACACCTCCGGATAGGTCGCCAACATCACAGATGTCATGGCGCCACCCGAGGACATCCCCGTGATGAAGACGCGCGCCGGGTCGATGGCATGATCATCAACGACCTGCTCAATCATATGACGAATAGAGAGAGGTTCGCCGCCGCCGCGGTGGGTATCGCCAGATTTGAACCAGTTGAAGCTGCTAAGAGGGTTGTTGGTTTTTCTTTGCTCAGGATATAGGAGCGCTATCCCGCACTCGTCGGCGAGAGTAGACCAGCCTGATCCGTGATCATAGCTCTCGGCAGACTGGGTGCTGCCGTGTAGCACGACGACCAGCGGCCCGTTCGTCGGGAAGTTCTTCGGGATATAGGTGGCTGCATGTAGCGACCCGGGGTCAGTTCCGAATTTTTTCAAATCCGTCAGGCGATCGTCGTTATCTGAAGCTGTCGACATATATGGCCTCCTTGCCATTAGTAGGGCGCCGCCCCATCGAACGTCCGCAGCGGACGGAAGTGGGCAGTCGGGGCTGTTGGCCTCCGTGCCAGTCTAGCATGGAGTGGCCTTTGCAAAGCCGCCGCGCTGCATGAAATCCGGCGGCTTCCACCCCTCACGCCAACTAAAGTGCCGCGCGCTACGTCAAGCGCCCTATTCGCGGGTCCGCGAATAGGGCGCTTGCTGTTCACCTTTATTGAAAAACGCCCCATGTAAGAGAAGGCTTACATGGCGTAAGCATTTGCCCTCAACGGCACGACCAAGGTCAAATTTCCGGTTCGTTACGTAGCATTACACGCGGCAAAACGTTAGCGTGACGGTAAAGCGGGCTTAAGCGAAGACCCGCCCCTGAGATCTCGCAGGTGGACGAACCTTGGATGTTTCGATCCTCTTTGAAGCAGTAAAACCGCTGTGGTGGTTGCTTCCCGTGGCGCTCACCCTGAGCGTCCTCAAGTCTCGCTGGTTCAAGGGCCTGTTCGGCGAGGCGTTCGTCAAGCTGATCGCCAGGGTACGGCTGTCGGCGGAGGAGTACCGAGGCATTCACAACGTCACGCTTGCCACGCCCGACGGTACCACCCAGATCGATCATATCCTGGTCTCCCGCTACGGCATCTTCGTCATCGAAACCAAGCACATGACGGGCTGGATCTTCGGCAGCGAAAGGCAGGGGCAGTGGACCCAGAAGCTCTACCGCAAGACCTTCAAGTTCCAGAACCCGCTGCGCCAGAACTACAAGCACGTGAAAGCGCTGGAAGCCCTGCTCGACGTGCCCTTGGAAGCCATTCACTCAGTGGTGGTCTTCTCGGGTAGTGCCGTCTTCAAGACCAACATGCCGGACAACGTCACCATCGGCGGTGGCTATGTGCGCTACATCAAGTCGTTCCGCGTGCCCGTATTGAACGATTTCCAAGTCCAAGAAGCATTGGAAAGAATCGAAACCGGCCGGTTGGCGCCCAATCGGGAAACGCACCGCAAGCACGTCAAACAGCTCAGGGCCCGCTTCGAATCCAGCTCCGACCGAACCTGCCTGAAGTGCGGAAGCGCAATGGTGCTACGCACCTCGAAACGCGGCGCAAACGTCGGCAACCGATTCTGGGGATGCTCGGCCTATCCCAAGTGCCGGGAGGTGCAGGACGTGGCGTAGGGCCGGGTAACTGCATCATTCGGTTTTTTCTCAAGATTCCTGTACGCAAGCCGATGATTCATAAAGCAAGCCAAAGTAAATAAATGGCTCAAATCGGATTCTAGCGTCATCCGGTGAAGGCATGTAGGCGGTCTGTGATCGTCGGGGAAGGGGGCTGATTAACAGCATCTCCTGGCGGTAGCGTGCCTGAACGTCTCGATGTTCCAGAGGGCTACGCATTCAGCGCTTGGTTCTGTGTGGCGGCTGCCACATAGCGTTCCACCGTAAGGTGCTCCAAGAAGCACGTACCTCGGGGCTTCCCATTCTGGCAGGGGTGTCGCACGCCCTGGAAGCGGATGAAGTAGCGTATCCAGTAGCAGTAGAAATTCTCAGTACGTGGGCTGTCGCGTTTCACACGCATGGTAGCCTTGACGCGGTAAAATCGTTCTAAAGCCGGGCCTTTTATGCATAAAGAGTACGGCTGATACAAGATGCTCTCGATGCTGGTTCATTCGCGAATTTTAGATTAAGTCGAGGAGACTGACATAAAATGACAGAAAAAGAAGGGGAAAAGCTGGTAAGCAGTAAGATTTTAGCAGTCGGTGCTTTGTACATTTTTACCTTTATAGGAGGTCATGCGCTCTATGTAGGTCGATATCGATGGGCGATGCTGTATATAACGCTAACGCTGCTGTTTTGGGGCAGTGCGTTCACACCTGCTTTAGGAAAGGGTGGGGCCTATGTAGACATAGGAACGTATCTGCGAATAGGGATTATGGTGCTCGGTATTATACTTGTGGTTGTTGATTTTGTGAGGATTGTTTTCTTTAAGTTCTGTGTAGTAGACGTGAAGCGAGCGAGCTTTAGTGCTTCGAGCCCCCCCTTCACCCTCTGAATAAAGCCATTACGCGATAGCTGTCGCTGAATCACTTCTTTCCAGTTGCTTCCCCTGGCGTTCCACAGCGAGGTACCAGGAAGGCGCGTACCTCGGAACCTCCCATGCTGGCAGGATGAGGCACGTCATGGAAGCGAATGAAGTAGCGTATCCAGTAGCAGTAGGTTTTCTCGGTACGTGGGCTGTCGCGTTTCACACTCATGGTAGCCTTCACCCGGTCCATCAGCTTCGGCGGTCGCCTGTGCGCGTCCATAAGCTGCTCCTTGCATTCCTTTTTCTGGTTTTTTATACAGCATATCCATTCCGGCTAAATGCGCAAGAACGCGAATTCTGTATAGGTTGCCTAGCTATTCTTAGTCTAATGAGATATCAATGGGTTAGGTGCGCAGCAGCAGGCTAGATAAGATTGTTGAACGCGCCGGCGCGTTCAAGATGATGAACGAGCGTGCTATCCAATATCTGTTATACGAAAATACATCAGAGCATGCATGGACACATTTGAGTTTAACGTCGACGAACAGCTAAGACCTGCAGTTGAGAGAAAGCTGACTGGCACAACTGTAATGGATAGTGAGATTTCGAGTCTTGCTTTGCCTGATGAAACTCATTTAAAACTAGCCGTTATCTTGTTGCGCACCTATCGGAAACTTGCACCAAACGCTATGCGGTGCAGATGTGTATTTGATCCAAGTTGCTCTCATTACAGCGAGCTAGCGTTTAGGCAGCACGGCTTACTAAGTGGAATAAAACTAACATATCACCGACTTGCCAGATGCAAGCCTGGTACTGGCGGAATTGATCTATCACACGTAAAGCATGGAGCTTGAATTATGCAATATAAAGTTGAATCTATTGGCGCAGAGTTTTCTGACAAAGCTATCAAAACACTCGAAAAGCGTTTTGAGTCAAAGGCATCTGAAGGGTTTAAATTTCATTCCGTCTTTCAAGTTTCTCAGCCTGGGTGTCTAGGTATTGGTAAAGGAACAACAACGTATTTAGCCGTTTATGTAAAAGAGTAACGTATAACAATTGGTTCAAACCGTTCGCTGCGCTCACTGGGACGGGCTAAAGCCCGCCCCTTAACCAAACGTTAGCAGCCAACTCAAGAATTCTGCGTATGAAATTTAAAGAAAGATTAATAAAACTGAGCAACACTGCGGGCCGCATTACTCGCAGACTTATAATTTACTTTTTATTTTTGATAAGTAGTACAACCCTGTTTGCTGTGTTAGAGCATCACGCCCAAAACTTAAAATTTCAAAATTTAGGTCTAATCGTGCTTTCGCCTTTAGCAATTCTAATTGCATTTAGCGGCCTAATGTATAATAGAGCAAGAGCAATCGACTCACCATCACAGCGATTCAGAAGCCTTTACTCCGCGGAAAGAACCCTAAGCGCATGCGTTCTCTATCTAGCTGCGCTCATTCTAGGGTTTGCAATAACAGTTCTACTACAGCCATATACCAGCGCGGACACTCCCGCAGCAAAAAGCAAATTCCTCATCTATTATTTCGCACCAATCATGCTCTGCCTTTGGTCGTTTGTAGAGTTTTCCAATGCCCTATTGGCCGCCTCGAAAAATCGGTTCCCAAAGCACTACTCCATCGTCGCCCGACAAGTAAGACGACTACAAAAATAGTGTAGGCTGCTAACAATGCGCTCAAATCGCTCACTTCGTTCGCCGGGACCGGCTAAAGCCGGCCCCTTAGCTTAATCGTTGGGCAGAATAAGTAGGAGGCCGTGTGGCTGAATCAAATGCGGATGTAGGGCAGCGAATTCAGGAGAAGTTCCAGTTCTACATACTGGGTCTAACATTTACGTTGCTCGGGCTAGCAATCCAGACCGCGACGTTTGGTGTTTCTGCGGTTTCAGATTCGCTTGAACTGCTGGGTTGGGCGCTCCTTTTTATCTCCGCTCTAACATTGGCGTCTCGCCTTGAATGGACTCCGCAGATTTACCACCTTTTTGATGTACAGCAAGAAATTGAACAGCAGCAACGCCAACTTCATGACGCACAGTTGCAGGGTACTCAGCATGTGACAGTACGAGGGACAGGAGAGAATATATATATTGAGGAAGTCCTGAGGCGTTTAGATTCCAAACTGAGTACTGCTAGAGGCCAGATTGAGCGAATTGATAAGGGTGCGGGAACGAAGTACAAAATTCACCGCTATGGATTTGTCCTGGGTTTAGGGGCTATTTTGATAGCGCGCGCTTGGACGCCCGCTATCGGGCTCTTCGGAGGGGCATGATATGCCCAACAAGGCCATGCAGTTGACGCTCCTGACGTCGCGCAACTGATGGCTGGCGTTAGGCCCTTATGCATAAGCGCAAAGTTAGGTGGATGCTCACCGCCCTCTTTCTGGGCCCTCTGATTTCGGCTTTAGTATGGATGTCGCCCATCTCGAGTGACTCCGGCAGCTTCGACACGGCTCAGGTACTGGTTATGGCCTTTGCTGTGTACGTTTTTTCGATGCAGGGACTGCTTATTATCGGTATACCTGCCCTCTTGATTGCACATCGTCTCAAGGTGGCTCACTGGTGGGTTGCGCTTGCCGTTGGGCTAGCCGCAGGCAGTATGTTCGGTGTGTTACTCAATCAGAGCGGGGTGTATTTGCTGCGCTACGCCTTGGCTGGTGGAGCACCCGCGGTCTTTACCTGGTGGTGTTGGAACCGTGCATACCAGCATGCCGACACGCGCGTTGAAGCCTAACTGCGCGTTCCAGCGGAACGCACCAGCTAGCGCTGGCGCGTCCGCTGAACTTGGGTGTTATAAGTCATGATGAATTTCACTGCCATAGAAAAGGAAGCCTTGCTCAAGTCGATCCAATATTGGATTGATAAGTGGGATTTTGAATGCCCCACATTGTTTGGTCTCGAAAAGTCCGACCTGATAGAGGTTGTAAAGAAGTGGCCGGCCTCATTGAGTACCGATGAGAAACGCACTTTGACTGCATGTCTTGGAAGCCTTCGAGAACTATTACATGGTGCGAGCGCTGTTTCCAGGGCAGTAGTGCCTGAAATAATAGGCATCCAGTACGAAGAGGCTTCCTCTTTGTGCGGGAAAATTCACAGCGAGTGCCAAAATGCCTTATAACAAGCCGCTCAAATTCGTTCCGGCCACAAAAGGCGTGGCCTCCACCGGACTCGCTAACGCTCGCCGTTTAGCGGGGCGTTAGATTTCTCAAGGGGGTCATGAGTAATGTACAACCTTTTAGTTACTGCCCATGATGGCGCATGGGATCTTCCAGCCTATGAGTACACAAGAGATAGATTTCTTGAGCATACTAATGACAAAGAAAGAACTCTATTTAAGGTTCTCACCGCTGAGCACATTGAGTTGCTAAAATCGTTCCCTTGCCTATTTGCTTATGAAGGTAAGAGTGAACCAGTACGAGTCGGATACATTCGCTCTCTCAAGGAAAGAAGTCGTTCGATTATGATCGAATATGAGTTTGAGAGTGATATTTCCCCAATTCCATTTTCAGACATAGCACCAATTCGCAACCTGCTGGATATAGGCGAATGGGAAATGAATCGTACTCACTGGGCTGTAAAAGATGAAGATTTGTTTGGTCGGTTACATTCAGCCGGGTTAATTGATCGGAAATTCATCAACCCCGTGGGACGAACAGGTAAGCTGGAAGAGCTGAGGTTTAAGGTCGCATTTTCATTCCCGGGCGAAGTTCGAGAATCCGTTCTGTCCATTGTAAATAGATTGAAAAGCTCGCTGCCAGCGGGAAGCATCTTCTACGACGATGACTTTACGGCGCAACTTGCGCGCCCCAATCTCGATAGTCTACTTCAAACTGTCTACCTCAAGAACTCAGATTTGATCGTGGTTTTCCTTTCAGGAGACTACGAAAGGAAAATGTGGTGCGGTATTGAGTGGCGCGCGATTCGGGGGATCATCAACAATAAGAGTGATCATGCAGTTATGTTCATTCGGTCAGATGATGCGGAAATCCCAGGAGTATTTGCACACGATGGGTACATTGACATGAATAGATTCAGTCCCGAGCAAATGGCTGATTTCATACTGGATCGAATCCGCCTCAACGAGCAGTGAGAAATCTAACAATCGGCTGTTGTCGGACGTTCCTACGCTGCGCTCCGGCACGCCGCAAAGCCGGGCGTTAGCACTCAAGGAGCTACATCAATGAAACATACCCAAGAAGAAATAAGCCAAATCTGGGATAACGTGAAGAACAATAAATATGCAGGGTCTTCAGCTCAACACCAGCCGGTGATATGCAGCGACGATGACGCGGAGCAATGTATTAGCATTCCGAACTCAGAGGGCACCGACCGAGAAGTTTATTCACGCAAAAACGAAGATGAAGAATGGAAAGTCGTACCATATGTAGGTGAACGTCACGCATGAAACTGGAGTTAACTTCTTACAAGGCCGGGCGCGGCTACGGTATCAGAAAGGAAAGGTAATGGCGCAGTTGGACAAGCTTGCTCAAATAATCACTCGGCGAAAAGAAAAAAAATTATCTGAGTTAAATTCGGGAATCCTCGCGATCATAGGTTCAGCATCATTTCTTATCGCGGGTTATTGGGGGCTTATGCTGTCGACAGTCGTCCCAGATATGGTGAAAGCGACAAATGAGCATGGTCTCCCTCCGCTGGCAATTGGGCTATGGCTGCTCTTGGGTGGGTATTCGGCTATTGTATGGTATTTTGGCTGCATCGCCTCACGTTGCCATTCTTTATTATACGAGCGTTGGTTCAAGTGATCTGCTGTGCTAACAATCGCAGGCATGGCGACGTCTTTTCCATTGCGGCTTCGCTCCATTCCAAAGCCGCGCATGCTGCGGGCGTTAACCACCCCCTGTCGATTTCGGTCAGCTCCGTTCGACGTTAGATTGCTACTCACAGCAATCACCGACAGAAGGGAGCCGATCATGAAGAACATGGCAAAGAACACGATCTGCCTTTGGTACGACGGCGGCGCTGAGGAAGCCGCGCGATTTTATGCCGAGACCTTCCCCGATTCGTCGCTCGATGCGGTGCACCGGGCCCCTGGGGATTACCCCTCGGGCCAGGAGGGGAGCGTCTTGACGGTCGAGTTCACCGTGCTGGGCGTGGCGTGCCTCGGGCTGAACGGCGGGCCTATGTTCAAGCACAGCGAGGCGTTCTCGTTTCAGGTGGCGACTGAGGACCAGGAGGAGACGGATCGCTACTGGAATGCCATCGTCGGCAATGGCGGCCAGGAGAGCGAATGCGGGTGGTGCAAGGACAAGTGGGGCATCTCTTGGCAGATTACGCCGATCGCGCTGACGAAAGCCTTCACCAGCCCCGACCGCGCCGCGGCCAAGCGGGCGTTCGATGCCATGATGACGATGCAGAAAATCGACATCGCCAAGATCGAGGCCGCCTTTCGCGGTTGAGAAAAAAGGACGGGCTTACCCAAAGCCGCCGACGCTACCCCAGCGTCGGCGGCTTTTTCTTTTCTATGGCCTCAACCCTCACGCTTCGATCCACACCTCATCGCCCTTGAAGCTCACCTTCCAGGTGCGCAGTTGCACGCTGTCGTCTTCCAGGCACTGGCCGTCTTCCAGGCGGAAGTGCTGCTTGTAGATCGGCGAGGCGACGACGAGCTGGCCCTTGAGGTCACCGACGATGCCGCGGGCGATGACGTTGGCGTTGGAGAAGGGGTCGTGGTGGTCGAGTGCGTAGAGTTCCTGCGCCTGACCGGGAAGGTAGAAGACTGCCACTTGGGCGGGGCCTACGGGGGTTTCCACCCAGGCGGCGACGCCGGAGAAGGGCACCAGGTCGGCGCGGGTGCAGAGGGTTTGCCAGGTTTGGGTCATGGTCTTGGCTGCTGCGTTGGCGATTGTCATAAGATGATTCCTAGCAATGGTATCGGGAAATCGGCGAGCGATTCGCACGCACAGCCATTTCCTTTAAGCCGGGCGGAGCTGGCCGCGCTCGGTGGTATAGATAATGTCCGGGTCCGGGCGCGCGTCGTTGACGAAGCTGCGGAAGCGCTTGAGCTTCTCCGGGTCGCTGATGGCGTTGGCCCATTCGCACTCGTAGGTATCGATCACGGCCTGCATTTGCCGGTCGAGTTCTTCGCCGATGCCGAGGCTGTCCTCGAGGATCACCTGCTTGAGGTAGTCCAGGCCGCCTTCCAGGTTCTCGCGCCATACCGAGGTGCGCTGCAGGCGGTCGGCGGTGCGGATGTAGAACATCAGGAAGCGGTCGATGATGCGGTAGAGCTGTTCGTCGTCGAGGTCGGTGGCGAACAGTTCGGCGTGGCGCGGGCGCATGCCGCCATTGCCGCACACGTACAAGTTCCATCCGTTCTCGGTGGCGATCACGCCGATGTCCTTGCTCTGGGCTTCGGCGCACTCACGGGTGCAGCCGGAAACGCCGAACTTGATCTTGTGCGGCGCGCGCAGGCCCTTGTAGCGGTGCTCCAACTGGATCGCCATGCCCACGCTGTCCTGCACGCCGTAGCGGCACCAGGTGCTGCCCACGCAGGATTTCACCGTGCGCAGCGACTTGCCGTAGGCGTGGCCGGTCTCGAAGCCGGCTTCGATCAGCTCGCCCCAGATCGCCGGCAGGTCTTCCAGGCGGGCGCCGAACAGGTCGATGCGCTGGCCGCCGGTCACCTTGGTGTAGAGCTCGTACTTCTGCGCCACCTGGCCCAGCACCACCAGCTTGTCGGGGGTGATCTCGCCGCCCGGCACGCGGGGAACGACGGAGTAGGTGCCGTTCTTCTGCATGTTGGCCATGAAGGTGTCGTTGGTGTCCTGCAGCGGGATGTGGGCTGCGTCGGTGATCGGCTCGTTGAAGCAGGACGCGAGTATCGAGGCCACCGCCGGCTTGCAGATATCGCATCCGAGACCGTGACCCACCTTGGAACCATGCTTTTCCATCAGTTCGCTGAAGGTCTTGATGCTCTCCACCCGCACGATGTCGTAGAGCTCCTGGCGGGTGTAGTGGAAGTGCTCGCAGATCGACTTGTCGACCTCCACGCCGCGGCTCTCGAGTTCGTGATCCACCAGGTTCTTGAGCAGGGCGGCACAGCCGCCGCAGCCGGTGCTGGCCTTGGTCGCGCCCTTCACCGCGCCGAGGTCCACGGCGCCGGCGTCGATCGAGGCGCACACGTCGCCCTTGGTGACGTTGTGGCACGAACAGATCATTGCCGTTTCCGGCAGGGCGTCCGGCCCCAGGGCGGGGGCGGCTTCGCCACCGGCGGGCAGGATCAGCGCGGCCGGGTCCTCGGGCAGGTCGATGCGGTTGGCGTAGTACTGGTGCAGGGTGTCGTAGTAGCTGTTGTCGCCCACCAGCATGGCGCCCACCACGCGCTTGCCGTCGCTGGAGACCACCAGCTTGCGGTACTGCTGCTTGATGGGGTCAAGGAAGCGGTACTGCCGCGCGCCGGGAGTGCGGTCGCCGTGGGCATCGCCGATGGAGCCCACGTCGACACCCATCAGCTTGAGCTTGGTGCTCATGTCGGCGCCGGCAAAGGTGGTACCACCTTCCAACAGCGTGGAGGCGGCGGCCTTGGCCATCTGGTAGCCGGGGGCCACCAGGCCGAAGATGCTGTTGTTCCACAGCGCGACCTCGCCAACGGCGAGAATCGCCGGGTCGCTGGTCAGGCAGTTGTCGTCGATCACCACGCCGCCGCGCTCGCCGATCTCCAGGCCGCAGTCGCGGGCCAGTTCGTCGCGGGGGCGAATGCCGGCGGAGAAGACGATGAGGTCGGTCTCCAGCACCTTGCCGTCCTGGAACACCATGCGGTGGCGGCTGGCCTCGCCGTCGACGATCTCCTGGGTGGCGCGCCCGGTGAGTACCTGGACGCCGAGCGCCTCGATCTTCTCGCGCAGCAGTTCGCCGCCTTCGCTGTCGACCTGCATCGGCATCAGGCGCGGGGCGAATTCCACCACGGCGGTGTCGAGGTTGAGCCCGCGCAGGGCGTTGGCGGCTTCCAGGCCGAGCAGGCCGCCGCCCACCACCACGCCGGTGGTGGCGGTCTCGGCGGCTTCGCGGATGGCGTCGAGGTCTTCCAGGGTGCGGTAGACCAGGCAGCCTTCGCGCTCGTTGCCGGGAATCGGCGGCACGAAGGGGTAGGAACCGGTGGCCAGCACCAGGCGGTCGTAGGCGTAGCGGCCCTGTGGCGTCACCACTTCGCCCTTGTCGCGGTCGATCTCGGTGACCGCCTCGTGCAGGCGCAGCTCGATGCCGTGCTCGGCGTAGTACTCGGCGGTGGAGAGTGCCAGCGAGGCGGCGTCGCGACCGCTGAAGTACTCGGAGAGGTGCACCCGGTCGTAAGCCAGGTGGCGCTCCTCGCCGAACACGGTGACTTCATAGCGCTGCGTGGCGCCCTGTTCGACCAGTTGCTCGACCAGGTGGTGGCCGACCATGCCGTTGCCGATAACGATCAGTTGCGGTTTAGCGGGCGTGTTCATGCGGCCTCCTTCGCGGGGCTTTGCGGTGATTCGTTCAGTGCATCGTCGAGCAGGAGTTGGGCATCGGCGGCGCCGAGCAGCAGGGCCGAGCGGCAAGCGGCCAGGTCGCGGCTCGCCAAGGCCTGCTCGAAGTACCAGGGGCCGGAGGCGGTGTCGCCGTAGAGCACGGCGCCTTCCAGGCGGCCGTCGCGCAGCAGCAGGCGGCGGTAGTCGCCCTGCTGGGGGTCGCGATAGCTGAGCACTTCATGGTCGGCTTCGGGATCGGTAGGGCCGAAGGCGTAGAGCGAGACGCCGCTGACCTTGAGCTTGGTGGCAGTGGGTGCTTCGACGTAACCGGTGCCGGGCTTGCCACAGAGACAATCGGCAAGTACCTCGACCTGACGCCAGATCGGTTCGACCAGGCCGTAGAGGTTGCCTTGATGCTCGCAGCACTCACCCAGGGCGTGGATCGCGGGGTCGGAGGTGGTCAGCCACTCGTCGACGACCACGCCGCGGTTGACGTCGAGCCCGACGCTGCGGGCAAGCGCCGTGTTGGGCACGATGCCGATGGCCACGACCACGCAGTCGGCGGCGAGCCGGGTGCCGTCGGCCAAATGCGCGGCGCACACCTGGCCGTCGGCGCCGGCTTCCAACCGTTCGAGCTGGGCATCGATATGAATATCCAGGCCGCGGCCACGCAGCTCCTTCTCGAGCAGGCGCGCGGCGGTGAGGTCGAGCTGGCGGTTCATCAGGCGGTCGTCGCGCTGCAGCAGGCTCACCTGCATGCCACGCTTGCGCAGGCCTTCGGCGGCTTCCAGGCCGAGCAGGCCGCCGCCGATCACCACGGCATTGCTGCCTTGTTCGGCTGCATTCGCCAGGGTGTCGGCGTCGTCCAGGTCGCGGAAGACGTGAACGCCCGGTAGCTCCAGCCCCGGCACCGGCGGGCGGGCCGGATTTGAGCCGGTGGCCAGCACCAGTCGGTCGTAGCCCAGTTCGCGGCCGGCATCGGTAGTCAGGCGCCGCGCGCTGCGGTCGATGTTCTCCACGCGCTCACCCAGCACCAGCTCGATGCCTTGTTCGGCGTACCACTCGGCGTCGCGCAGGGTGAGTGCCTCGCGCTCCATCTCGCCGGCCAGCAGGGGGGAGAGCAGGATGCGGTTGTAGGCCGGTGTCGTTTCGGCGCCGATCACGGTGATGCGAGCGGGTCGCTCCGGCCGGGCGACGAGCGCTTCGACCAGGCGATGGCCGGCCATGCCGTTGCCGACGATGACCAGGTGCTCGCTGGATGTCGTTGCGGGATGTCGCTGACCCATGGCTGACAGCTCCTCTCGATGCGCTTGCAGTAATGACGGGGCTAAAACGCAACGACGCCTCGGCGCGACCCCTATCGATCTGGAATCGAATCGGGAAGCGCAGAGACGTCGTTGTCGCGTTCAATGTCGGGCGACCGTCATTGGCCGCCGTTTACTCCATGAGTTTCAAGAACCCGGCCAGAATGCCGAAAGGGAGAAAATTTTACTTAGCGTACAGTGGCTTGGAATGGAGAGAGTGGCCGGCGTGAGTGCGTGCTCCCGCCGGCCATGCACATCACTGGTGCGTTGCGGCATCGAAATGCACAGGGCTGTAGCATGCCGCCAGCAGTGCCGGATCGAAGCGTCCACCCGCTTCTTCCAGCTGCCTGACGATGGGCGCGGCGAAATGCAGCGCTGCCTGCGGGGTGGGGCGCAGCATGTCGTTGCCGTAGAGCTGCTGATGGATCGGCGCAGCATCGAGGTCGAGCGATTCCAGGTGGCGCACCGAGCGATCCAGATAAGGCGGCAGGGCGAGCCAGCCGAGCGCCTGGCGGCGATTTTCGGGCGAGGTGGAAAGCCATTTGCTGGCATCGCGCAGGGCACGCAGCAGGGCGGCCAGCGTGGCCGGGTAGCGCTGCGCCCAGGAGCGCGTCACGCCGAGGACCTTTTCGGGGTGATCGGGCCACAGCTGGGCGCCGGTAGCCACCAGTTGACCCGTGCCGCAGTGGCGGGCCAGGGTGCCCCAGGGTTCGCCGGCACAGAAGCCGTCGATCTGCCCGTCGCGCAGGGCTTCCACCATGCGCGGCGGTGGCAGGGCGACCAGCTCCACGTCGCGGTCGGGGGCGATGTCGCCCAGGGTGAGCCATTCGCGCAGCTGGTAGTGCTGGCAGGAGTAGGGGTAGACCATGGCCAGGCGTGGGCGCTTGCCGCTGCCCGGCCCGCGCAGCCAGTCGCCCAGGGCCAGGGCGCTGTCGGAAGGGCTGTCGGTGAGTTCGGCACCGCTGGCCTCGCTCAGCGGCGAGGAGAGCGTCACGGTATTGCCGTTGCGGCTGAGCAGCAGCGGGGCCAGGGTATCGCAGGGCGCGCGGCCCAGCCCCATGCTCATGGCCAGCGGCATGGGGGCGAGCATCTGGGCGCCATCGAGCAGGCCGGCGGCGACCTTGTCGCGCAGGGTGGCCCAGGCGTTCTCCCGCGACAGGCTGACGTCGAGCCCCTGGGCGGCAAAGCAGCCCCGTTCGCGGGCGACGATCAGCAGGGCGGCATCGATCAGTGGGACGAACCCGAGGGTGATGCGCTCGAGTTCCGGCGAGGTGGCGTGGTGTTGCGGGCGGCTCATGAGCGGGATCCCCGTTTGTCGGCGGCTCGCCCTGGGGGCGAAATCGGGTTCAAGCGGTCGAGAATGTCGATGACGTTGTCTGCCACTTCGGCGATGCGTTGGCCGCGGTCCATGGCCAGCTTGCGCAGCATGCGGTAGGCCTGCTCCTCGTCGCAGTCCTGGTGCTTCATCAGCAGGCCCTTGGCCCGCTCGATGCGCTTGCGCTCGGTCAGTTGGTTGCGCGCCTTGTCGAGCTCCTGGCGCATGCTCTGGAAGGCGTCGAAGCGGGCGATGGCCACCTCGACGATGGCTTCGACCCGCTCGGGGACCAGGCCGTCCACCACATAGGCGCTGACGCCGGCCTTGAGCGCGGCCTGCAGCATGTCGGAGTCGTGCTGGTCGGCAAAGAACACCACCGGGCGCGGGTTCTCGCGGTTGAGCAGGGCCATGCTCTCGAGGGTGTCGCGGTCGGGGCTCTCCATGTCGATGATCACCACGTCGGGCTGGTGGCGCTCGACCATCTCGTTGAGGCTGGCCGGGCTCGAGAGCCGGCAGATGACCCGGTGCCCTTCGGCCATCAATGCCTCCTCGACCATGGCGGCACGTACCACCTCGTCGTCAACCAGCAATATGTTCAAGGGGGATGGCATGGTGGCGTCGCTCATTCCTGGCTAAGGCGTCTACCAACTTTCTAGCAAGAAGCATTCCAATTGCGGCTTCCCAGGCGACTTCCACCCTGCGGCAAGTGCCTGCCGCGAGTGTGATTGATGCGGCGCAGCATGGAAATCGCCTCTCCAGCACCAGTCTGGTGCATTCAGCCGTCGGCCGTGCCGGTGCATGGTGCGCTGCCGCATAATGAGGACGCCTGAGGTGCAACGGAGGAAAATGCATCTGGCTGAAACGCGCCGATTATTCGCCACATGGCATGCTTTCTGCTTGATATGAATCAGGTAAATTCAATGGGGCGCAATGTTCAGCGCCCCGAGCGGCAACGACGCCCGCCAACCGCCACCCCCTTGTGGGGACGGCCGTTGGCGGGCGTTGTCGTTTCGCGTCAAGACAGGAGATTCGCCATGCGTGAGGCCCGAACCACTTGCCCATACTGCGGCGTCGGCTGTGGCGTGCTGGCCAGCGTCGAAAACGGCGAGATCGTCGACGTGCAGGGCGACCCGGAGCACCCGGCCAACTTCGGACGGCTGTGCGTGAAGGGCTCGGCCCTGCACGAGACGCTGGGCAGCCATGGCCGCTTGTCCCAGCCCCGCGTCGACGGCGTCGAGGTCGACTGGGAAACAGCGCTGGCCACGGTGGCCGAACGGCTCACGGCGGTGCAGGCCACCCGTGGCCGCCAGGCGGTCGCCGCTTACCTTTCCGGGCAGCTGCTGACCGAGGACTATTACGTCGCCAACAAGCTGTTCAAGGGCTTTCTCGGCACGCCGCACCTGGATACCAATTCGCGGCTGTGCATGGCCTCGGCGGTGGCCGCCCACAAGCGTGCCTTCGGCGCCGATGCCGTGCCGTGCAGCTACGAGGACCTGGAAGAGGCCGAGCTGGTGGTGCTGGTGGGTTCCAACCTGGCCTGGAACCATCCGGTGCTCTACCAGCGCCTGAAGGTGGCCAAGCAGCGCAACCCGCTGCTGCGGGTGGTGGTGATCGACCCACGGGTCACCGATACCTGCGAGATCGCCGACCTCTATCTGGGACTGAAGCCGGGTAGCGACGCCCGCCTGTTCACCGGGCTGCTGGCGTGGATGGCCAAGCGCAACAAGCTCGACCGGGTCTACCTGGAAGCCCATACCCAGGGCTTCGAGGAAGCACTCGCCGCGGCGCGGGAGCAGGATGCCAGCGTGGAGGCCATTGCCGCGGACTGCGACGTCGATTCCGAGCGCCTGGAAACCTTCTTCTACTGGTTCGCCAGCCACCTGCACGTGGTCACGCTGTTCTCCCAGGGCGTGAACCAGTCCTCCAGCGGCACCGACAAGGGCAATGCCATCATCAACTGCCACCTGGCGGGCGGCAAGATCGGCCTGCCCGGCGCGGGACCGTTCTCGATCACCGGCCAGCCCAACGCCATGGGTGGGCGCGAGGTGGGGGGGCTTGCCAACCAGCTCGCCGCCCATATGGACTACGACACTCCCGGCGCGCGGGATCGCGTCACGCGCTTCTGGGCTACCGGGCGGTTGGTGCCGTGCCTGCCCGACGGCCCCGGGCACAAGGCGGTGGCGCTGTTCGAGGCGATCGAGCGCGGCGAAGTGCAGGCGCTGTGGATCATGGCCACCAACCCGGCTGTGAGCCTGCCGCGGGCCGACCGGGTGCGTGCGGCACTCGAGAAGTGCCCGCTGGTGATCGTCTCCGAGTGCATGGCCGACGCCGACCTGCTGGCCTATGCCGATATCGTGCTGCCGGCCTCGAGCTGGTCGGAGAAGGATGGCACCGTGACCAACTCGGAACGGCGCATATCGCGACAGCGCGGCCTCCTGCCGCCGCCGGGGGAGGCGCGCCACGACTGGTGGATCGTCTGCGAGGTGGCCAAGCGGCTGGGCTTCGGCGAGGCCTTCGACTACGCCCACCCGAGCGAGATCTTCGACGAGCACGCCAGGCTCTCCGGCTTCGAGAACGGAGAAGGCCCTGGCGAGGGCCGCCGGCTGTTCGATATTTCCGGCCTGGCCGGGCTCGACCGGGCCGCCTACGACGCCCTGGCGCCGATCCAGTGGCCGGTGAATGCCGGCGCCCCCCATGGCACCGCCCGGCTGTTCATCGACGGCCGATTCGCCACGCCGGACGGTCGTGCCCGCATGCTGCCGGTGCGCCCGCGCCCACCGGCCCAGGCGCTGGACGACGCCCGGCCGCTGCGGCTCAATACCGGGCGCATTCGCGATCAGTGGCACACCATGACCCGTACCGGGCGGGCGCCGCGGCTGATGAACCACCGCGCCGAGCCGTTCATCGAGATCGCCCCGGAAGATGCCGCCGAGCTGGGCGTGGCAGAGCATACGCTGGCCCGGCTGGAGGGGGCGGGCGGCAGCTATATCGGCCGGGTGCGGGTGTCGCGCGGTCAGCGCCGCGGCGAGGTGTTCGTGCCGATGCACTGGAGCCGCCATTTCAGCGCCACGGCGGGCATGGGGGCGCTGCTCGAGCCGCACCTCGACCCGATTTCCGGCCAGCCGGAATCAAAGCACGGCGCAGTGGCGCTGGAGCCGTTGCGGGTGGGCTGGGAGGCCACGCTGCTGGTGGCCGACGACCTGGGCGTGGCGCAGGCGGCCTGGTGCGACGAGAGCCGCTACTGGGCGCGCATTCCCTTGGGTGACTGCCAGCGCTGGCAGCTGGCCGGCGGTGAGCCAGAAGCGGCGGAGCGCGACTGGCTGGCCTGGCTGGAAGCCGAGCTGCCAGTGGCCCCCACGCTGTGGTGCACCGACCCCGCCAGCGGCCGCCTGCGCGCCGCCGGGGTCGATGCTGCCGGCCGTCTGCGCTGGTGGTTCATGTCGGGGCCGCCCAGGGAGCTACCGAACCTCGCCTGGCTGGCCGCGCGCTTCGGTGAGGCTACCAAAGGCGAGGGCCTGGAGCCGCCGCATCGTCGCCGCCTGTTGGCTGGCTGCGACGACGGCGCCGCCAACCAGGGGCCGGTGGTCTGTAGCTGCCATCAAGTGGGTCAACGCGCTATCCTAGGGGCCATACGCGAAGGCGACGACAGCGTCGAAGCGCTGGGCGCCAGGCTGGCTTGCGGTACCCAGTGCGGAAGCTGCATTCCCGAGCTGAAATCGCTTATCGAAGAGGAGAGGGCCCATGCGAGCGCTGAGCCAATTGAAGTCACTGCTGTCGCCTGAGCTGTTCCGTAAGGCACAGCTATCGAAGGCGCAGCTATCGAAAGTGCTGGGGCAGGCGGCTTTTTCGAGGCTGCACGGCCTGGGGCATATCGTGCGCTCGCCGTTCGGCCGCTCCACTCGCGCTGTCGCACCCACCGTGACCCTGGACGGCGACTGCCATGCCGGCCGTGTCTACCTGGTGGGGGCGGGCAGCGGCGATGTGGAGCTGCTGACGCTCAAGGCCGCACGGCTGCTGCAGCAGGCCGACGCGGTGGTCTACGACCGCCTGGTGGGTGACGACGTGCTGGCGCTGATTCCTGCCGGCCACGAGCGTTACTACGTGGGTAAGGAGCGTGGCCATCACAGCGTGCCCCAAGCCGAGATCGGCGCGCTGCTGGTGAAGCTGGCTGGGCAAGGCAAGTCGGTGGTGCGCCTCAAGGGCGGCGACCCCGGCGTGTTCGGGCGCATGGGTGAGGAACTGGCCGCGCTGGCCGAGGCCGGGGTACAAGCCGAGATCGTGCCGGGCATCACCGCCGCCTCGGCGGCCGCGGCCGGCATGGGCATTCCGCTGACCGACCGCGCCCACGCCCAGCAGCTGCGCTTCATCACCGCGCAGCTGTGCCGCAAGGATGGCGAGCCCGACTGGGCCGAGCTGGCGCGCCAGGACGAGACGCTGATCTTCTACATGGGCCTGACCAAGGTCGATGCCATCTGCACCGGGCTACGCCGTGCGGGGCTGCCCGACGACTGGCCGATCATGCTGGTGGCCAATGCCAGCCTGCCCGAGCAGGCCTCGCTTGTGGGTACCCTGGCCGACATGCCGGAACAGCTCGCCGCCAAGCCGCTGCCCTCGCCGTGCCTGATCGTGGTCGGCAGCGTGGTGCGCATGGTCGCGACCAGCCCGGCCGCGGCGCAGCCTGCTGCCGAGCCGCTGGTACGCTGAACCCACTCATCCGCTGGCCCGCCCGCTGCACCAAAGGCGGGCGAGCGGCACCCGCCTTGCACCGTCATGAACGCTCGGCTTGCTGACGCGAGGCAAGCCGCGTCGCCGAACTCGCCCAACCGGACTGCGCTGAACGCTGGCAAGTCGCCACTATCACGCCTGATTCTAATTTTCCTGAATACTTGGGTGCCAAACTGGCATGCAACGTGCTTGTTATCAGGCATGGGCCGTTCGTGTCCGCAGGTATCAGGTCAACGACGATCGACGTCCTGCCTGAGCGGTCCCTGACACAGCAACGAATCGCAGTAAGAAACCAGTGACGAACACAGGCAAAGGCGCCTGGAGCCGGCTTTCGGCTCCAGGCGCCTTTGCGTTCGTACGCCAGCCACGACCACTTTGCGAGACATTGAAAGCCATGTCCTATCTGCTCCCTTCCGAATTCGCGACCAAGATGGTGGATGCCGGCGAGTCCAAGCTCTACATGGCCACGCGGGATGCGCTGCTGCGCTCCTTCATGGCCGGCGCCATCCTGGCCCTGGCCGCCGTGTTCGCCGTCACCATCACCGTGCAGACCGGCTCGGCCATCCTGGGCGCCGCCCTGTTCCCGGTGGGCTTCTGCATGCTCTACCTGATGGGCTTCGACCTACTGACCGGGGTGTTCGTACTTACGCCCTTGGCCTGGCTCGATAAGCGGCCGGGGGTGACCATCAATCGAATCCTCAAGCACTGGGGGGTGGTCTTCACCGGCAATCTGCTCGGGGCGCTGACGGTGGCTTTCCTCATGGCGATCGTCTTCACCTATGGCTTCTCCACGCCGCCGGATGAGGTGGGCGTGGCGATATCCGAGGTGGGCAAGGATCGTACCCTGGGCTACAAAGAGTTCGGCGCCGCGGGCATGCTGACAGTGTTCATCCGCGGTGTGTTGTGCAACTGGATGGTTTCCCTCGGCGTGGTCGGGGCGATGATCTCGACCACCGTGGGCGGCAAGGTGATCGCCATGTGGATGCCGATCATGCTGTTCTTCTACATGGGCTTCGAGCACTCCATCGTCAACATGTTCCTGTTCCCCTCGGCGCTGATGCTGGGCGGCGATTTCTCGATCATGGACTACATGATCTGGAACGAGATCCCGGTGGTCGTCGGCAACCTGGTCGGGGGTATCTCGCTGACCGGCCTGACGCTGTACGCCACCCACGTGCGTACCGCACCGCTGCGTGACATCTGAGCGAGGCGTTGTGTTTACCCAGCGCGTGCTTGCCCAACGAGGGACGAGCGTGACGAGCCGCCTGCGCGTTGCCCTGGGCCAGTGTTCGGAACCGGGGCGCAAGCCGGTCAACCAGGACTTCCACGGTGCCTACGTGCCGCATGAGCCGCAGCTTTCGGCGAAGGGCATCGTGGTGGCGCTGGCCGATGGCATCAGTACCAGCAGCGTGAGCCAGGTCGCCAGCGAAGCGGCGGTGAAGGGCTTCATCGAGGACTACTACTGCACGGCCGAGAGCTGGACGGTGAAGAAGTCCGCGCAGCGGGTGCTGATGGCGACCAACTCCTGGCTGCATGGCCAGACCCGGCGCAGCGAGTTTCGCTGGGACAAGGATCGCGGCTATGTCTGCACCTTCACCGCGCTGGTGCTCAAGTCCGCCACGGCCCATGTCTTTCACGTCGGCGATGCGCGGCTCTACCGGTCGGTGAGTGGTGGCCTGGAGCCGCTGACCCATGAGCATCGGGCCTGGCTCTCGGCGGACAAGAGCTGTCTCAGCCGGGCGATGGGCGTCAGCGAACAGCTCGAGATCGACTACCAGGCGCTGCCCATCGCGGCCGGCGATCTGTTCCTGCTGATGACCGATGGCGTCTACGAACACCTGAGCGAGGCGCGTATGCACCAGATCCTCACCGAGCACGCGGCGGACCTGGATGCCGCTGCCCGCGCCCTGGTGCAGGCAGCCTTCGATGCGGGTAGCGATGACAATCTCACGGTGCAGGTCGTCAGGGTGGAAGAAGCGCCGCTGGGGGAGGCCGGCGAGCTGGGTTCGGGCGTGGCAGCGCTGCCGTTCCCGCCCCAGATCGAACCGCGCATGCTCTTCGACGGCTACCGCATCGAGCGCCGTGTGCACGCCAGCCATCGCAGTCACGCTTTCCTCGCGGTAGACCTCGACACCTCGGAACGCGTATTGATCAAGGCACTGGCAACCGAACTGCGGGAGGATCCGGCCCACGTGGAGCGCTTCCTGATGGAGGAGTGGGTCGCCCGGCGCATCGACAACCCCCACGTGGTGAAGGCGCACCGGTTGCAGCGTCGTCGAAGCTATCTCTACAACGTCACGCAGTATCTGGAGGGGCGCACCCTGGCCCAGTGGATGCGCGACAACCCGCGCCCCGAGCTGGAGACGGTGCGTGGCATCGTCGAGCAGATCGCCCGCGGGCTACGGGCCTTCCACCGCCTGGAGATGGTGCATCAGGACCTGCGTCCCAACAACGTGATGATCGATGCGGCGGGCACCGTCACGCTCATCGACTTCGGTTCGGTGCGCGTGGGCGGGATAGCGGAAAGCCGGCCGGGGCAGGGCAACGAACTGCTGGGCACGGCGGGCTATACCGCACCGGAGTGCTTTCTCGGTGAGCCGGCGACACCGCGTTCGGACATGTTCTCGCTGGCGGTGATCGCCTACCAATTGCTCACCGGGGCGCTGCCCTACGGCACCGAGGTCGCCAAGGCGCGCACTCGCGCGGCGCAGCGGCGGCTGGCGTATCGCCCGGCGCTTGCCACCAATCGCGATTTGCCGCCATGGCTCGACGAGGTGCTCAAGAAGGCGCTGCACCCCCAACCCGAGCGGCGCTTCGAGGCGCTCTCGGAGTTCGTCCACGAGCTGCGCCAGCCCGGCCCCGCCTTCCTCAAGAAGGCACGCCCGCCGCTGATCGAACGCGACCCCGTGCTGTTCTGGAAGGGCGTTGCCGCGCTGCTGGCGCTCCTGGTGCTCGTGCTGCTGCTCGAGTGAACCTGCTAGGCTAAAGCTGCATGGCGCCCGGAATGGCGCCGCTTGAATCTAGCCAGGCAGGGAGCCGACATGGCCGACAACAAGGAGGGTGGCGCCAAGAAGAGCGGCGTCAAGGAAGGCGGCGTTGAGACGATCTCGAGGTTCACCAGGCGGGCAATGATCTTTATCGGGCTCGCCAGCCTGGTCGCGATACTGCTCTATTTCGCCGCTCAGCTTCTCGATGTGCTTCTGCTGGTGTTTGCCGGCGTTCTGGTTGCCGTGTCGATCGATGGCGCGGTGCGTCTGTGCCAGTGCTACTTGCCGTTGTCACGTCAGTGGGCGTTGTCGCTCGCGCTGGCACTTATCGGCCTGCTGTCGTTCGGACTGTGGGCGCTGGTGGGGCCGCGCATGGCAGAGCAGATCCCGCAGCTGTTGCAACAGCTGCCCCAAGCGTTTCAACAGCTTCTCGCCTTGATGCGCGATCTGCCAGGCATCGAAACTGCGCTGAACGAAGTAGAGGAGCCGGCTCAGTTGCTCGGTCAGCCACTCATCGACCGATTCACTGGCTTTTTCTCCACTACCTTCGGCGCCATCGCCAGTTTCTTCCTGATCCTGCTGATAGGCTTCTACCTGGTACTGAGCCCGGCGAAGTACGTCAGCAACATGGTAATGCTGTGTCCGCCTGCCCACCGGGAACGCATGCAGCAGGTACTGTGCATGCAGGGCCGCGCGCTGCGCCTGTGGCTGCTCAGCCGGCTGGTGTCGATGGCATTCGTCGGGCTCTGTATCGGTATCGGCTTGGCCTTTCTCGGCGTGCCCATGGCCGGTGCCTTGGGTCTGATTGCGGGGCTATTCACCTTCATTCCCTACTTGGGGCCGATTATTGGCGCCATTCCCACCGTGCTGATCGCGTTGCTCGAGTCGCCCGAACTCGCGCTCTACGCCGTCGTGCTCTACTTCGTGGTGGAAACGCTGGAGTCCAACCTGGTGATGCCGCTGGCGGCGAAGGGCATGGTGCGCCTGCCGCCCGCCTATACCGTGGTCGTTCAACTGGCCGGGGCGGCCGTGGCCGGTGTGGCGGGCGTGATTCTCTCCACGCCGCTGGCGGTAGTCGCCGTGGTGGCGGTGCAGGCGCTCTACATCAACGACGTGCTGGGCGATGAAATTGAGGTGCTGGGAGGGCGCAAGGAAGAGTAGCGGCTAGGCCGCACTGCTCATGCGCCCTCTGCGCCTTTACTCAGGTGTCGCTTCTGCATCTCCTGGGCGGTAAACCAGAATCGTGAAGCGCGTGCCCTCGGCCTCTTCCAGGTTCATGAGTTTGTTCAGCAGATGCTGATTGAGCCGCTTGCCCTCATGTAGCAGCAACATGCCGCTGGTGGAGTGGATGTCCTTGGCAAGGATCATGCCCGGTTTTACCTGGCGGGTTTCCAGGGCCAGCACCGCTTTGCCGCCGGTTTGCAGTTCGGGGGTTTTCTCGCTGCAAAGCTTGACGAAGGCCTGGCAGAGTTCGGGATCATAGATGCGCCCGGCGAACTTGCGCAGCAGTGACAATGCCTGTGGGCGAGGCACCTGGCGTGGTAGAACCATGCCGCGCTGAAGCTCGATGAAATCCACGGCGATACCCAGCAGGCGCGCCCCATAGGGGATGGCTTCACCCTCCAGCCGATCGGGAAAACCGCTGCCGTTCCAGCGCTCACGGTGGTGGCGAATGATCCTGCCCACTCCCTTCAGGCGATGCAGCGCTATCACCAGGCTCTCGCCCATGATGGGATAGTGCTGATAGGTGACTCGCTCTTGGGCGGAAAGCTGCTCGGAGGGGGTGGAGATCAAGTGGTCGTCCCAGGTCAGCTTGCCCAGGTTGTAGAGCGTGGCTGCCAGGTGTAGGTCTTGCTGCAGTGCTTCATCCAGGCCGTAGGTCTCGCAGAAGGCGCTCAGCAGCGCGTCGACCTGATCATTAGGCTGTAGCGAGCGTGGCAGGCGCTGATGTATCAGGTCGGAGAGCATGCGGGCGGTGCTTACGTGCTGATGAAGGAGCTCATCGTATGTGGTCTCCAGCATCGCCTCGGTCTGTGTGAGCTCCTGCTGGCAGGCCTCGATACGCTGCTCCAGCAGAGCATTGAGCCCAAGAAGCGTTTGATTCTCGTCCTCCAGCGCCTTGAAGCGAAGCAGGGAGTCGATCTGCGTGAATAACACCATATCCGCTGGCTCAGAGGCCAGGCATGCCAGGGCAGCCTGAACGTTGTCCGAGCTTTGGACGGTATAGCCTTCTTGTTGCAACGATTCTGGCAGTGGCGATGTAGCCTGGGGATCGTCATCGACCAGGATAAGCTGTGTAGTTGGTATAACGGTTTGCGTGGATGACAGGTCTTGCGACAACTCTGGATTGCGTGTCGCCTCGTCGTCCATAGCTTCCTCCCCATTCTGGTGAGAACTGCGCCGAAACGGCTTTCACCTTGAGTTATCGGCAGACGGGAAGGAAGCTTTAGGGATCAGTTTGGAAGTTGTTCGAGGATGGTATCGACGCTGCTCTTGTCGACCACGCCGCGTTCGGTGTCGATGCCCACATAGGTGACCACGCCATCCTCGGCGATCAGCGCGAAGCGCAGGCTGCGCACGCCCATGCAGGCGCCGCTGGCGTCTTTCTCCATGCCGAGGGCGTGGGTCAGTTCGGCGTTGCCGTCGGCCAGCATCAGGATCGCCTCGGCGTTCTGGTCCTTCTGCCAGGCGCGCATCACGAAGGCGTCGTTGACCGCCATGCAGGCCAGGGTGTCGACCTTCTCCAGCACCTTGTCGGCCTTGATCACGAAACCGGGCATATGAGTATTCGAGCAGCCGGGCGTGAAGGCGCCAGGCACGCCGAACAGTACCACGCGCTTGCCGGTGAAAATCTCGCTGGTGGAGATGTCTTCGGGACCATCGGGGCCGATGGTCTTGATCTTCACGTCGGGGATCTTGTCGCCTACGGAAATGGGCATTGGCAGCTCCTGATCATGTCGTTGGTGGGAACACTGTAGTGCAATTCGGCAACCGGTTGCGTTGCCGAGTGTAGCCTTGGTCAGGTGCCCTGATAGGCGTCGAAGACTTCTTGACCGGTCATGTTGCTGGTCTCGTTGGCGAAGCGGTAAAACGCCGGTTTCTGGTCGATAAAGATCTGGGAGTCGAAGCTCCATGCCTCGCCGCCGTCTACCAGGCCTACCGGAATGGCATAGTGTTTGCCGGTCTTGAGACGGTAGAAAAGGTGGGTGCCGCAGCGCCGGCAAAAGCCCCGTTCGGCCCACTCGGAAGAGGTGTAGACCGTGATGTTCTCTTCGCCTTCGATCTCGACGTCACTGACCGACTCCAACGCCAGCAACGGGCCGCCGCCCCAGGTACGGCACATGTCGCAGTGGCAGGCGCCGACGTTCTGCTTGCTTACGGCCACGGCAACCTTCACTGCTCCGCACAGGCAGCTACCGCGTGCATTCATTCCGTCATTCATGGACTTCCCTCCGTCGGGCATTGGAATAATCTCCATGGCGAAGGATAGCCTCCGCAGTGAGGATTCGCAGTCTGTTGGCGCCAGGAAACGCAGCCGTGCGCGCCTATTGCTTTGGCGAGCCGGGATCCTCGAAGATGAAAGCTTGGCGGTGGAAGGCGGCTGCCGCCTTGGCTTCGGCCACGCCGACGAGCCCAGGCGTGGGGGCCTCTTCGCCGGCCAATACTGCCAGTACCGTTCTCACGCCACGAGACAGTGAGAGCAGGTGATAGCCGCCTTCCAGCACGAAGACCAACCGACCATCGCAGTGCTTTTGGGCCAATGTCTGTAGCATGCGCGTCATGATGGCAAAGCCTTCGTAGGAGACATTGAGTGCAAGGTCGAACGGGTGGGGATCGAAGCCGGCCGAGACCAGAATCAGGTCCGGCTGGAACCAGTTCGCTGCGGGGACCAGTATCTCCTCGAAGGCCTTGAGGTAAGCCTGGTCGCCGGCTCCTGCCGGCATGGGCACATTGACGGTGGTGCCTTCCCCGAGGCCCACCCCGACATCCTCGAGATGACCGGTGCCGGGATAGAAGGGTGAGGCACGGTGGATATCGAAGAGCATCACGTCGGGGTCGGCCCAGAAGATGTCCTGGGTGCCGTTGGCGTGATGGGCGTCCCAGTCGACGATCAATACGCGCTCGCAGCCAAGCTCGGCCCTGGCATGGGCCGCTGCCACCGCCACGTTGTTGAACAGGCAGAAGCCACGGGCACGGACGGGCTCGGCGTGATGTCCAGGTGGCCGCACCAGGGCGAAGGCGCTCTGGGTTCGCCCCTCGATGACGGCTTCCACTGCGGCGATGGTGGTGCCGGCGGCCACTTCTGCCGCCTCGACGCTCCCGGGAGAAACGGCGGTGGTATCGACGTCGAGCCAGGCGTTCTGGCCGCGCAGGTCGTAGACGTGATCCAGATAGGAGCTGGTATGGACCCGCCCCAGCTGCTCGCGGGTAGCTGCCTTTCCCGTTTCGAAGGCAACGCCGGGTACCGGTTCGAGTTCCAGCAAGTGATGGATGGCGGTCAGTCGTCCGGCATGCTCCGGATAGACCCAGGGAACCTTGAGTGCCGAGAGCAGCTCGCGCACACGTTGGTCCATTCTTCCCGGAAGGAAAGGTGCCTCGGAATCAGGCTGGTGAGATAAAACTCGTTCGTCATAAAAGGCGATCACGCTATTGGGTTCGGCCACGTGCTGCTCCTGGGCTGGGTCAAGGTTCATTTCCAGCATAGCGCCTATAACGGGGCTAGCGGCTTGAATCCAAAGTTGCCTCCTGAATCAGCATACGTAGCGCCGCAGCAGCAGCCGAGAGCGGATGGCGATGGCGTATGACGATGCCCAGCGGGCGCTCGACGTCGGGTGTCGTCAATGGCCGGTAGTCGATGCCGTCGGTAGCGATCTGGCGAAAGCTGAGCCGCGGCAGCACGCTGATGCCCAGCCCCGCGGCCACCATACGGCCCACGGTGGCGATCTGGCTGGCGTCGCAGAGGATCTCCAACGGCGCACCCACCTCGGCCATGATGCGGTCGATGTCCTGGCGTGAGCTGGAGAGACGGTTGATGCCGATGAATGGATGACCGGCCAGCTGCGCCCACTTCACGCTTTGCTGTTCGAGCAGCGGATGCCCAATGGGGCAGACCGCCACGTAGCGATCCACCAGCACCGGCTCGAAGGTGAGTTCCTCGGTATCGTGCGGTGCCACCGACAGGCCCAGGTCAGCGCGGCCCTCGCGCACCATCTGGCTGACCTGCTCGGCGAGTACGTCGTGCAGGCTCAGGTTGATGCGCGGGTAGCGGGCGTGAAAGGTGGCGATGATGCCCGGCAGCAGCCCCGCCGCCAGGGTGGGCAGGGCGGCCACGGTGACCTTGCCGCGCTGCTTGGAGAAGCGTTCCTCGAGGTCCTCGAAGGCTTCGGACCAGTCGTTGAGCAGGCGTACCGCCACAGGCAGGAAGGCTTCGCCCTCGGGGGTCAGGCTGAGCTGGCGCGTGGTGCGCGAGAACAGTGCTCCGCCAACCGTCTCCTCCAGCTTGCGCAGGGTGATGGAGATCGCCGGCTGGGAGAGATGTATGCGCTCGCTGGCTTCGGCCAGGCTGCTCGATTGTGCCACGGCAACGAAGGCACGCAGCTGCTTGATGCTCGGTTTCATTTATAAAGTAAAACACAAGTTAAAAACTATTCAATATACAAAACATAGGAGCCGCACCATGCTGACTGCGTGGGGCTACCCACGTGCAACACGACAACAACAAGCCCGCATGCCGGGCCCAAGGAGCCACTCATGAAGCCAACGCTGAAGACCCTGCTGGCGGCCGTCGCCGGCGCCACCTTTCTTACCGCAGGCATGGCGCAAGCCAACGAGCGCCTGCTGATCGGTTCGACTTCCAGTTCGTCGAGCCACTACGGCTACTTCGTCGCCGTCAACCAGATCATCAACAGCCAGGTCGAGGGGGTGAGCGCCTCGGTGGCCGAAACCGGCGCCACCGTCGACAACCTGCGCCGCCTTGGTCGCAACCAGATCGACATGGGGCTGGTCACCACCAACACCGGCTACCACGCCTATGCCGGCCAGGAGGACTTCGACGGTCGCCCGGTCGACAGCCGCCTGCTGTGGGTCTATACCGTGGCACCCCAGAACGTGGTGATGCGCCAGGATGCCGGTGTCTCCACCCTGGAGGAACTCGAGGGCGTGCGCTTCAATCCCGGTATCACCGGCTCGGCCACCGAGAAGACCACCGAGGCGGTCATGCGTACCCTCGGCATCTCGCCCGATTACGTACGCGGCTCGACCACCGATATCGTCGATGCCATGAAGGATGGCCGGGTGATGGGCTCCGCCAAGTCGGGGGTTGGCAACAAGCTCGACGGTTCGACCATGGATATCGCCACCTTCACGCCGATCAGCGTGATCTCGCTTACCGACGAACAGGCGGATACGCTGCGTGCGGAAATGCCCGACGTGGCCATCGTCGACGTGCCCGAGGGGGCCGGCGAGGGTATCCCGGCCTATACCACCTGGGCCTTCGGCGTTGCCGTGCACGCCCACCCGGACCTCGACGAAGAGACCGCTTATCAGATCGTCAAGGCGGTGATGGAAAACCCTGAGCCACAGGCCAACGCCTTCTCGGCGGTGCGCGACGAGGACCTGGCGCAGATGACCCTGGAGGTCGGCACTGTACCGCTACACGCCGGTGCGGCGCGTTACTTCGAGGAGCAGGGGCTGGAGATTCCCGAGGCCCTGCGGCCCGTCGAGTAACGCCAGGAGGCGATTGTCATGCGCGAGAACCTGACCAAGCTGCTGGCCCTCGCACTGGGTGGGCTGATCCTCTACACCTCGGCGACCGGCCCCTTCGAGAGCCTGATCCAGCGGGCCATCTTTCTCGCGTTGGTGATCCTGCTGGGGCTGGCGCTCTATCCGCTGGGCGCGGACAAGCGCTGGCGGCCGCTGGGGCTTGGCGTCGATCTGGCGCTTGCCGTCGGCACGCTGCTGGCCTGCGGCTACGTGGCGATGAACCATGAGCGCATTCTCGTCGAGCTGCCCTGGGCCACGCCGCGGGACATGCTCTTCACCGGCATGCTGGTGGTGACGGTGCTGGAGCTTTCGCGGCGCGCCATCGGCGTGATCTTCCCGCTATTGGTGCTGGCGGGGCTGGCCTATGCCTGGCTAGGGGCAGCGATACCCGGGCCGCTGGGCCACCGCGGCTTCGACCTCTACTACATCACCGAGACGCTCTACCTAGGCGACTTGGGTGTGTGGGGCATGCTGGTCGGGGTGGCGGCTACCACCATCGCCGCCTTCGTACTGTTCGGCTGCCTGCTGCTGCACACCGGCGGCGGCCAAACCTTCATGGACCTGGCGCTGCGCATCAGCGGCCGCTCGCCGGGCGGTGCCGCCAAGGTGGCCACCGTGGCTTCAGGGCTGTTCGGCATGGTCAGCGGCAGTGCGGTGGCCAACGTGGCCACCACCGGCAACTTCACCATCCCGATGATGAAGCGGCTCAAGTACCCGGCGCCCTTCGCCTCAGGGGTGGAGGCGGTGGCTTCCACCGGTGGCCAGATCGCCCCGCCGATCCTCGGCGCGGCGGCCTTTATCATGGCTGAGATCCTTGGCGAGAGTTACCTGCGCATCGCGCTCGCCGCGCTGTTGCCGGCCATCCTGTTCTATCTCGGCGTATTCCTGACCATTCACCTGGTGGCACGGCGGCGCAACCTGCAGGTGGTGCCCGATGACGAGCTGCCGAGCTGGCCCGAGGTGCTGCGCCCGGAGCGTATCATTCCGATCCTGGCGGCGCTGGGTGGGCTCTTCTACGGCGTGCTGTCGGGGCGCTCGATCCAGATGGCGGCCTTCTACGGCATCCTGATGACGGTGCTTACCTTCGTGCCCTTCGCCCTGCTGGCGCGCCGGCCGCTGCGTGAGATCGCCGGCAAGCTGCTCGCGGGGCTGATCGATGCCGGCAAGGGCATGGTGATCATCGGCGTGCTGCTGGCCGGGGCGCAGATGCTGGTGGCGATGATCGGCATGACCGGCATCGGTGTGACCCTGGCCAGCCTGATCGTCAACGTGGGGGGCCAGTCGCTGTTCCTGGTGGCCTTCATCGTCGGTGGCGTGTGCCTGATCCTGGGCATGGGCATTCCCACCACGGCGGCCTACGTGCTGGTGGCCTCGGTGCTGGCACCGGCACTCACCACCATCGGCGTCGAACCGCTGATCGCTCACCTGTTCGTGTTCTACTTCGCCACGCTCTCCGTCATCACGCCGCCGGTGTGCGTGGCGGTATTCGTTGCGGCGGGTATCGCCGGCACCAACTGGCTGCCGGCGGCCGGCGAGGCCGTGCGCCTGGCCGCGGCGATCTACGTGATTCCCTTCCTGTTGCTGATCTATCCGGCCCTGGCCGGCTTCGGCAGTGCCCTGGACATCCTTCTGGCCAGCTCCCAGGGCGTGGTATTCGTGCTCGCCTTCGCCTCGCTGATGTCGCGGGTGGCGATCACCGGCAACCGGTTGCTGGACGTGGCCGGGCTCGTGCTGGTGGTGGGCCTGGCGCTCATCCCCGGCTGGCTGACGACGGCAGGCGCGCTGCTGGTGCTGGTGGCACTTTACGCCCGCCGCCGCCAGTGCCTGGCCGCGGAGTCATCCCGCGAAAAGACGCCGAGCGCCCGAGGCATACCGGCCAAGGAGACCCACTCATGACCTTCCTGTTGGGCAGCGGGGCCGGCTTCTCCGGCGATCGCACCGATGCGGCCATTTCGGTAGTGGCAGAGCTGATCCGTCGCGGCCAGCCCGCAGCCTTGCTCTTCGAGACCCTGGGCGAGCGCACCCTGGCGGCGGCCCATCGCGCCATGCGCGACGACCCTGCGGCGGGCTACGAGCCGTTGCTGGAAGAAATGCTCACGCCGATACTCGACGACTGCCTGCGCCACGGGATTACCATTCTGGGTAATTTCGGTGCGGCCAACCCTGATGGCGCCTGTGGCGTGGTGGCCGAGCTGGCCGCCCGCAGCGAGCGGGGTGGGGCGAGAATCGGCCGGATACACGGCGATGACATCCGTGCGCGCCTGGGCGAGATTGACCTCGAGCGCTGGGAGGCGGAGAGCCGCGAGCTGCCCGGCGAAGAGGCTCTGATCTCGGCCAACGTCTACCTCGGCGCAGCGCCCCTGGTCGAGGCGCTCGAGCTCGGCGCCGAGGTGGTGGTCACGGGCCGTGTTGCCGATCCTGCGCTGTTCCTGGCCCCGCTGGTGCACCATTTCGGCTGGGCCTGGGACGACTGGGACCGCCTGGCCGCGGGCATGATGGCCGGCCATCTGGGGGAATGCGGTGCCCAGGTCACGGGCGGCTACTTCGCCGACCCCGGCTGCAAGGAGGTGCCGGGCCTGGCGCGGATCGGCTATCCGATCATCGAGGTGGAGGAGAACGGCAGCCTGGTGGTGACCAAGCCCGCTGGCACCGGCGGCATGGTCACCGAGCGCACGGTCAAGGAGCAGCTGCTCTACGAGGTGCACGATCCGGCCAACTACCTGACGCCCGACGTGGTGGTGGATCTTTCCTCCGTGCGGGTGGAGGAGCTCGGCCACGATCGCGTGGCGGTGACCGGTATCCGTGGCAAGCCCGCCCCGCAGCGGCTCAAGACTACCGTCTGCTACGAGGGCGGCTGGCAGGGCGAGGCGGAGATCTCCTACGCCGGGCCCAATGCCCTGGCCAGGGCCCGGCTCGCCGCCGAGGTGTTGCGCGAGCGGCTGACCTTTCGCGCGCCGCCGGAGCTGCGTTCGCGGCTGGATATCGTCGGTCACGCCAGCGTGTTCGACAGTGATGCCGGCGATTTGCAGCGTACGGTATCTGCCAGTGCCAGCGGCGACTATCGCCTGCGGCTCGCTGCGGAGCATGCCGAGCGACGCTGGGTGGAGCGCGCCACCCAGGAGCTGCTGGCACTCTACTGTGCCGGCCCGGCTGGCGGTGGCGGCGTACGTCGCCAGTTTCAGCGGCGGGTATGCACGGCTTCCTATCTGGTCAAACGCAGCGACGTGAAAAGCTGCGCCACGCTGTTCGATACGAATCCGGCTAACGAGAGGAGGGTGGCCGATGTCACTCGCTGAAACTAGCGTAGCTGCAGGCCCGATCGATGGGCGCGAGGTGCCGTTGCATCGCTTGGCCCATGCTCGTGCCGGTGACAAGGGCGATCGGCTCAACCTGGCGCTGTTTGCCTACGACCCACGCCACTACGAGACGCTGGTGGAACAGGTCACCGAGGCGCGAGTGCTGGCGCTGTTTTCCCATCGCGGGGCGAGCCGCGTGCGCCGCTACCTGATGCCTGGCCTTGCCGGCATGAACCTGGTGATTGACGACGTGCTGGAGGGCGGGGTCAACGGCGCGCTGAACCTGGACGGCCACGGCAAGACGCTCTCCTTCCTGCTGCTGGGCATGGGCATCGAGGTAAAGTAGGCGTGGGAGCAGTGAGGCGCCGCCATCCTGGGTGACGCCTCCTTGTCTATTGATTCCATATACTCCACCACGCGTCGTTGGCGATCAGCGCGAGGCGTCATCGAAGCGGTCGACTTGGCGCAGGCTAGGGAACAGACGCATCCAGGCGCCGACCACCGCGAGGGTTCCGAGGCCACCGATTACCGCCGCTGGCACCACGCCTAGCCAGGCTGCCATGCTCCCGGCACGGAACTCACCGAGTTCGTTGGATGAGCCGATAAACAGCATATTGACGGCGTTGATCCGGCCGCGCATCTCGTCCGGGGTGGCCAGTTGGATCACCGTCATGCGCACATAGACGCTGATCATGTCGGCTGCGCCAGCGACCAGCATGGCGACCAGCGACACCCAGAACAGCGTCGAGAAGGCGAACACCAAGTTGGCAACGCCGAATATCGCCACTGCGATGAACATCACCAGCCCGGCATGACGCTTGATACCGCGCACGCCGAGATATATCCCCATCAGCAGCGCGCCCACGGCGATGGCACTGCGTAGCGCACCGAGCCCCTCGGGGCCGACGTGGAGTACCTCCTGGGCGTAGATGGGCAGCAGTGCAACCACCCCGCCCAGCAGCACCGCAAACAGGTCCAGCGAGATGGCGCCGAGGATGATCGGCTGGCGGCGGATATAGCCGATGCCGGCGGTAAAGCGCCGCCAGGCGGTGGCCTCCAGGGAGGTGGCAGCCTCGCTGAAGCGAATCGGCACTGGCAGCAGCGAGATCAGGGCAATCGCGAAGCAACCAAGGCAGGTGGCGTAAGCGAGGCTGCCGCCGCCCACTGCATAGAGGATCCCGCCTAGCAGCGGGCCACCTATCACGGCGACCTTCATGATCGCGCTGTTCAGGGCGATGGCCGGAGCGAGCTGGGCGCGTGGCACGATATTGGGCAGCAGGCTCTGCAGCGCCGGGCCGGTGAAGGCGCGGGCGCAGCCAAATAGCGCGAGCACGGTGTAGTAGGCGCCGACCCGCTCGCTGGCGGTCAGCGCCAGGCCGAGCAACAGGGCACTGCACAGCGCCTGTACCGTCCAGCTCAGCTGCAGGATGCGCTTGCGCGGAAAGCGGTCGACCAGGTCGCCGGCGGGCAGCAACAACAGCACCATGGGCAGGAACTGCGCCAGGCCAACATAGGCCAGCGACATCGGATCGCGGGTCATGGCATAAACCTGCCAGGCCACGACCACCGCTTGAATCTGCATGGCAAACACCGCAGCCAGGCGAGATAGCAGGAAACTCACAAAGCCGTGTTGACGATGCAGGGCGACCAGATCGTCGGCTGGGGAATCAGCGGCGTGGGCAGAGCTCATGGCGTGTCCGGCAGCGAATCGAAGCCTCGATTCTAGTGATTCCTAAAGGGATATTCACTCGGCTAATTAATAAATGGCTAACGATATGTGCATCAGCGCCATTCGGCGGCATTGCGTCTGAGGATGTCACAGAAGCCAGTCACCGGTTCACCGTAGAGGGTGTCCTTTCGCGTCAGCAGCCCAAAGGGTGACAGCGTGCGCCCGAGCAGTAGCGGTAGCCTTTCGATCAGGCCGGTTTGCAGATGGTCGCGCAGCACAGTCTCGGCCATGACCAGTAAAGCGTCGCTCTGCTGCACCAACTGCAATGCGGCGAAGATCGAGCCGCACTCGATGATATCGCGGGGCGAGACCAGCCCCTCCATCTCGAACTCCTTCTCCAGCGCCTGTCGGGCTGGCGTCGCCATGGGCTGGAGGATCCATGGCCAGGCCTCCAGCAGCTGCTCCAGCGGCGGCAGCCCGGTGGTGCAGAGCGGGTGGCCGCGGCGCACCACGGTGACCATGGTCTCGTTGCCCAGCGGCTCGAAGTCGAACTGGTTGTGTTGCACCGAGGTGGCATAACGGGCGATGGCGATGTCCACCTTGTCCTGCTCGAGCAATTCCACCAGTTGATCGCTGGTCTCGCCCATCAGCCGGATCTGCAGCAGCGGACGCTGGCGCTTCAACTCGATGATCGATTGGGCGACCAGGTCTGGTGCCGCCCCCATGATGGCGCCGACAGTCAACTGGCCGCGCCCACCGAGCTGGTAGCGATGCACCTCCTCGGCGCAGCGATCAAGGCGGGTCAGGGAATTGTCGGCGAAGTCGATCAGCATCTCGCCGAGTGGGGTGGGGTGCATGCCGCGGGCGGTGCGTTCGAACAGCTGGCAGCCGAAGACCTTCTCTATCTCGCTGAGCATGCGTGTCGCTGCCGGCTGCGACATATGCATGGCCGCAGCGGTCTGGTGCAGATTTCGACGCGAGCCTAGTGTCGAAATCATCAGCAGATGTTTATAGCGCAACCGGCCGATCAGCCCAGAATAGCCATCCATCGCAACAACTCCCGCTTATCTCGATACCTTGTCATTATGGAGACGACAAGGCATCAAGGTGTGAGACATTAGTCTAATCTCGCATATCGCCATAGATACCGGCACTTTGCTCCATGCCAGGTATCAAGCGGGGTTTGATTTCTTGATACCTTAAAGGTATCAGGAGCAGCGTGATTCTCATTGGTCGCTCACGCCGCCCTTGCGTAGAACTTCCTCATCAACGTCGTATTGTCCGACAAGAGGAAGCCATGATCGAAGTGACCATCACCCAGGTGCGCGCCTATACCGTCCGCGGCGGCGGCGCCGACTACCACGATCAAACCGAGGGGCACTGGATAGATGCGCAGATTGCCACGCCGATGAGTAAGTACCCTGAGTACCGCATGACTCGGCGCAGCTTCGGGCTCAATGTGCTTGGTACCTTGGTGGTGGAAGTCGAAGCCAGCGACGGCACCGTGGGTTTCGCGGTAACCACCGGTGGCGAGATCGGTGCCTGGATCGTCGAGAAACACCTGGCGCGCTTCATCGAAGGTAAGTGTGTCACCGAGATCGAGAAGATCTGGGATCAGATGTTCAATGCCACCCTCTATTACGGCCGCAAGGGGGTGGTGATCAATACCATCTCCTGTGTCGATCTGGCGTTGTGGGATCTGCTGGGGAAGGTGCGCGAGGAGCCGGTTCACCAACTGCTGGGTGGCCCGGTACGCGATGAACTGATCTTCTACGCCACCGGTGCGCGTCCCGACCTGGCCAAGCAGATGGGCTTTATCGGCGGCAAGATGCCGCTGGCCCATGGCCCGGCCGAGGGCGATGAGGGACTCGAGCGTAACCTGGCGCACTTAGCTGAGATGCGCCGTGCGGTGGGCGATGACTTCTGGCTGATGTACGACTGCTGGATGAGCCTCGACCTCAATTACGCTACCCGGCTGGCTCACGGCGCGCAGGAGTTCGGCCTGAAATGGATCGAGGAGGCGCTGCCGCCGGATGACTACTGGGGCTATGCCCAGCTCAAGCGCGATGTTCCCAAAGGCATGTTGGTCAATACCGGCGAGCACGAAGCCACCCGCTGGGGGTTCCGGCTGCTGATGGAGATGGAGTGCTGCGATGTGATTCAGCCCGACGTTGGATGGTGTGGTGGTATTACCGAGCTGATCAAGATCTCGGCCTTGGCCGATGCCCACAACAAGCTGGTGGTGCCTCACGGATCTTCCGTCTATAGCTACCATTTCGTGATTACCCGCCATAACAGCCCCTTCGCCGAGTTCCTGATGATGGCGCCCAAGGCGGATGAGGTGGTGCCGATGTTCAATCCTCTGCTGCTCGATGAGCCGGTACCGAAGAACGGTCGCATGGCAGCCTCCGCGCTGGGTAAGCCCGGCTTCGGGGTGCGGTTGAATCCGGAGTGTGATCTTTCTAGGCCGTACCAACATTGAGTATTAGTCTGGACACGCAATGACCTTTCTTTAGTAAGAAGGGGCATCAAACGTTGGAAGAATGAGAGAAACTATAATGAAACCAAATAAAGTTGTACGCAAAGCAATGTTTATGGCAACTGCTAGTGGTATCGTGGGACTGGTCTCCATGATGTCGGTCAGCAGTGCTTTTGCTGTCATTAAAATCAATTTTGCACATCACCTCCCTGCGGAATCAGAGCAGCATATGGCTGCCGAGCGGTTCCGTGACTTAGTGGCCGAATATAGTAATGGCGAAGTGCAGGTGCAAATTCTCCCCTCAGGGCAGATGGGAGGGCAAAGAGAGATCATAGAATCTGTAGAGCTCGGCACATTAGAGATGGGCTATGGAGAGTCTGGTCTTTATGCCAACTATGTGCCTGGGTTCGGGCTGCTGACGTTGCCCTTCCTTTATCGCGACACTGAACATTGGGAACAAGTCGTGACAGGTGAGATTGGTGATAGGCTGATTGAGCAGCTGGTCGACACATCAGGTGTCAGGCCGCTCAACTGGATCCTGGCAGGCTATCGCGATACCTATCTGGTGAATGACACAATAGAGAGCCCGGACGACTTCAAGAACTTGAAGATTCGTGTTCCAGAGTCGCCAGTTTTCGTCGGCACATTCTCTGCACTTGGGGCACAACCGACACCGGTTCCGATGCCTGATGTCTATACGGCTATGCAAACAGGGTTGGTTGATGCAATGGAAGGCACTCCGGAGGTTGGCTATACCTTCCGAATCTATGAGGTGGCTGAATCGCTTTCCAAAACGCGCCACATTCTATTTGATGGTAGCTTTGCCATCAATGAGAATTTCTATAACAACCTTTCTGATAGCAATCGTGAAGCAGTAACACGTGCAGCTCAGGAAGCAGCTGAAATGCAGCGAGGCGAGTGGGCTGAGCGCGAGCAGTCATGGCTCGATAAATTGACCGAAGAAGGCATCGCCATCATTGAAGTTGATCCTGAACCTTTCCAAGATGCTTTGGCAAGTTTTCGTGAGAAGTTTGCGGCCGATATCGGTGCTGTAGAGCTGCTAGAGTCTATTGACCAACAATGATTCTAGAAGGAGAGTGCAAATGCGTCATTATCTAGATCATGCATTTGCCATCTTGGGAGCCATGATCGTCGCCATATTTGCGACGATCATGGTTTTGATCTTCCTTCAGGTGATAAACAGGTTCTTTCTAGGGCTGCCACTTTTCTGGACAGAGGAAGTGGTCAGGATGCTTCTAGTTTGGCTGGTGCTGATGGGAACCCCTGTGGTGGTTTATAAATGCGATGAAATCAAGGTTGAACTTTTTCAGTTCAGACGTGTGCGCTTCGAGATGGTGAGGCGTACAGTTGTATCGACTCTGTCGATCATCTTCTGTCTCTTCTTGGCATACTGGGGGTACCTGTTCATGGAGCGCGCAATGGGAGCTATGCAGCCATCACTGGGGATTTCAAGAGCTTGGCTGTACGCCCCTATTCCCCTAGGCAGTGTGCTTACGATCATTGCCTTCATTGTTCGTCGTGATGAAGTAAGGGGGCCTTTGGACATAGAGGAAGTCGTATGATCGTTGCCTTGATGTTTGGGTTGTTCACGGCTTTTCTTGCTTTGGGCGTACCTATTGCCTTTGCCATGGGACTTAGCGCTGTCACCGTCTTGATCATTGATGGGGGAGTGCCGCTTTTGGTGCTTCCCCAGCGCTTCTTTAGCTCCTTGGATAGTTTTCCTTTGCTTGCAATACCATTATATATATTTGCTGGAAACTTGATGAATTATGGAGGTATAACTTCGGCTATTGTCGGCTTTTCCCGCTCTCTGGTAGGGCATATCCGTGGCGGGCTCGGCCAGGTCAATATCATGACTAGTGTGCTGTTCTCGGGTATATCCGGCTCGGCATCGGCAGACGTTGCTGCTGTGGGTGGAATGATGCTTCCAGCCATGAAGAAGGAAGGATACAAGCCGGAGTGGTCAGTAGTCATCACCGCGGCATCGGCAATATTGGGACCAATAATTCCGCCGAGTTTGCTGATGGTAATCTATGGTGCCATGACGGGACTGTCGATTGGCACACTTTTTCTGGCTGGCATCGTACCCGGACTTTTCTTGGCTGTCATTATGATGGTTTTGGTATATTGGAAAGCCGATGAAATAGGGGCTCCTCGTCATTCACGTGCTAGCCTATCAGAAACCGGAAAAGTGTTCTTGAAGGCAGCGCCAGCTTTGGTTATGCCTGTGATAATCGTTGGCGGTATACAGAGCGGGTTGTTCACTCCCACGGAAGCCGGAATCGTGGCTGTCGCCTATGGTCTTGGTTTCGGCTTGCTTTCTCACCGTCTGAATATCAGGAAGACCTATCGTTTTGCCTTGCAGTCTGCGGTGACCTCTGCAAGCATCCTGATTATTCTTGGTAGTGCGGCTTTATTTAGCTGGATTATCGCGCGTCAGGGAGTGCCCGCGGCGCTGGCCGCCTGGCTGGCCAGTGTGACCAGCGAGCCGGCTATCATTCTACTTCTGATCGTGCTGGCACTCATCCTGGTTGGAATGTTCGTCGAAACGATCTCGGCACTTATCCTGATGGTGCCGATCTTGACTCCCATTGCGCAAATGTTCGGCTTCGACATGATTCATTTCTCGGTCGTAGTGATCATCGCGTTATTGCTAGGTTCGCTGACACCTCCCGTTGCCTTGATAATCTTGCTGGGATGCAAGATAGCCGAGGTTGATTATATGAAAACCATGCGCCCGCTTGTTCCATTTTTCATGGTTCTGATAATCGGCTTGCTGTGCATCATGTATGTGCCACTGATTACGCTTGGATTGCCTGAGCTGTTGGGGGCTTTTGACTAACACTTATCTGACAGGACTCGGTTATGACAATGCCTAAGAACGCATTCAAGGCAGCACTTCATGAAGATGACACCCAGTACGGCCTGTGGGCCGGTTTCGGAACCGGCTATGCGGCCGAGATTGCCGCTACCACCGGCTTCGACTGGATGCTGATCGATGGCGAGCACGCTCCCAACACGCTACCGACCATTCTCGCCCAGCTCCAGGCAGTGGCGCCCTATGCCACTGCTCCGGTGGTGCGTAGCGTCAACCAGGATCCGGCATTGATCAAACAACTACTCGATATCGGTGCCCAGACCTTGATGGTGCCGATGGTCGAGAGTGCCGAGCAGGCTGCGGCCCTGGTGCGTGCGATGCGCTATCCGCCGCACGGCATCCGCGGGGTTGGGGGGGGCTTAGTGCGTGCCACTCGCTGGGACGGAGTGGACGACTACCTAACCCGCGCTCATGAGGAGCTTTGCCTGGTCGTTCAGGTTGAGTCGCCCAAGGGGATCGACAATGTCGAGGCGATCGCTGCCACCGCAGGCGTCGATGCGGTCTTCATTGGGCCCGCGGATCTCTCGATGGGCATGGGGCATCCCGGTAACCCGGGGCAACCCGAGGTTCAGGCTGCCATCGAGCATGCCATCGCGGCGATTCAGGCCGCCGGCAAGCCGGTGGGCATCCTCGCTCCGCGGGAAGCCGATGCACGCCGCTACCAGGCCCTAGGCTGCCAGTTTATCGCCGTGGGCATCGATATCAGCCTGCTACGCCAGGGGGCGCTGGAGACCATCGCCCGCTACAAGGGCGGGTCATCCGGCGCGTCGCCCTCGACCACCTACTGACATCCTTCACTGCATAGCGACAAGGGAGACAGAGCATGAGCCAGCCCACTACTTATCAGAACTACATCGACGGTGCGTTCGAGTCTACCCGCGACCACCTCGAGGTGTTCAACCCTGCCACCCAGGCGCTGCTATCCCGAGTGCCCGCCTCAGGAGGCGAGGAGGTCGAGCGCGCCTTGGCGGCGGCACGCCGCGCCCAGAAGGGCTGGGCGGCGACCCCCGCCGTAGAGCGGGCGGTTTTCCTGCACCGGCTGGCCGACACCCTGCGTGACAACGTGGCGCTACTGGCCAGGATCATTACCCAGGAGCAGGGCAAGATCAGCAGTCTGGCCGAGGTGGAGGTCAACTTCACTGCCGATTATCTGGACTATATGGCCGAATGGGGCCGCCGGATCGAAGGCGAGATCATCGAGAGCGATCGCGCCGGGGAAAACATCTTCCTGTTTCGCAAGCCCCTAGGTGTAGTGGCCGGCATCCTGCCGTGGAATTTCCCGTTCTTCCTCATCGCCCGCAAGATGGCGCCAGCGCTGGTGACCGGCAATACCATCGTTATCAAGCCCAGCGAGGAGACCCCCAACAACTGCTTCGAGTTTGCTCGGCTGCTGGACAGCTTAGGCTTGCCGAAGGGCGTTTTCAACGTGGTTAGCGGCACCGGTGCAGCGGCTGGCAGTGCTCTGACGTCGAGCCCTGAAGTAGACATGATCAGTTTCACCGGCAGTGTCCATACCGGTTCGCGAATCATGGCCAGTGCCGCTGACAACATCACCAAGCTCAACCTGGAGCTGGGGGGCAAGGCGCCGGCCATTGTGCTGGATGACGCCGACCTCGATCTGGCAGTCAACGCCATCCGCGGCTCGCGCATCATCAACACCGGCCAGGTTTGTAACTGCGCCGAGCGGGTCTATGTCCAGCGCGGCGTGGCCGATGAGTTCATCGCGCGCATGGCGAAGGCGATGAGCGCCACGTGTTTTGGCGACCCGCTGGCTGATGCCGAGGTCGAGATGGGCCCGCTGATCAACCGTGCCGGCCTCGACAAGGTGGCACGTATGGTCAAGACCGCTCGGGGGGAGGGCGCAGAGCTGATTACTGGTGGCGAAATTGCCGACCTGGGTACCGGCTATCACTACCAGCCTACCGTGCTTGCCGGCTGTCGCCAGACAATGGAGATCATGCAGCAGGAGATCTTCGGACCGGTACTGCCGATTCAGATCATCGACGATCTGGAGGAAGGCATCGTGCTGGCAAACGACTGCGAGTACGGTCTCACGTCCTCAATTTATACCCGCAGCCTCAGGAGCGCCATGCAAGCCTGTCGCGAACTCGACTTCGGCGAGACCTATATCAATCGCGAGAACTTCGAAGCGATGCAGGGGTTCCATGCCGGGGTGCGGAAGTCGGGCATCGGCGGTGCCGATGGCAAGCATGGGCTCTACGAGTACACCCATAGCCATGTGGTGTATTTGAAGGCTTAACCACCAGGAGATGTAGAGAGTTTGATGCTGCCAAACGACCTACCGCCACATACGGGTGGCGGTAGGTCGAAGGTTGCTTGCAGCAAGCGAGGGTCAGGCTTGAGCCCTGGCAGCGGCGGCGATGGCGGGCTTGTCGCGCCGCTGGGCCAGGCTCTCCACCTTGCGCTGCTTCTCGTAGAGAAAGCGCAGTACCTCCTGGCGGTAGTGGTTGTAGCGCGGGTCGTCGGCCAGGGCGATGCGGTCGCGGGGGCGCGGCAGGTCGATATCGAGGATCTCGCCGATGCGCGCCGAGGGGCCGTTGGTCATCATCACGATGCGATCCGAGAGCAGCACCGCTTCGTCCACGTCGTGGGTGATCATGATCATGGTGTTGCCCAGTTCGTCCTGGATACGCATCACCTCCTCCTGCAGGTGAGCGCGGGTGAGGGCATCGAGCGCACCGAAGGGTTCGTCGAGCAGCAGCACCTTGGGCTCCATGGCGAGTGCGCGGGCGATACCCACGCGCTGTTTCATGCCGCCGGAGATCTCCGCAGGGCGCTTGGCCAGCGCATGGCCCATGCCCACCATTTCCAGGTTCTTGACGATCCACTCGTGGCGCTCGGCCTTGTTCTTGGTGCGGGCGCAGGTCTTGTTCACCGCCAGGGCCACGTTCTCGTAGACGGTGAGCCAGGGCAGCAGCGAGTGGTTCTGGAACACCACGCTGCGGTCGGGCCCCGGCGAGTTGACCTCCTTGCCGTCGAGGATCACCGCGCCGGAAGTGGACTCGATGAGACCGGCGACGATGTTGAGCAGCGTGGACTTGCCGCAGCCGGAGTGGCCGATGATGGAGATGTACTCGCCGCGCTCCACGGCGAGGTCGATGCCCTTGAGAACCTGGCTTTCCACGCCTTTGCCGTGAAAGCTCATGTCGACGTTCTCGATGCTCAGATAGCGATTGGTCATGTTCTTTCTCCTCAGCCTTGGGCGGTGCCGCGGGTCACGCGATTGCCGATGAAGGCAACCAGGCGGTCGAGGGCGAAGCCGACGATGCCGACGTAGATCAGCGCCAGCACGATGTCGCTGATCATCGAGGCGTTCCAGGCGTCCCAGATGAAGAAGCCTATACCCACGCCGCCGATCAGCATCTCGGCGGCGACGATGGCCAGCCACGACAGGCCCACCCCAATGCGCAGGCCCGAGAAGATATAGGGTGCGGCGGCGGGCAGCATGATACGGGTGAAGTACTCCATGCCGTTGAGGCGCAGCACCCGGGCCACGTTGCGGTAGTCCTCGGGGATGTTACGTATTCCCACTGAGGTGTTGATGATGATCGGCCAGATCGCGGTGATGAAGATCACGAAGATGGCCGACGGGTTGCTGTCCTGGAACCCGGCCAGGGAGATCGGCAGCCAGGCCAACGGCGGTACGGTGCGCAGTACCTGGAACACCGGGTCGAGGCCGCGCATGGCCCAGGTCGATTGACCGACCAGCACGCCCAGGCCGATGCCCGCGACGACTGCCAGGGAGTAGCCATAAGCCACTCGTTCCAGGCTGGCGAGTATCTGCCAGGCCATGCCCACGTCGTTGCCGCCATAGTCGTAGAAGGGATTGACGATCAGGTCCCAGGTGTCACGCAGTACCTGGGAGGGAGCCGGCAGTGCAGCCCCTGGAACCGAGCAGAGAATCTCCCAAAGGGCGCCCAGCAGGGCGATGATCAGCACCGGTGGCAGCACCTTGTTAACCACCAGGTGCTGTACTTGCTGAACGCTGGGAACCCAGCCGGCTGGCGCCGACTTGGTCAGGGTGTTGCTGCGTTGCACTGTGTTCATGACGTTGTCTCCTGCATGTTCGATACGCCGGCACCTCAGGCGAGCCGCTTGATCTCGTGGCTGTCGAGATAGGCCTGGGGATCTTCGGGATCGAAGGTCTTGCCGTCGAAGAACGTTTCGACGCCGCGTGAGGTGGAGTCGGGGATGTCGGCGGAATCTATGCCCAGGGCAGCAGCTGCCTCGCGCCACAGATCTTCGCGATTGACCTGTTCGATCAGTGCCTGGCTGTCGAAGTCCTGCGGCAGGTAGCCCCAGCGCTTGTTCTCGGTGAGGAACCAGAGGTCATGGCTCTTGAACGGGTAGGAGGCGTGACGCTGCCAGTAGCGCATCATCTGGGGGTGGTCCTCGATCACCAGGCCGGTGCCGTAATCGAAGTTGCCCTGGATACGATCGATCAGATCGGCGTAGGGGGCGTGGATCCAGCGTCGGCGCGAGCAGATCTGGGCCATCTCTTCACGGTTGGCAGGGTCCTCGCACCACATCTGCGCTTCCATGATCGCCATCAGCAGCGCCTTGGTGGCGTTGGGATTGGCCTCGACATAGTCGGAGCGCATGGCGAAGGCCTTCTCGGGGTGGTCGTTCCACAGCTCGCCGGTGGTGTTGGCGGTGTAGCCGATACCCTGGTTGATCAACTGGTGGTTCCACGGCTCGCAGACGCAGAAGGTTTCCATGCTGCCGACACGCATGTTGGCCACCATTTGCGCCGGTGGCACGACGATGGTGGAGATGTCCCGGTTGGGATCGATGCCACCCGCGGCCATCCAGTAGCGAATCCACATGTCATGGGTGCCGCCGGGGAAGGTCATGGCGGCGTTGACGGCATCGCCGTTGGCGCGCTTGGCAGCGATTGCCTGGGCAAACTCGCTGGTGTCGAGGCGCACTTCGAGGTCGGCATGCTCGCGGCCCACCGAGATGCACTGACCGTTGAGGTTGAGCCGTGCCAGGATGCTCATGGGAACCGGCACGTTGTTGGACGTCATTGCGCCGCTGGAGATCAGGTAGGGCATGGGCGTGAGAATGTGGGCGCCATCGATGCCGTTGCGCTGCGAGCCGAGTACGAGGTTGTCGCGAGTGGTGCCCCAGGAGGATTGCTTGAGTACCTCCACGTCGGTCATGCCGTGGGCGGCGAAGAAGCCTTTCTCCACGGCAACGAACAGCGGCGCGGCATCGGTCAGGGCGATGAAGCCGAGCTTGGCCGAGGTGGTTTCCGGCTTGCTGCTGGCCAGTGCCCAACCAGCCGGCAGGCTACTCAGCAGGGCGGTGCTGCCGACGAGGCTGGCTGTTTGCTTGAGAAAACGACGGCGGTCGAGAGTATGGCCCTTGCGATTCTTGTTCATTGGAATGGCTCCCAGTAGGAAGGATCTGGCGACGAAAACGGCGCCTGCCCGGATTCGCATGACTTCGTCACGGGAACCTGGGCAGACGCCGTTGTCTGGTCCGAGTACTGCTTGGAAGCGCTGAACCGTCGTTGACTCAGCGGACGCTTAGGCTTTGCAGCTTGGGTGCCATGGAGCCATTGTTTTCAAGTTTACAAATATTAATCAATAGCTTGTGAATCAGTAAATGATATTTGTCAATAACACTGATTTGACACAAAGCGTCACAAAGGTGCGTGGCAATTGTGCATTGCACCATTGCCGCTCTCGCTAGCCGGTAGCATGGTCCCGCTTTTTTTCTCCTGGGAGCGGTTGCAGGATATCGGCGAGCCCCAATACGGTTTGAGCGATCTCGGCCATGCTCTTGCTCTGGTCCATGGCCATCTTGCGCAGGAAGGCGTAGGCCTGCTCCTCCGTTATCTGCTGATGGGCCATGATCAGTCCCTTGGCGCGTTCGATCAGCTTGCGCTCGCGCAGCGCCCGGCGGGTGTTTTCCAGCTCGTCGCTCAGGGCCTCAAGGCGGCCGGCCTGGGCGCGCATCAGTTCCACCAGCGAGCGGTTCAGCGACGAACCGACGACCCTGGCGGTGACTTCGCCCAGCTCATGGGTGGCGCTGCCATCGAACAGTTCCACGAGCTGCTGACAAACCGCCGGTGAAGCGTCACTCAGCTCACGGCGCAGGTCGTCGTGATGCGTCAGGCTGCGGCGCGCGTCGAGGGTCTTGGCCAGGCACAGGTTCGACAGCTCGCCGATCAGGAAGGCTTCCACCCGCTGAATGGCGTCGATGCGCAGGGTCGTCAATTCGTACCAGGTTTCGCCCAGGGGACTGGCGCTCTTGGGCAGCGCCGTGATGCCACAGGCCATTTCGCGCAGCTGCTGGATGCCGGCCAGGGTGCGGCTGGGCATCTCGCGCTGCCAGTGTTGTCGCCCCTCCTCGGTGGTGAATTCGAGACAGGTATCGAAGCAGCGCTGCTGGGCGTCGATCAGGTGGAGCAGCAATTGGCAATGAGCGTCGTCGAAGCCGCCGGAAGTAAAGCCGTAGGCGCCGCAGGCACGCTCTTGTCCGGCCAGCTCCTTGCCCTGCATCAGATGGAATATCGCCACCAGGGCCAGGGTGACTTCGGGGTCACCGGCCGTATCGGCGACTTCGAACACCACCGAAAGCAGAGCGCTCACCAGCTGGTTGAAGGCCTGGGTGGCGTCGTCGGGACTGGTCTGGAGTGCCTCGATGTCGCTGCGCAGTGCTTCCAGGCCGTCGAGGGCGTGCCAGACGTAGGCGATGCGCCTGAGTAGGCGGGCAGTGGTGGCGGGGCGCCCGGCGGTATCTCCCAGGGCGTCGAGGCGCACGCGCAAGGCCTGCTCGGTCGCCATGCACTCGTCGATGCGCTCGTGACGCCGCTCGGCGAAGCGCTGACCCTGTGATGCCAGGTAGACGTTCGAAGCGCCGCGCTCCTTCTGCAGGGCATGAACGAAGCGGCTGACGTCGCCGACGATATCGCAGGCCGCGGTGAGGTGTTCGAGGTCGTCTATTTCACAGCGCTTGGCTGTCAGTAGCAGGCGTTCGGCAGGCGTCATGGTTCACCTCTTGCTCACACGAGGGCCGCCGCCCTGTGGGGGCGGCGGCCGGGTAGCGGGCGAAGCCCGGCAATCAGGCTGCCGGGCAACAGGGAATCAGCGCAGCGACAGCGCGCCTGCCCCGGTATCCTCTCCCACGGCATCTCGATAGGCCTTGGCTTCCGCGGTTTCCACTTCGTCGGAGAAGCGCACCAGCAGCGCGCAGGAAGCCAGTACCAGCACGACCAGGCCGAGATAGAACAGCCCTTGTTGATAGGTGATGGCTTCGCTGCGGAACAGGAAGGCGGCGGCTACGGCGCCGACATTGCCGCCGGCACCGACGATGCCGGCCACTGCGCCTAGGGCCTTCTTGTTGATGAACGGCACCACACCATAGGTAGCGCCTTCGGCCATCTGCACGAACAGGCTGAACACCAGCATGATGCCGATGGCGTACGACAGCACGTGCATCTGCGAGAAGGCCACCAGGGCGATGCCTTCGCAGATCAGCGCGATGAACAGCCAGCGAACGCGTCCCTTGAGGCCACCGTTACGCGCGAACAGATCGGAGAAGACGCCACCCAGGGTGCGGGCGAAGACGTTCATCAGCCCGAACAGGCCGGCGATCATACCGGCGGTGGCCAGCGTCAGGTCGAACTTGTCGAAGAAGTAGATGGCGGCGATGTTGTTGATGGTCAGCTCGACGCCGAAGCAGATGGCATAGACCACGAACAGAGCCCAGACGCGGATGTCCTTGGCTGCGGCAAGGAAGCTCTTGCCGGCACTGTTCTCGCCGGTGGCTTCCGGCAGTTCGCCGCGTGCGCGCAGCTCACTGAAGTTGCCGTTCGGCGCATCCTGGGTGAACAGCCAGTAGCCGATGCCGGTGATGAACATCACCACGCCCGGCACCACCATGGCCAGCCGCCAGCCCAGGGTTTCACTGACGCCGAGCATCAGCAGGCCGGAGAAAATGAGCGGCATCACGATCTGGGTCGTGCCGCCGCCCAGGTTGCCCCAGCCGGCGCTGGTGGCGTTGGCCGTGCCCACCACGTTGGGGGCGAACATCATGGTGGTGTGGTACTGGGTAATGACGAAGGAGGCGCCGATGGCACCGATCGCCAGGCGGGCCAGCAGGAAGGTCTCGAAGCTGTTGGCGAAGCCGATGCTCATCACCGGGATCGAGCCGAGCAGCAGCAGGCCGGTGTAGGTCTTGCGCGGGCCGAGTCGATCGCACAGCACGCCGATCAGCAGCCTCACGATCACGGTGATCAAGACCGAGGCGATGATGGTATTGCCGATCTGGGTTTGGGTCAGCGACAGGTCTTCGCGTACCACCGCCATCAGCGGGGCGATGCCGAACCAGCCGAAGAAGCAGATGTGGAAAGCGAACCAGGAGAAGTGAAAGGCGCGCATCTGTGGTGTGCGCAGGCTCAGGAGGCGAATGCGGTTCGCCTTGTTGAGAATTTCCATGGGCTGTGACCTCGTACGGATTGTCGATACATGAGTTCGCCCTTCTCCGTTGAAGGTCAGGTCTGACGCACTCGTACTTCCCTTGGAAGCCTGGTCCACGCCTACCCGGCAATTTGATGTATATCAAGCAACCTGTTTGCCATACTTTTATTTAATCTTTAAAGACAGTGGGTTGTGCTTAAAACTGCGAGTGAAAGCGTCACCAGGTGCGGCCACTGACGTGGCAAACATGGTGCAGCGCGGTAGAAAAATGCCCCCTGCTGGTGCTGCCAGGGGGCATTAGGCCGTACGCAAGGAAGTGCGCGATGGCTCAGTACATGGCCAGCTGCGTGGGAGTACGATCGCAGCTGAGGAAGGCGGAGCTCTCCAGCCACTCGGGGTCGGGGTAGTAGGCGAACAGGTAGTGATCTTCCTTGATGCTGTCGATCAGGGGATAGGTCACTTCCTGGCGCACCGCGGGGCAGCCGTGGCTACGGCCCAGCCGGCCGGTCTTGCGAATGAACGCCTCGCTGACGTAATCGGCACCATGGATCACGATGGCGCGCTGGTAGGCCAGGTCGTTGACGCCCGCTTCCAGCCCTTCCAGGCGCAGCGAGTAGCCGTTGCGCCCGTAATAGCTGTACATGGTGCGAAACAGCCCCAGGCTCGACTGGTAGCTCTCCGGCGTGTTGGAGAATATTGTCGCCTCGGCATCGCCCGAGCCGCGGCCGTGGGAGACCAGTTCCTCGAACATCAGCCGCTCTTGCGCCAGGTCGAAGACCCACAGGCGTGGCTCGGTGGAAGGCCGGGAGAAATCGATGACCGCCAGCCGTTCGGCATCGGGCTCGGCGCAGGCCAGGGCATTGGCGGCAAGCGTCAGCACCAGCGGGTTGGCGCCGGGCGCGAGACGCGTCAGGGTTTGACTCAACGGGGCGGCGGCCGGGTAAGAGAGGCCTGCCTGAGCCAGGAAATTGCCGGCGTGGACGGTGGTGGAAAAGGTAGTGGGCAGGGCGACCAGCAAGGAAGCGGTCAGGGTCGATAGCGGAAGTCGCAGGGTCGGTAGAAAGCGCATCGTCGTACCTATGACGTTGACACCGCATTCGGCAGGCGCCACTCATGAAAAGATAATCGTAATTGGATGAAAAGACCTGGCTGGCTTGCAGCTAAATGTCAGGCACTATTATGAAGGGAGTGGCCAGGAAGGCCAGACCGTCTATCAACGGAGCAGGAGTCAAAGATGCGGCTTATTGCAAGGATGGGTGTGTTGATGCTGCTGCTTGGCCTCGCGCCACTGGCCTGGGCCGAACAAAGCGAGGCAGCAAGAGCGTGGGAGGATGAGCCGGGCGTGGTGGGAGAGCTGGCGCGTCAGGTTGCTTCGGAAAGGCCGCGAATTCAGGCGTTCTATGCCCAGCGTGACTATCGTCCGGCATGGCGGGATGCCGAAGCCGTGACTGCGTTCACTTCGGCGCTGCATACCCTCGAAAGCGATGGGCTCAGCCCCCAGGATTATCGCCCGGATGAGTTGAGGAATCGGCATCGAGCCGCCTATGAGGACGACGATGCCGAGGTGCAAGCGCAGTACGATCTGTTTGCCACGCGACAGCTGCTGATGGCACTCGATCATCTGCAGCGCGGCAAGGTCGATCCCGAGTCGCTCGATACGGGATGGGAGGTGCCTGTGGCACCTCCCGATTACCCCCTTGAGGCGGTGTCCGATGCCGTTGATGGACGAAGTTTAGAGACACTGATCGACGAGGTGCGGCCGGATTTCGTCCCCTACCAGCGGCTGCGCTCGGGGCTGGCGCGCTATCGCAATATCGAGAAGCTGGGAGGCTGGCCGCGCCTGCCGGAGCGTGAAGGGCCGCTGCGCCCGGGAGATGTCGACGAAGATGTCCCGCTGTTGCGGGAGCGTTTGGCGGTCGTCGGCGAACTCGAAATAATGGCCGCTGACAACGACATCTTCCCCGGAGGGGAGTTCGAGGCGCCCAACCCGCGCCGCTATGATGCAAGCCTCGAAGCCGCAGTGAAGCGCTTCCAGCGTCGGCACCTTCTGGAGCCGGATGGGATAATCGGGCGTCAGACCTTGGCTGCACTCAATGTTCCGGTGGAGCGCCGTATCGACCAGATCCGTCTCAACATGGAGCGTGCTCGCTGGCTGTTGCACGGGCTGCCGGAGTCCTTTGTGCTGGTCGACATTGCGGGTTACCGTCTCAATTACTTCCGGCCCGACGGTGAGATATGGAGTTCGCGCATCGTGGTGGGTCAGCCTTATCGGCGCACGCCCTCGCTACGTTCGGAAATCACCCACATGACGGTGAACCCCACCTGGACGATACCGCCCACCATTCGGCGCGAGGATGTGTTGCCCAGGGTGCGGCAGGATCTTGGCTATCTGTGGCGCGAGAGGATCCAGGTGCTGAGCCCTTCAGGACAGCCCCTCGACCCTTGGAACGTCGACTGGGACAACCCCGGCAATATCGTGCTGCGCCAGGCTCCTGGGCCGCAGAATGCCTTGGGACAACTCGTCATTCGTTTTCCCAACGATCATATGGTCTATCTCCACGACACCCCGTCTCAGAGTCTCTTCTCTCGCGAACAGCGTGCCTTCAGCTCCGGCTGCATTCGTGTAGAGAACATTCGCGAGCTGGGCCAATTGCTGTTCGACGATACTCGCAGCGATCAAGACGTGGAGCGACGGATAGACAGCGGCGAGACGCAGAACGTGCGCCTGACTCATCGCATGCCGGTCATCATCCACTACTGGACGGTGAACCCCGGCGACGATGGAGAACTCTCGTTCCGCCCCGATATCTACGAGCGCGACGATGCACTGCTTCGCGAGCTGGATCGCCCGCTGGCGCTATGAGCCAGCGAGCAGGGGATGAGGCCCCGGTCACGTCCTGTGACCGGGGCCTGGGCTAAGCCAGGCGCGCTCCGCAGCGGGGACAGACGTCAGACACGCTTTTGCTCACGCTTGGCTTGTCGCCTGAGATGACGCTTGCCTCGACCTTGTTGCCAGGCGCCAGGCGCTCCGGATGGATCGACTCCAGCTTGCCGCGCTCCCAGCGCAGGCCGATGTCCTTGAGCATGCGCGGGTCGCAGTCGCGCAGCAGGGCATCGCGCTGACGATTGGCGTAGAAGCTGCGTACGGCGCGAAGCAGGCGACGGGTAATGTGTAGTGCTGCCATGATCTCGGTCTCCTTGAGTGGAGGCCGGGAACTTGTGCGCGACGGGTGGGAAAAGTGCTATCCAGGCTTGGCCGCGACAAGTGCCGCGGCCAGCGTCCTTCAAATGTCGTCGTTTCGACGGCGGGCCCACGGCAGCAGCAAACAGGTACGCATCGCGTTAATGAATACGCGATGTTGCCAATTTGCCTTGTTGCCTGGAAGTAGCCGCATGAGGAACGCGTCTCGATTGAGGGGATTGGTTGGGATTGTGCCGCATCGACGATGCGACTCTTCCGTTATAGCCAATCGCTCAACAAGCGTCAACGGATGGAGGCGATATTTCGTGTAGCGCCTAGCGATAGCCCTCGGCCTGCAGCCGGAACAGCCTGGCATAGCGGCCGTTCTGGGCCATCAGGCTGTCGTGGTCGCCGCGTTCGATGACTTCGCCGCCGTCGATCACGAGGATCTGATCGGCGGCGCGCACCGTGGAGAAGCGGTGTGAGATGAGGATGGTCATCTTGTCCCGACGATGCTCGCGGAAATCGGCGTAGACCGCCGCTTCAGCGGCGGCGTCCATTGCCGCGGTGGGTTCGTCGAGCACCAGGATATCGGCGCTCTCGCGCATGTAGGCCCGGGCGAGGGCGATCTTCTGCCACTGGCCGCCGGAGAGCTCCTGGCCGCCCTTGAACCAGCGTCCGAGCTGAGTGTGGTAGCCGCCGGGCATGCTGCGGATGAACTCGTCGGCCAGCCCACGCTCGGCGGCCTGTTGCCAGCGTGCCTCGTCGGCGAAGGCCTCGACGTCGCCGGCGCCGAGGTTCTCGCCCACCTTGAGCTGGTAGCGTACGAAGTCCTGGAAGATCACGCCGATGCGCCGGCGCAGAGTGGCCAGGTCCCACTCGCGCAGGTCGCTGCCGTCGAGCAGGATGCGGCCCTCGCTGGGCTCGTAGAGGCGGGTCAACAGCTTGATCAGGGTGGTCTTGCCGGAGCCGTTGGCCCCGACCAGGGCCAGGCTCTGCCCAGGAGACACGTGCAGGGAAATGTCGTGTAGGGCAGGCTGCTCGGCGCCGGGATAGGTGAATCCGACCCGCTCGAAGCGAATGCCGTCGCCGGGGCGTGCGCCTTCGGTCAGGGTACCGCCTTGGGGGGCTACCGGCTGCTCCAGGTACTCGTAGAGGTTCGACAGGTAGAGGTTGTCCTCGTACATGCCGCTGATCGAGGTGAGGCTGGCGGAGAGCGCTGCCTGGCCCTGCTTGAAGACCATCAGGTACATGGTCATCTCGCCCAGGGTCAATGTGCCCGTGATGGTTTCCACCACCACCCAGGCATAGGCGCCGTAGAAGGCCAGCGTGCCCAGCAGGCCGAGCAGGAAGCCCCAGGTCTCACGGCGAATCGTCAGGCGTCGGTCTTCGCCGAAGAGGGTGTCGAAGATCTTGCGGTAGCGCTCGAGCAGCAGCGGCTCGAGCCCGAACAGCTTGACCTCCTTGATGCTGTCCTCACGGGCCAGCACGGTTTCCAGATAGATCTGCATGCGGGTCTGGGGGGAACGCCAGCGGAACAGGCGGAAGGCGTCGCCGGAGAACTTGGCCTCGGAAACGAACACCGGCAGCGCGCCTACCACCAGAATCAAGATCGCCCAGGGCGAGAACTGCACCAGCAGCACGCCGAAGCTGACCAGCGAGATGGCGTTCTGCAGCAGCGAGAAGGTCTTGTTGACCAGTCCCAGCGGACGAATCGAGGCCTCGCGACGCGCCCGGGTGAGCTTGTCGTAGAACTCGGAGTCCTCGAACTGGGTGAGCGAAAGGGTGCCTGCCTTCTCCAGGATCATGACGTTGACCTTCTGCCCCAGCAGTGCCCTCAATAGCGACTGCTGTGCCGAGAGCCCGCGCTGGGCCAGGGCGATGGCAGCGATCACGCCGGCTTCCGCCAGCACGTAGCGCATGACTGGCCAGGCGCTCTCGAAGGTCAGCGCAGCACCGGTTTCGCGGTGATAGGCCATGGCCTCGACCACCGAGTCGACGATCAACTGACCGATCCAGGCCGCCACCGCTGGCAGGATGCCGGCGATCAGGGTGCAGACCGCGAGCCCCAGGGTGAGTGCACGGGAAGTCTGCCACACCAGTACCAGGGCGCGGCGACTGTAGCGGAATACGCCAAAGAAAGCGTTCAGGCGGCTGCCGTCGGGTGGCGGTGGGGCGGGAGAGAGGCGGCGCATGGGTTGGCTGGGCCAGGGCTCCGTTCAAGAAACGACGCCCCGCTGAAGAGCAGGGCGTCGTATGGCGTGTTGCGAAGTAGCTGTGCTGGCTCAGTCGTCTTCGCGCTCGGTTTCGGGCGAGGCCTGGGCCACCACCGGCCCGGTCTGGCCGGAACGCAGTACGGCGAGCAGCGGCTCTGCTTGACGCTGGAAAGCCATCAGGCGTTCACCTTCGAGACTCTGGCTCTCCGGCAGTTCGACCTTCATGGCATCGACTGCGTTGTTGTTGACGATGACCTCATAGTGGAGGTGAGGGCCGGTGCTACGTCCGGTATTGCCCGACAGTGCGATGCGCTCTCCCATGGAGACGCGGTCGCCGCGATTCACCATGGCACGTGAAAGGTGCAGATAGCGTGTGCGATAGCCATTGTCGTGGCGTACCACGATGTAGCGGCCCGCCACGGGGTGGTTGCCGATCTTCTCGACGCGACCGTCGGCAGGGGCAATGACCGGCGTGCCGATGGGCATGGCCCAGTCGGTACCGCGATGCGGGCTGACCCGGCCGGTTACCGGGTGGGTGCGGCGCGGATTGAAACCGGAGCTCATGCGGTAGCTACCTTCGAATGGATAGCGGCTGAAAGCGGGGTCGAGGCTCTGGCCATCGGGGGTATAGAAATTGTTGTCGGCGCTGTTGCGTACCAGTGTCAGGTCCATGCGGGCACCTTGGTACTGGATGGCCAGTACGCGGGCGTCGAAGCTCGCTCCGTCGATGATGTCGGATTCGATCAGTACCTGGAATTCGTCGCCGCGGCGGGTGTCGCGGCGAAAATCGAGTTTCTTCTCCAGCAGGCGTGACACCTGTGCCACCTCGGTACTGGAGAGACCGGTGGCCTGGGCGGAGCGGGCAAAGCTGCCGCTGACGCTACCCGCGAACAGGCGCTGCGTGGCCTCGCCGGCGCGCTCGATGGTGGCGACGTCGAAACCGTCTTCGTCGCGCTCGAGCATGAAGCCTTCGCGGGCGTTCTTCATGATACGCATGGCCAGCAGGCGTTCCTGCTCGTCGAGCTGATACTCGAAGGTGTTGCCGACCCTCCAATGGGTCAGCAAGCGCTTGTCGGGCATGCTGTCGAGCAGGCGAATCGCCTCGCTGTAACCGAGGCCGAGTTCGTTCTGGGCCAGTACAGCGAAGGTATCGCCCTGCTGTACGGTGTAGGTGCGCCACTCCGGCACATGGGGTTCAGTGGCGGCAATCTCATGGTCGAAGTGGATTGGCCCATCTTCGAACAGCGCCAGCTCCTCGTCCGGATAGTCTTCGTAGGAGGTGGCGTCGGCGGCAAGCGCCTCGTCATCGGTATAGGTATCGTCGAGCATGCCACTGGCCAGGGTGCCGATCACCATGGCCATGTGCAGTGCGCCGGGATCCAGCTCCGTTACCAGCTCGATGTCGCTGCCATCGCCGGGTGTAGCGGGGGAAGCGACAGCGGCATCGGGCGGGGTGTCGGGTTCGGCAGAGGCAATAACGGGCGTTGCCGTTCGCCCCGCCTGGGCCACGGTGACCCCGGAAAGGTCGATGATCTCGCTGGGCTTCAACTGGGAGAGCGGAATGTAGTCACGAGTGGCGTCGATGGCCTGGGTAGCGATTTCGATGGCATCGGCGACTGAATAGCGTTCGCTGTTGAGGGCAGGGAGACCGGGGTGGGCCTCTGGCGACAGGGGAAAGAGAACGGTTTGGGGCACTTGGCCCTGTCGCTGGGTATTCTCTACGACGGTAACGATCTTTTGCACACCTAGCACAGTCACCATGGTGGCGACGGGTAACAGTAGCAACTTATGCGTGCGAGGCAGCGAATGGAGGATTCGCAACATGTGTATCGGCCATAAAAAAAGATGACAAGAATATAAAAAGGCACGGGAACCTTAACCCATGACATATGGCCTGCCTAGACTGTACATGCATACAGCAAGGTGCGGCCCAGAGCTTCGCTACCTAGGTTCTGGGCCGTAATTGCATTGTCGAACACTGTTCAACAATTGTTCATTGAACGTGAAGAAAAGGGGCAAGACAACCCCTTTCGGTAAAAAAGTGTCAGGGGAGGTTGAGCGTTCAATCGGTAAAGGTTCCGCTGCGATAGTCGTCCAGTGCCTGGTCGATTTCGTGTATGTGGTTCATCACGAAGGGCCCGTAGTGGGCAATCGGCTCACCATGGGGCGTACCGGCGAGTACCAGACACTGTGCACCATCGCGGCTGGAGAGGGCCAGTGTGTCTCCTGGGCCCAGCCGAGCTAGTTGGCCGGCGGTGACGTTCTCGCCAGCGATCTCCAGGGCGCCTTCGAAGACGTACACGGCCAGCGTCTCGCTGCTTGCCGAGAGGGTAAGTTTGCCGTCGGCCTGAAGCCGCGCATGGGCAACGGCTCCATCACCCGCCAGGGTATCCAGCGGGCCCGCCACGCTGTCGCCGTGCCGGGTGGTCCAGTTGCCGCCCAAGGCGATCAGATCGGCGCCTCTCTCTTCCAGGCGTGGCATTTCGCCGCTGCGCACGTCGCGGTAGCGTGCCTCGCTCAGCTTTTCCCGTGCCGCCAGGTTCAGCCACAGCTGGAAACCATGCAAGCCCTGGCTGTCGGTCAGCGGCATTTCGGAGTGGATGATGCCGCGGCCAGTGTGCATCCACTGGGCGTCACCCGCCTGGATGGTGCTGCTGTGCCCAAGGTGATCCTCATGGGTGATACCGCCATGGATGATGTAGGTCAGTGTCTGGATGCCGCGATGCGGATGCGGCGGAAAGCCGCCGATGTAGTCGTCGGGCCGGTCGGAGCCGAGCTCGTCCAGCATCAGGAAGGGGTCTAGTGCGCCGTCGAAACGATGGATGCGCTGGATGCGGACACCATCCCCATCCTGGCTGGGGTGGCTCCGTATCAGGCTCTCTATGCGGCGAATGCTGGGGCTGGCGACCATGGCCTGCGGCCTCCCACGGTGGTTCTGAATGGTGGATATGACTGGCATTCTAGACCGTATTTTTCGAAACTTAAGCGCAACGTTTCGCAGCTTTCATTCGAGGAAGTCGAATATGTCCCGCGTTACCCTGGCCCAGTGGCAGATGCTGGCGGCGGTCGTCGACCACGGTGGCTTTGCGCGCGCCGCCGAGGCGATCCACAAGAGTCCCTCGACCCTCAACCATGCCGTGCACAAGCTGGAGCAGCAGCTCGGCGTGCTGGTGCTGGAGCCGGTGGGTCGCCAGGTGCGCCTGACCGAAGCTGGAGAGATGCTGCTGCGCCGGGCGCGCCAGTTGATCGAGAGTGCCGATTCGCTGGAGGACGTTGCCGGCCGCCTTGCCGAGGGGCTCGAGACCGAGGTGGTCCTGTCGATCGACCAGATCTTCCCCACAGACGCCTTGGCGGCGGCGTTGAGCCGTTTTTCCGCGGCTTATCCCTATGTCCGTGTTCAGCTCCACGAGACGGTGCTCAACGGTGGAATCGAAATGCTCTACGATGGCCGCGCCGACCTGGCCATTTCGGGGCTGGCGGCGCAGGGCTTCCTCGGTGAGCCGCTGGTGACGATCCGCTTCATTGCCGTGGCCCATCGCGATCATGAGCTACATACCCTCGGCCGTGAACTCGACCTGCGCGATCTGCAGCGGCAACGCCAGCTTGTCGTACGCGACTCTGCGCTGCGTCAATCCATGGATGCCGGCTGGCTCAAGGCGGAGCAGCGCTGGACGGTAAGCCATCTCGAGACCTCCATCGACATGGTACGGCGCTGCCTGGGGTTTGCCTGGCTGCCCGAGACGCGCATCCATGATGAACTTGAGAGTGGTGTGCTGCGTCCGCTGCCGCTTGCAGCCGGAGGTATCCGTGAAGTTCCCATGCAGATGATCTTTCGCGACCGCGACCGTGCAGGACCCGCGACCCATGCCATGGCCCGGGCGCTGCATGAAGCGGTGGTCAGCACTTGTCCAGGGCAGGAATGATCGTTCGCTTTTTTCGATGTGAAGGGCGGAAAAACTGCGCTTGAGCATCGAACGGATCGGTTTACCCTGACTAATTACATGATCCGCTAACGGAGAACGTGATGGGCCTGTTGATCGACGGCAAGTGGCACGACCAGTGGTACGACACCAAGAAGCATGGCGGCGAGTTCGTACGTGAATCGGCCAAGCTGCGCGACTGGGTCACTCGTGACGGCAGCCCTGGTCCCGACGGGCAGCGTGCCGTGCCTGCCGAAAGGGGACGTTTCCACCTCTATGTCTCGCTGGCCTGCCCGTGGGCGCACCGCACCCTGATCATGCGTAAGCTCAAGGGGCTGGAGGCTGAAATCGGCGTCTCATGGGTCAGCCCGCTGATGCTCGATCAGGGCTGGACCTACCATGAGAACGAGGGCGCGAGCGGCGATCCGGTGAATGGAGTCGAATACCACCGCGAGCTCTACACTCTGACCGATTCGCACTATACCGGCCGGGTCACGGTGCCGGTGCTGTGGGACAAGCGAGAGGGGCGCATCGTCAACAACGAGTCCGCCGAACTCGTGCGTATCTTCAACGATGCCTTCGACGAGGTGACCGGCAACTGGCTCGATTTCTACCCCGCGGATCTTCGCGAAACCATCGATGCGGTCAATGAGGACGTCTACGAGCACATCAACAACGGCGTCTACAAATCGGGCTTCGCCACCGAGCAGGCGGTGTACGAGAAGCATGTGACGGCGCTGTTCGAGGCACTCGACCGCGTCGAGGCGCGTCTTGCCGAGAATCGCTATCTCGCCGGCGAATGGCTCACCGAGGCCGATATCCGTTTGTTCACTACCCTGGTGCGCTTCGATGCCGTCTATTACGGGCACTTCAAGTGCAATTTCAGGCGCATCGAAGACTACCCTAATCTCGCGCACTATCTGCGCGAGCTGTATCAGTGGCCGGGCGTGGCCGAGACGGTGGATATGGAGCACATCAAGCGCCATTACTACTACAGCCACGACACCATCAACCCGACGCGCATCGTGCCGAAAGGACCATTGCTCGACTTCGAGCGGCCGCACGATCGTGAACGCCTAGCGGGGCAGGGCGTACGCCAGAAAGGGTAGAGCGAGGGTTTCCGCCGCTCCTGGGGAGCGGCGGTGTCCAGCGCTGCCGCTCGCTCAGTAGGCGGCATCCGGCTGGTAGAACTCTTCGACGTTGTCGGCAGTGATCAGGTCGGCAGCCAGGATCACCCGCGACGGCACGCCGTGGTACATGTTGCCGAGGCGCTCCCCCTTCACCCCGTGCACGGCCAGGGCGATGGCGGAGGCGATCATGTTGGGGGGGTAGGTCACCGTGCCGCGTACCACCGGGTGGTCGTCGCGGATCATCTCGATGACCCGCTGTGAGCCGCCCCCGCCGACGATCAGTTGGATGTCGTCGCGCTGATTCTCCTCCACCGCCCGCAGCGCGGCAATCAACACGTCGTCGTCGCCGGCCCAGATCGCATCGACGTGCGAGTTGCTGCCGAGGAGATCCTCGGTCACGCTCAGGGCTCGCTGCGGGTTCCAGTCGGTGGTCTGGGAGTCGAGGATGTTGATCCCTGGGTAATCCTCCATCACTGCATTGAAGGCGTTGACGCGCTGGGAGTTGATCGGGATCGAGGGGCCTTCGAGTACCAGGATGTCACCTTGACCACCAAGCGCCTCGGCCATGTAGCGTGCCGCCTCTTCACCGAGCCCGGGGTTGTCCCCGGCGAGGAAGACGTGCTGGCTCGGCTCTTCCAGTTCGCGGTCGACCACCACCGTGTAGATGCCGGACTCGTAGGCTTCGGCGATCACCTGCTGCAGCGTGGCGGGATTGTGGGGCAGGATCACCAGCGCATCGATGTTGCGGATCATCAGATCTTCTACGTTCGAGACCTGAGCGGTGCCCGAACTGGCCGACAGCACCGTGAAGCTGACGTCGTCGTACTGCTCGGCCAGCTCTTCGGTGGCGCGCTGTGCCCACCACAGCAGGCCGGCGGTCCAGCCGTGGTCGGCCGATGGTACGGTAACGCCGATGTGGTAGTCATTGGCGCTGGCGGCAAGCGGTGTGCCGGCCAGGGCGGTGACCAGAGCGGCTTGTCTGAGAACGCGTGTTATCGTCATTGTTGTCACTCCGTTTCATCGTTGTAGAGACGAATGGGCTGGCATACCCAGCGATGACGGCACGACGGCTTTGCGGCCACCGGCCATCTCCAGTCAGCCGGTGCGCCGGTACTGCAGCAGCACCGCCAGCAGGATTACGGCCCCCTTGACCAGGCCCTGCAGGTAGGGGGAGACACCGGTCAGGTTGAGCATGTTATTGATGATGCCGAGGATCAGCGCGCCGATGACCGTGCCCCAGATCGAGCCGCGCCCACCGGACAGCGCCGTACCGCCGATCACCACGGCGGCAATGGCATCGAGTTCATAGAAATAGCCGGCGTCGCTGGGGCTGACCGAGTTGAGCCGCGAACTCAGCATGATGGCCGCTATGCCCACGCAGACTCCGGCGATGACGAAAGTGCTGAGTACCACCCGCTCGACGCGAATGCCGGAGTAGCGCGCCACCTGCGGGTTGGCGCCCACGGCACAGACATGGCGTCCGTAGGGGGTATGGAACAGCAGGATATGGGCGGCGATGGCGAGGCCGAAGAAGGCCCATACCGGAATCGGCAGGCCGAGGAAGAAGCCGCCGCCGATGCTGGAGAAGAACGGGTTGCGGGTCGTCACTTCACCGGCATCGGTAAAGTAGAGTGCCAGCGAGCGGAAGATCGACATGCTGGCCAGGGTGACCACGAACGCGGCCATGCGCCCTCGGGTGACCAGAAGCCCGTTGAACAATCCGAACAGCGAGCCCGCCACCACCGCGGCCAGCATGCCGAGGAGTACGGCCTGGATGGGGTCGGCGATGGAATTGACTACGTAGAGCAGCAGTACACCCACCAGCGCTACCATCGAGCCCACCGAGAGATCGATACCGCCAGCGATGATCACGAAGGTCATGCCGATGGCGATGATGCCGGTATAGGAGACCTGGCGCATCACGTTGGTGATGTTGCGCGCGCTGAGAAAGTACTCGCTGGCCAGCGACGAGAGTACGAAAAGAATGATCAGCGCCAGCAACGGCGCCAGGATGGTGGCGTTGATCGGCAGCCGGCGCAGCCGCTGCAGGCCCAGTTGCCCCATCGTCTTGGAGTTGGAAACGTCGTTCATTTCAATGCACCTCGGCTCCTGTCTGGCCGCGCTGACGAGCACCGGCGGCGTAGAGCATGATGTCCTGTTCGTTGATCTGGTCGTCGCTGAGCTCGGCGGCGATGCGTCCCTCGCGTATCACCAGCACCCGGTCGCACAGGCCGATGATCTCCTCCAGCTCCGAGGAGATGACCATCACCGCCTTGCCCTGGTCGGTCAGCGAGCGGATCAGCCGATAGATCTGTTGCTTGGTGTTGATGTCGATGCCGCGGGTGGGCTCGTCGAGGATCAGCACATCGGGATCAATGTCCAGCAGCTTGGCCAGATACACCTTCTGCTGGTTGCCGCCGCTGAGCAGTTGCACCGGGTTGCTGAGCTGCGCCGCCTTGATCGCCAGGCGCTGCTGGTACTCTTCGGCGCGTCGCCGCTCGGCGCGATGGCGTATCAGCCCGCGCACGTAGCGCGGCAGGCTCAGGGCGGTGATGTTCTCCATCACATTGAACGACAGCACCAGTCCCTTGCCCTGGCGGTCTTCCGAGAGATAGGCCAGGCCGTTGGCATGCGCCGCGCGCGGCGAGTCGATGGTCAGCGGCTTGCCGTTCAGCTCTATCTCGCCGGCACTCTTGCGCCGCAGGCCCATGATCGCCTCGGCGATTTCGGTACGCCCCGAGCCGACCAGGCCGGAGAGGCCCAACACCTCGCCGCGATGCAGCGTGAAGCCGATGTCCTCGAGCAGGCCGGGCACGTCAAGGCCGCTCACCCGCAGGGCTGCGGTGCCCGTCGTCGTACGCTTGTCGGGAAAGAGCTGCGACAGTTCGCGGCCGACCATCTTGCAGGCCATGTCCTCCTCGCTGAGCTCGCCGGTCTCGCACAGTTCGATCTGCCTCCCGTCGCGCAGGATCAACAGGCGATTGCACAGCTGCTTGACCTCCTTGAGCTTGTGCGAGATGAACAGCACCGCTACGCCCTTGGCGACCAGTGCGCGCACTACGTCGAACAGCACTGCGGCCTCCCGGTCGGTCAGCACCGTGGTGGGTTCGTCGAGAATCACGATACGCGCATCGTTGACCAGTACCCGTGCCACCTCGACCATCTGTCGCTCGGCCACGCTGAGCCGTTCGATGGGTTGCTCCGGGTCGAGCTCCACTTCGAGCGAGTGCAATACCTCGCGGGTGCGCTGGCGCATTCGAGCCCGATCGAGCAATCCGCCGCGGCGAATCTCCTGGCCCAGGAAGACGTTCTCGTAGACACGCAGGGTGGAGATCAGGTTGAACTCCTGGGGAATCATCGCCACGCCGTGACGGCGCGCCGTGATCGGATCGAGGGAGGTAAAGGTCTGGCCGTCGAGGATCACCCGGCCGGCGCTGGGCGTATAGACGCCGCTGATGATCTTGAGCAGCGTCGACTTGCCGGCACCGTTCTCACCGAGGATGCCCATCACCTCGCCAGGGGCGAGGTCGAAGGCGATGTTCTCGAGCACCGTGACTGGGCCGAAGGCCTTGCCGATACCCTCCAGGCGCAGGATGGGGTGGCTCATGATTCGCCTCCGGCGTCGCGCAGCGGGGTCCAGGCACCCGCCGCGCGGCTCGAAGCGAGCGTGGCGGCAATGAAGCGCATGCCGTCGACACCATCCTCCACGCCCGGCAGCCAGGGCGTCTCGAGGTCATGGTCGAGGCCGTCGCCGAGTGCCTGGTAGAGGTTGGCAAAGGCTTCCAGGTAGCCCTCCGGATGACCGCCGGGGATGCGAATGCCGCGGGCGATGTCGGCACCGAGCCTATCGTCGCGGCGCGTCAGGCGCTGGGTGGGGCCGTCGATCGGGGCGAAGTGGAGCTCGTTGGGCGATTCCTGCGCCCAGCGCAGGCTGGCCTTCTCGCCCACCACGCGGATGCTCAGCCCGTTCTCGAAGCCGGGCGCTGTCTGGCTGGCCCACAGCATGCCCCTGGCACCGTCGGCAAAGCGCAGCAGCGCGTGCACGTTGTCGTCGAGTTCGCGTCCCGGTACGGCATTGAACAGTTCGGCGCTGACCGCGCTGACGCGCTGGCCGCAGACGAACTGGGCCAGGTGGAAGGCGTGTACGCCGATATCGCCCAGGCAGCCCGCCGCCCCGGCCTTGGTCGGGTCCAGGCGCCAGGCGGCCTGGCGGTTGTCTGGCCCCGGCGCTTCGCTGAGCCACTCCTGGAGATACTCGACCTGCACGCTGCGAATGCGCCCCAGCTCACCGCGTGCCACCAGGTCGCGGGCGTGCTGGACCAGCGGGTAGCCGACGTAGGTGTGCGCCAGCACGAAGCGCTTGCCGCTGGCCTCGACGGCGGCCGCCAGGTGCTGTGCCTCGTCGACGCTCAGCGTCATCGGCTTCTCGCAGATCACGTGCCTGCCCGCTTCCAGGCAGGCCAGTGCCGCCGTGAAGTGCAGGTGGTTGGGCGTGACGATGGCGACGACCTCGGCGCCATCGCTGCGCTTGGCCTCTCCGGCAAGCAGGGCTTGGTAGTCGGCATAGCAGCGTGTCTCGGCGACGCCCAGCTCGCGGGCCGTGGCCCGGTTGCGCTCGGCCTGCGAGGAGAAGCTGCCGGCCACCAGTTCGAAGCGATCGTCCATGCGCGCGGCGATACGGTGCACGCCGCCGATCAGCGCTCCCTGGCCGCCGCCGACCATGGCCAGCCTCAGTCGTCGCGGCATCTCGTTGCGTGATGTTGCGTTCATGTCCGGTCTCCTCGGGTCAGTCGAGCCCCAGCAGGGCACGATTGGCTTGGCGGTCGGTGCCGGCATCGGCGAAGTCGTCGAAGGCGCGATCGGTCACCCGGATGATGTGCTCGGCAACGAACCGGGCCCCCTCGGCGGCTCCCTGTTCGGGATGCTTGAGGGCGCACTCCCACTCGATCACCGCCCAGCCATCGAAGTCGTACTGGGCCAGGCGCGAAAAGATGCCCTTGAAATCGACCTGGCCGTCGCCCAGCGAGCGGAAGCGCCCGGCGCGCTCCAACCAGGAGCTGTAGCCGCCGTAGACGCCCTGCTGGGCGGAGGGATGGAACTCGGCATCCTTGACGTGGAACATGCGGATGCGTGGGTGATAGCGATCGAGGAAGGCCAGGTGGTCGAGCTGCTGCAGCACCAAGTGCGACGGGTCGTAGAGGATGCAGCAGCGCGGGTGTCCATCGACCTCGGCGAGGAAGCGCTCGAAGGTGGTACCGTCGTGCAGGTCCTCGCCGGGGTGGATCTCGAAGCACAGGTCGACGCCTTCCTTGTCGCAGGCGTCGAGGATCGGCTTCCAGCGCCTGGCCAGTTCGGCAAAACCCTCTTCCACCAGCCCGGCGGGGCGCTGGGGAAAGGGGTACAGGAAGGGCCACAGCAGTGCACCGGAGAAGGTGGCCAGCGCATTCAGCCCCAGGTTGGCGCTGGCCCGGGCAGCGAGCTTGATCTGCTCCACGGCCCACGCCTGGCGGGCCTTCGGATTGCCGTGGAGCTCGGGCGGAGCGAAGCCGTCGAACAGGTCGTCGTAGACCGGGTGCACCGCTACCAGTTGCCCCTGCAGGTGGGAGGAGAGTTCGGTGACGACCAGGCCGTGCCTGGCCAGTACGGCCTGAATCTCCTGGCAGTACGCCTGGCTTTCCGCGGCGCGCTCCAGGTCGAACAGGCGCTTGTCCCAGGAAGGAATCTGGACGCCCTGGAAACCCAGCTCGGAGGCCCAGCGAGCAATGTCCTCAAGGCTGTCGAAGGGCGGCTCGTCGCCGGCGTACTGGGCCAGGAACAGCGCCGGCCCCTTGATGGTCTTCATCGAGTACCTCGTTTGTCGGTCTTGTCGGGCGCGGGCGATAAGCCCGGCGAAGATGTCTGTTGAATGTAATGGATTACATTGCAGCAGCAAGGTCAACAAGGGTCAAGGCAGTGCCAAGGGTTGTCGAAGCGGCGAATGGCGGCCGTAAAGACGAGCGAAATGCGCTGGCTGCGGGCTTGGTTACCCATCAAGACTAGATAATAGAGCACAAGGCCTTCGACTAAAGAAGGAGGTCTCAAGCCGCTCATGCAGCGCGACCGAGAGGAGTCGTGGAAGGTGCTGGCCTATGTTCTGGTGTAACGCTTTACATTCCAGCGATAGCCAACTCACAATAAGATGAGCGTGGCGGGGCGGTGCCGGCCACGGCGTTACCGCGGCGGGACGACCACGTTATGCTAAAAGCCAAGCCAGCAGCCAAGCGAACTCTCTCCATGCCCACCATCAAGGACGTCGCCAAGGCGGCAGGCTGTTCCACGGCCACCGTGTCACGGGCACTGGCCAGCCCGGAAAAGGTCACGGAGGCTACGCGCCAGCGCGTGGCGCGTGCCATTGCCGAGGTCGGCTATGCCCCCAACGTGGCGGCACGCAACCTGCGCCGCGCCGAGTCGCGAACGATCGTCACGCTGCTGCCCGACATCTCCAACCCGTTCTTCTCCGAAATCATCAACGGCATGGAGGAGGTAGCCCACCAGGCCGGCTACCAGGTGCTGATCGGCGACTGCGAGCGCGACCCGGCCAGGGCCGAGGCCTACTTCAACCTGCTGCCGACCAACCAGGCCGACGGCATCCTCCTGTTAACCTCCGACATTCCTCGTGAGTTGGTCAGTCGCGCCGATGCCCGAGCGGACTCGCCGCTGGTCATGGCCTGCGAATTCTTCTCCGATATCGACCTGCCCACCGTCGCCATCGACAACTACCAGGCCACTGCCCACGCCATCGACTATCTGATCTCGCTGGGGCATGAGCGTATCGCCTCGGTCTCCGGCCCCGTCGACAACCCCATCTGCCGCGATCGAACCCGTGGTTATCGCGACACGCTGGTCGCTCGCGGGCTTGCGAACTCAGTGCGGGTTGTGGAGGGCGACTTCGGCTTTCGTTCGGGTTACCAGCAGGGCCTGGCGCTGCTCGAGGACGCGGCTGTGCGCCCCAGTGCGATCTTCTGCCATAGCGACGAGATGGCCATCGGCGTGCTTAAGGCGGCTCGCCAGCTCGGCATTGGCGTGCCCGAGGCGCTCTCGGTGGTGGGCTTCGACAACATCGGCTTCAGCGAGTACTGCGAGCCGGAGCTGACCACCGTCAGCCAGCCTCGCCACGAGATCGGCCAGCAGGCGATGCGCATGCTGCTGAATATCCTGGCAGGAGAGGACGTGGTACGCCGGCAGACCCTGAGCACGCAGCTCATCGTGCGCAAGAGCACCGGGCGCCCAGGCGCCTGACGCGCGGCGGAAAGCTATTTCCTGGGCTGCTTGGCCAGCCACCTGTCCAGCGCATTGGCGAACTCGCGCCGGTCGGCGTCGCTGTAGCCCTTGGGGCCGCCGGTATGCTCGCCGCTCGAGCGCAACGTTTCCATGAAATCCCTCATCTGGACGCGGGCGCGAATGTTGTTCCGGTCGAGGATCTCGCCGCGGGTGGTCATCACCGCCGCGCCCTTGTCGATGGCTTCCAGGGCCAGCGGCAGGTCGGAGCTGATCAGCAGATCGCCGGGTTCGAGGCGTGCCACGATCTCGTTGTCGGCGGCATCGAAGCCATGGCTCACCGACAGCGACTTGACCCACTTCGAGGGCGGCAGGGGGATCGAGTGGTTGGCGACGAACCAGGCCGGCGTGGAGGTGCGCTCGGCGGCGCGTACGATGATCTCGCGCGCGACCTTGGGGCAGGCGTCGGCATCGACCCATAACGTGGGCATTCGGGCAGGCTCCTCGCGGAAGAATTCATGATTGTGTGATCGTAGCGTTGAAAGTACTGGTCATGAAACCAGTGTCGATGTTAGCATGCGCGCTCCTCGCATGTGTTGACCCCGCCATCATGACGATTCGCTCCAAGCGCCACGCGCTTGAGAGGCAATCACCGAGACAGGCAGCAAACGCTGCAACGTCCGAGATGTGAAGATGGAGCGCTACAGGATGCCGCCAACCGGGCGACATCGGCGCAAAAAGGTCGCCACAGCGGTTCCCGCCCGATGGCGCGAGCCGGATGCCAGGTGCGACCGGCGTCCCACGATAACGTGATCCGCTCTGTCCAGGCCGATTTGGGCCGTTACGACAGTGCCACCGACCTGCCCATGTGCTGTGTCGGGGATGCCTCAATGTGATTTGCCGGCGAGTGCCGGCCTACCAAGGTGTGATTGATGACCTCGACTTCTGTCGCTTCGCCGAGCTTCGGCGATCTTGCTCTGCTGCCTGCCGTTCTCGCCGCTGTCGAAACACTGGGTTACGAAACTCCTTCACCGATTCAGACACAGACCATTCCGGCGCTGCTGGAAGGGCGTGACATGCTGGGCCAGGCACAGACCGGTACCGGCAAGACCGCGGCCTTCGCGCTGCCTTTGCTTTCGCGTCTCGAGCTGACTCGCCGCGAACCCCAGGTGCTGGTGCTGGCACCCACCCGTGAGCTGGCTCAGCAGGTAGCCGCCTCATTCAGCAAGTACGGCCAGAACCTGCAGGGTCTGGAAGTCGTCACCCTGTGCGGTGGCCAGGAATATCGCGAGCAGCTGGGCGCACTCAAGCGTGGCGCCCAGGTAGTAGTGGGCACGCCGGGCCGGGTGATCGATCACTTGGATCGCGGTAGCCTCAAGCTCGACGGTCTGTCCTCCTTGGTGCTGGACGAAGCCGACGAGATGCTGCGCATGGGCTTCATCGACGACGTCAAGCGCGTTGTCGCCGATACCCCCAAGGAAGCCCAGCGGGTGTTCTTCTCCGCGACCCTGCCGACCGAGATCGAGCGCATCGTCAATCGTTACCTGGTCGACCCGGTGAAGGTGGCGATCGAGTCGCGCACCACCACCGGCGAGAACATCGAACAGCGTCTGGTGCGCGTCGACGGTGGCGCCAAGCTGGAAGCGCTGGCACGTATTCTCGAAGTCGAGCCGGTAGATGCCGCCATCGTCTTCGTACGCACCCGCGCCGCCTGTACCACGTTGATGGAACAGCTCTCCGCGCGTGGCGTGAACGTGGCCAGCCTTTCCGGCGACCTGGACCAGAGCCTGCGTGAGCGCACCATTCAGCGCCTCAAGCGCGGCAAGGTCGACGTGCTGATCGCTACCGACGTGGCCGCTCGCGGCCTCGACGTGCCGCGCATCACCCACGTCTTCAACTACGACCTGCCCCAGGATGCCGAAGCCTACACCCACCGCATCGGCCGTACCGGCCGGGCCGGGCGTACCGGCATCTCGATCACCTTCGTCGGCTTCCGCGAAGGCCGCAAGGTGGGCTGGATCGAGCAGGCCACCGGCCAGAAGCTCAGCGAGATGGAGGTGCCCGACGAGGCCGCCATCCGCGCCCATCGTGACGAAGTGTTCCATCAGCGCATCATCGGTTCCCTGACCGCCGGTGCCGAGGAGCAGCGTGCACTGGTCGAGCGTCTGGTGGCGGAAGGTCACGATCCGATCGAGCTGGCCTGTGCCTTTGCTGCACTGGCCCGTGCCGACGAAGCGCCCATCGGCCGCCTGCAGGCGCCGCGCAAGGAGCGTGTCGAGCGCGGCGGCGAGCGTGCCCCGCGTGACGGCAAGGCCCCGCGTCGCGAGCGTGACAGTCGTGGCCCGAGCGAAGGCATGACCCGCTATCGCGTAGCCGTCGGCCACAAGGACGGCGTCAAGCCGGGCCAACTGGTCGGCGCCCTGGCCAATGAGGGCGGCATCGAAGGCTCACGGATCGGTCGCATCGACATCCGCAACGCCTTCTCGGTGGTGGAACTGCCGAGCTCGCTGCCGCCCAGCATCCTGGCCAAGATGGCACGTGCTCGCGTTGCCGGTCGCCCGCTGGAGATCAGCGAGGACAGCGGTGCCCCCGAGCGCGCCCCGCGTCGTCGCCGTGAGGATGGCGAGGCTCCGGTGCGTCGCCGCACCAGCGCCTGAGCGCTCCGTTCGCCGCTAGCGGCGAACGTGTAAAAACAAGGCCCAGACCGGGAAACCGGCCTGGGCTTTTTCATGGGCACTTGCCAATTGCCATACTACCATACTAGTCTGGTCAGGGCGGCGACGCTCAGCTCAACAAGAAACGGAGGCGGTGCCATGACAACTCCCCTGCAGGCCATGTGGCAGGAAACGAGCGACGACGGCTCGGTTCGCGAGCGGCTCTATCGCGTGCTGCGCCAGTCGATCATTCGCATGGTGCTGGCACCTGGGCAGGCGCTATCGGAGAAGGAACTGGCCGATGCCTTCTCGGTGAGTCGCCAGCCGGTGCGCGAGGCCTTCATCCGACTTTCTGAGGCGGGCCTGGTCGAGGTGCGCCCGCAGCGTGGCACCTACGTGGTGAGGATCTCGCAGCAGGCCGTGCTCGAGGCCCGCTTCGTGCGTGAAGCGATCGAGGTGGCGGTGGCTCGCGAGGCGGCTACCCTGGGCGTCGCTGCGCAGACCCTGGATGAGCTGCGTGAACTGCTCGAGCGCCAGCGGCGCTGCATCGAGCCCAACGATTACGTCCGTTTCTTCCAGCTCGACGAAGACTTCCACCGCGCGCTGTCGCTGGGGGTGGGACACACCGCGGCGTGGCGTGTCACCGAAGAGGTCAAGGCGCAGCTCGACCGGGTGCGCTACCTGAGCGTCCCCGATAGCACACCGATCGGAAAGCTGGTCGACCAGCACTCGATGATCGTCGAGACCATCGCGCGACGGGACCCCGAGGCGGCGGCCAAGGCCATGAGCATTCACCAGCGCGAGATCCTGCATTCGCTGCCGGAGCTCATGCGTCGCTTCCCGGAGATGTTCGACGGTTCCCCCAGTCAGGTCTCGGCCGGTAACCCCACAGGCAGATAACCCAGCAACAACTTCAAGCACCAACGCCAGGCAACTCGACGCAATAACCACAACATACGTCAGGAGGCTCACATGAAAATCACCGTACTCGCTGCGGCCATCTCTCTGGCCGCCACCGCCAACCTGGCCCAGGCGGCCTACCAGTTGAACCTCTCCTCGGCGCTCAGCGCCCAGGACCCCATCGTCCAGGCCATGGAGGAGGCCAGCCAGACCATCGCAGCGCGCTCCGATGGCGAGCTCACCGTTCGGGTTTTCCCCAACAGTCAGCTCGGCTCCGACGAGGACGTGGTCGAGCAGATTCGCAGCGGCGCCAACGTCGCGGTGCTGATCGATGCCGGCCGTCTCTCCGAATACCAGCCGGAGCTGGGCATCCTCAGTGCGCCCTATCTGGTCGAGGACCATGCCGACTACGACCGCATCACCTCGTCGGAACTCTATCAGGGGTGGGTCGACAGCCTGGCCGAGAGCAGCGGCCTGCGCCTGCTCAACTACAACTGGTTCCAGGGCTCGCGCCACATGCTGACGAAGAAGCTGGTGGAAACGCCCGACGACCTGCGCGGGGTGCGCGTGCGTACCATCAACTCACCGGTGTGGCTGCGTACCATCGAATCGATGGGCGCCACACCCACGCCGCTGCCCTGGTCCGAGGTCTACTCCGCGCTGCAACTGGGCGCGATAGACGGCGCCGAAGCGCAGCTCACTGCGGCCGAAGGTCAGAATCTTCACGAAGTGATCACCCATATCGCCCTGACCGGTCATATCCACCTGATGACTGGGCTGGCCACTTCCGAGCAGTGGTACCAGTCGCTGCCGGAGGAGCTGCGCACCATTCTCGACGAGGAGCTGCGCAACGCCGGTGAGGCGGCCAGTCAGGCCACCGTCGATGCCCAGGCCGCCGTGCGCGAGCGCATGGAGGCACAAGGCGTGACCTTCACCGAAGTAGATGTGGAGCTCTACCGTGAGCGCGTTGCCGGCGTCTACGCAGAGCTCGGCTACGACCAGTACCGCGAACAACTGACCTCGGGAGAGTGAGCCGGTTGGCCCCTGCCGCCGTGCGGCGGGGGCTCTGGCCGTCGAGGCGGCCAAGCACGCGGGTTGTCTTCTGGTTCGAGGATTTTTCTTATGTGGTACTGGTATGACCGACTCGAGGCGTGGCTTGCCGTCGCGCTGTTGGGCGGCACTTCGCTGACCCTGCTGGTGAGTTCGACGGCACGCGCCATCGGCCAGCCCTTCGCCGGCGGCGCCGAGCTGGCCCAACTGCTGTTCATCTGGACCGCGGTACTGGGGGCGGACATCACCTTGCGCCATGGCGGGCAGGTACGTATCGACGCCCTGGCGATACGCTTGCCGCTGCCGTTGCAGCGCCTGGTAACCGGGTTCTGCCTGGTGCTGATGCTGGGCTTTCTGGCCCTGCTGGTGCGTTATGGCTTCCCATTGGCTCTGTCCAATTGGCAGCGTCCGATGGGCGTGGCCGGCCTGAGCTACGGCTATATCACCCTGGCACTTCCGGTGGGTGCCTCCCTGATGATCGTCTCGCTGCTGCGGCGCATCGTGGCCAAGGGCATCGTGCCGAGCCTGATGCCGGATGACGCTGTCATGGAGAAGATGCCATGACGGCCGCACTCCTGCTGGGCCTGGGGCTGTTGCTGATGGCCATCGGCATGCCCGTGGCCTTTGCCATCGGTATCGCCGGCTTCACCTACTTTTTCCTGCCGGAGACGTTCCTGCCGACCAACATCGGCGTGCAGCGCATCGTCTCGGCAACTCAATCGTTCCCGCTGCTGGCGGTACCGCTGTTCATCTTCATCGGGCACTTGATGAATGCCAGCGGCATCACGCCGCGGCTGATACGGCTTTCCACGCTGCTGGCCGGCTGGATGAGCGGCGGCCTGGCTCAGGCCAGCATCGTGCTCAGCACCCTGATGGGGGGTGTGTCGGGTTCGGCGGTGGCCGATGCCGCGATGCAGTCGCGAGTGCTGGGGCAGGGCATGATCAAGGAGGGCTATACCCCCGGGTTCTCGGGCGCAGTGTTGGCTATCGGCGGGTTGATCACCGCCACCATCCCGCCCAGCATCGGCCTGATCCTCTACGGTTATCTGGGCGAGGTGTCCATCGGGCGGCTGTTCATCGCCGGCGTGGTGCCCGGCTTCCTGCTGATGGTGGCGCTGATGGTGACCACCTACTTCGTTGCCAAGCGGCGCGGCTACGCACCGGTACGCGAGGGGCTGCCCTCGGGTCGTGAGGTTCTCTCTGCCGCGCGCAGCAGTATCTGGGCGCTGCTGTTCCCGGTGTGGCTGCTGGTGGGCATTCGCTATGGCCTGTTCACGCCGACCGAGGCGGGGGCCTTCGCGGTGGCCTATGCGCTGGTGGTGGGCTGCGTGATCCATCGCGAGATGGGGCTGAGCGAGATCCTCGCGGCGATGCATGCCAGCGTGCGCGACATCGGCATGATCATGCTGATCATCATGTTCTCGGGGATCATCGGCTACGTCGTCTCCTTCGAGCGGGTGCCGCAGACCATCGCCGAGCTGACGCTGGGGGTGTTCTCCAGCCAGGTCACGCTGCTGCTGACGCTGGCCGTGCTGCTGGTGCTGCTCGGCATGCTGCTCGAGGCCACGGTGGTGGTGATGCTGCTGACGCCGATCCTGGTGCCGGTGATCAAGGCCGCCGGCGTCGACCCGGTGCACTTCGGCCTGCTGATGATGACCCTGGTGACCTTCGGCGGCATGACCCCGCCGGTGGGTATTTCGATGTACACCGTATGCGGGATTCTGCGCTGCTCTTTCTTCGATTACAGCCGCGAGCTGCTGCCCTTTGCCCTGGCAGTGTTCACCGTGGTGCTGGGCATCATCTTCTTCCCCGACATCGTGCTGTTCCTGCCCAACCTGCTGATGGGCTGAGCATGAGTCAGCCGACAACGACGGAGCGTGTCATGACCTTCAATGATCGCATCGATTTCATGGGGCCCGATTTCCTGCTCGAGAACGAGCCGGCGCGCCGGCTCTACCACGAGCATGCCGCCGTCATGCCGATCTGCGACTACCACTCGCACCTGAGTCCGGAGGAGATCGCCGGCGACGTGCGCTTCGACAATCTCACCGAGCTGTGGCTCAGGGGCGACCATTACAAATGGCGGGCGATGCGCTTTGCCGGCATCGAGGAGCGGCGCATCACCGGTGAGGCGAGTGACCGCGAGCGCTTCCAGGCGTGGGCCGAAACGGTGCCGGAATGCCTCGGCAACCCGCTCTATCACTGGACCCATCTTGAGCTGCGCCATCCGCTGGGTATCGAGAACCTGCTGCTCTCGCCCGCCACGGCCGAGGAGATCTGGGCGACATCCCGCGAACGCCTGGCCACGCCGGAGTTGAGCGCCCAGGGCATTCTCCAGCGCTTCAACGTGCGCACCGTCTGTACCACCGACGATCCGGTCGACAGTCTCGAACTGCACCGCCGCCATGCCGAGAGCGGGGCGGCTCCCGGCATGCTGCCGACCTTCCGCGCCGATACCGTGCTCAAGATCGGCGAGCCCGGCTTCGCCGACTACCTCGGCGAGCTGGAGGCGGCCAGCGGCGTGGGGATCCGCGGCTACGACGATCTGCTCGCGGCGCTGTACCAGCGCCTCGAGCACTTCGCTGCCCATGGCTGCTGCCTTGCCGACCACAGCCTTGAGAAGCCGGTGTTCGTCGAACCGCCGAGCGTGGCCGAGCTCGATCGGCTGCTCGAGCGCCGCCGCCGTGGCAGAACGCTCAGCGGAGACGAGAACGCCAGCTTCACCACCGCGGTGCTGCTGTGGCTGGGACGCGAGTACGCCCGCCGCGGCTGGGTGATGCAGCTCCACCTGGGTGCGCTGCGCAGCCTGAGCCAGCGCGGCCTGGCCGAGATCGGCGCCAACAGCGGTTTCGATGCGATAGGCGACGTGACCTATGCCGAGCCGCTGGCGGCGATCCTCGATGCTCTGGATCGCGAGCGGGCGCTGCCGCGTACCGTGGTCTACAACCTCAACCCCCGCGACAACGAGATGCTGGCGAGCCTGGTCGGTTCGTTCCAGGGCGACGGCATTCCCGGCAAGGTGCAGTTCGGCGCCGCCTGGTGGTTCAACGACCAGCGCGACGGCATCGAACGCCAGCTCGTCACGCAGATGAACTTCGGCCTGCTGCGCCATTTCGTCGGCATGCTCACCGACTCACGCAGCCTGCTGTCGTTCTCCCGCCACGACTACTTCCGCCGCATCTTCTGCCAGATGCTCGGCGCGCAGGTCCAGCGCGGCGAACTGCCGAACGATCTCGATCGCATCGGCGAGCTGGTGCGGGCGGTGTGCTACGACAACGTACAGCGCTATCTCTTCGAACGATGAGCCGAGCCCTAATCACTTTCACAGCGACGGAACCTTCATGAAAATCAGCGACGCCTATGTGATCGTCACCTCGCCGGGACGCAACTTCGTCACCCTCAAGATCGTCACCGAGTCGGGTACCTACGGGATCGGCGACGCCACCCTCAACGGTCGCGAGATGGCGGTGGTGGCCTACCTCGAGGAGCACGTAATCCCTGCCTTGATCGGGCGTGACGCCAGTCGCATCGAGGATATCTGGCACTACCTCTATCGCGGTGCCTACTGGCGCCGGGGACCGGTGACCATGGCGGCGGTGTCGGCGGTGGACCTGGCGCTGTGGGATATCAAGGCCAAGGCAGCCGGCATGCCGCTCTACCAGCTGCTCGGCGGCAAGAGCCGCGAGCGGGTGATGACCTACGCCCACTGCACCGGCAAGGACATCGAGGGCTGTTTGGCCGAGGTCGAGAAGCACGTCAAGCTCGGCTACCGGGCTGTGCGCGTGCAGGCCGGGGTGCCCGGCATTCCTACCATCTACGGCGTGGCCAAGCGTGAGGGCGAACGCTACGAGCCGGCGGATTCCGAACTGCCCGCCGAACACGTCTGGAGCACCGAGAAATACCTCAATCACGTGCCCAAGCTGTTCGCCGCGGTGCGTGAACGCTTCGGCGACGAGCTGCACGTGCTGCATGACGTGCACCACCGACTGACCCCCATCGAGGCGGCGCGCCTGGGCAAGGCGGTGGAGCCCTACCATCTGTTCTGGCTCGAGGACTGCGTGCCGGCCGAGAACCAGGAGAGCTTCCGCCTGATTCGCCAACACACCACCACGCCGCTGGCGGTGGGGGAGGTGTTCAACTCGATCCACGACTATCGCGAGCTGCTCGAGAACCAGTGGATCGACTACGTGCGCACGCCGCTTTCCCACGGCGGCGGCATCACCCACGTACGGCGCATCGCCGACCTGGCCGCGCTCTACCACGTGCGCACCGGGTTCCACGGGCCGACGGACCTGTCGCCGGTGTGCCTGGGTGCGGCGATCCACTTCGATACCTGGGTACCCAACTTCGGTATCCAGGAGCACATGCCCCACACGCCGGAGACCGACGCCGTCTTCCCCCACGACTACCGCTTCGAGGACGGCCATTTCCTGGTCGGCGAAGCGCCGGGCCATGGCGTCGATATCGACGAAGCCTTGGCCAAGCAATACCCCTACAAGCGCGCCAGCCTGCCGGTCAACCGGCTGGAGGACGGCACCCTGTGGCATTGGTGAGGAGAACGTATCGATGAAAGCCTTTCAGGTAAACGCGCCGCTGGACTACGCCGTCGTCGAGGCCGAGGTGCCCCGCGCCGCGGCCGGCGAGGTGCTGGTGAAAGTGGCCTTCGCCGGGATCTGCGGCTCAGACATGCACATCATCCACGGCGCCAACGCCTTCGTGCGTTTCCCGCGCATCACCGGTCATGAGTTCGCCGGCATCGTCGAGGCGCTCGGCGAGGGCGTCGAGGGCATCGAGGTCGGCGACAGGGTGTGCATCGATCCGGTGGTCAGCTGCGGTAAGTGTTATCCGTGTCGTATCGGCCGCCCCAACGTGTGCAGCGCAATGCAGGTGATCGGCGTGCACCGTGACGGAGGCTTCGAGGAGTGGGTCAACGTGCCGGCGGCCAATGCCCACCGCCTACCTGAGGGGCTGGCGCTGGAGGCCGGTGCACTGGTGGAGCCCTATTCCATCGCCGCCAACGTGCTGGAACGCATGCAGCCGCTGCGCGGCGACCGCCTGCTGGTCTATGGCGCCGGCGTGATCGGCCTGACCATCCTGCAGATGGCCCGCGCCCAGGGCATCGAGGACATCACCGTCATCGACCTGATCGATGAGCGCCTGGCCACGGCCCGTGAACTCGGCGCCACGCGCACCTGGCACGGCAAGGACGATGTCGAGGCCGCGGTGAGCGAACTGACCGCGGGCGAGGGCATCCCGTTGATCGCCGATGCCGCCTGCGTGCCGGCGCTGCTGCCGCAGATGTTGCGAATCGCCTCGCCGGCGGGACGCATCGGCCTGCTCGGCTTCAACCCCACGCCCAGCGACCTGGTGCAGTTGGAAGTGATCAAGAAGGAGCTGACCCTGGTCGGCTCGAGGCTCAACAACCGCAAGTTTCCGGATGTGCTCGAGCGCATGGCCTCGGGGCGTCTCGATCCGCTGGCGCTGGTCAGTCACCGCCTGCCCTTCGACGACATGCCCGGAGCCATCGACATGCTCGATCATCATCCCGAAAGGGCTCGCAAGGTGTTGATCGACATTGGTGCCGACAACCGCACCTGAGCCAGCTCGATGCAGCAGGACATCGCCACGGCGATGCACATAACAGCAATAACCGCTTGAACAGCAAAACAAGGAGCTACGCCATGATCAAACGACTCATTACCGGCGCCGTCCTCGGGACGGCCCTGATGGCCAGCCAGGCCGCGCTTGCCGCCGACGTCACCCTGCGCTTCGGCCACCTGGCCAACGAGCAGAACATCTGGCACCAGGCCGCCGTGCGCTTCAAGGAGCTCGTCGAGGAAAATTCGGATGGGCGCATCGAGGTGCAGATATTTCCCAACGAGCAGCTCGGCAACGAGATGGATGTGATCAACAGCATCCAGCTCGGTACCGCGGACATCACCATCACCGGCGAGAGCCTGCAGAACTGGGCGCCCAAGGCAGCGATGATGGCGGTGCCCTACGCCTTCCGCGATGCCGAGCACCTGCGCCAGGCGGTGGAGAGCGAGATCGGCGAGCAGATCGAGGCGCAGATCACCGAGCGTGCCAATCTGGTGCCGCTGGCTTGGTTCGAGCGCGGGCCGCGTGAGCTGACCTCCAACCGGCCGATCCGCCACCCCGACGACCTCGACGGCCTTCGCCTGCGCGTGCCCAACGTGCCGCTGTTCGTCGACACCTGGGAAGCGCTGGGCGCAAGGCCCACGCCGATGGCCTTCAGCGAGGTGTTCACCGCCCTGCAGCAGAACACCATCCAGGCCCAGGAGAACCCGCTCAGCCTGATCGAGAGCGCCAGCTTCAACGAGGTGCAGGACTACGTGAACCTGACCGGCCACGTGCGTAGCTGGATCTACGTGGTGATCGGCCGCAACCGGCTCGAGAGCATGCCCGAGGATCTGCAGCAGATCGTGCGCGATGCGGCCCAGGAGATGCAGACCTACCAGGCCGAGCTGTTCGAGGAGGACCAGCAGCGCCTGGAGCAGGCCTTGCAGGAGCGCGGCATGGAGTTCATTGAGGTCGATACCGAGGCCTTTGCCGAGAAGGCGCGACCGGCCGTCGAAGCGGCTCTCGACGATGAGCAGCGTGCGCTGTTCGACGCCATCCAGAACCTGTGATTCACCCGGGCGGGCTCATGCCCGCCCACTCTCCACGGGGTCGACGGGCCCCAGCGAGGATACTCATGGATATTTCCCCGCAGCGTACCGAAGACGTGCCCGATAGCGAGCAGGTGTTAGCCAGCCTCGACGCCCTGTCCGCGGTACCCAGGATCGGGGGGCCGCTGGGCCGTGTCATCGGCTGGGTGGACACCCTCTTCGTACTGCTTGCCAACCTGGCCCTGATAGGTATCGCCGCGACCGTGCTGCTGCAGATCTCGGGCCGGCTGTTCCTGCCGTTCACCCTGTCCTGGACCGAGGAGCTGTCACGCTACCTGTTCATCTACATGGTGGCGCTGGCCGCCGGGGTGGCGATCCGCCGTCATCGGCACGTCAACGTCGAACTCTTCCATCACCTGCTGGGACTGCGCGCCCGTGCCGCCTACCAGGCGCTGATCTGCCTGCTGATCGGCGGCTTCGCCCTGATGGTGCTGCCCGCCGCCTGGCAGTTCGCCCAGAACGGCGCCTGGCAGACCTCGCCCACCCTGAGGGTGCCGATGCTCTACATCTTCTTCTCCACCGTGCTGCTGTTCGCCCTGGTGCTGTTCTATAGCGCCGTCGGCCTCGTCGAAGGCCTGGCCGCCGCTGTGCGGCCTTCGGCCGAAAATGACCGGGAGGGCGCGACATGGAAGTAATCGTGCTGTTCGGCGTGTTCCTGGTACTGCTGGTGCTGGGTCTGCCTATCGCCTTCGCGCTGGGCATCTCGTCGCTCGCCTACCTGCTGCTGGAAGGCATCTCCCTGACCATCGTGCCGCAGCGCATGTATTCGGGCATCGATACCTTCGTGCTGCTGTGCATTCCCGGTTTCGTGCTGGCCGGCAACCTGATGAACGTGGGCAATATCACCGAGCACATTGTGCGCTTCTCGAATGCCTTGGTCGGCCATATTCGCGGAGGGCTGGGCCTGGCCAACGTAGGCGGCTCGATGATCTTCGGCGGCATTTCGGGCACCGCAGTGGCCGATGCCGCCAGCATCGGCTCGGTAATGATTCCCGGCATGGCACGTTCCGGCTACGACAAGCCGTTTGCCGCCGCCGTTACCGCCGCTTCGTCGACCATCGGCCCGATCATTCCGCCCAGCGTACCGATGATCATCGTCGGCTCGCTGGCCGGCGTCTCGGTGGGGCGCATGTTCCTGGCCGGGGCCGTGCCCGGTCTGCTGCTGGGGGTGGCGATGATGATTACCGTCTACCTGCTGGCAGTGAAGCGCGGCTATCCCAAGGAGCGTCGCGCCACCCTGCGCGAGCTACTGCGCGAAGGACGCACGGCGTTCTGGGCGCTGCTGATGACCGCGATCATCCTCTACGGGATCATCGGCGGCTTCTTCACGCCCACCGAGGCGTCCATCGTCGCTAGCCTCTATGCGCTGGTGGTCGGCATGTACGTCTACAAGGGGCTGACCTGGCGCAAGCTGCCGGCGATTCTCACCGACACCGTGCTGACCTCGGCGGCGCTGCTGTTGCTGGTAGGGCTGGCCAACCTGTTCGGCTGGATCCTCACCAGCCAGCAGATCCCCCAGACCATCGCCGCGTTGATCATGTCCATCAGCGACAACCCTATCGTGGTGATTCTGATCATCAACCTGATCCTGCTCTTCGTCGGCGCCTTCATGGAGACCATTGCCGCGCTGATCATCCTGTTCCCGGCGCTGCTCGGCGTGGCCACCGGGGTCGGCATGGACCCGGTGCACTTCGCGGTGATGGCGGTGCTCAACCTGATGATCGGGCTGACCACTCCGCCGGTAGGGGTGTGCCTGTTTGTGGTCGCAGGCATCGGCAAGCTGCAGATGCTCACCGTGGCCCGCGCGATCCTGCCGTTCCTGGTGTGCAACATCGCCGTACTGCTACTGGTGGCCTACGTGCCGGCCATTTCGCTATGGCTTCCCGACCTGTTGATGGGGGCAAGATGAAGGACGTGACCCGCATACCCGCCGCCGCGCCGACCGGGCACATCGGTATCGTTCACCTGGGGCTGGGCGCCTTCCATCGCGCCCACCAGGCGGTCTACCTGGAACGCTATCGCCAGCGCAGCGGCGATGGCGCCTGGGGCGTGAGCAGCGCCAACCTGCGCGGCGGCGTGGCCTTGGTCGATGCGCTGCGTGACGCCGGCTACCACTACCACGTGGCCGAATACACCGATCGCGATCACGTCACCCTGCGCGAGACCGGCGTGATCGAGGAGGCGCTTTTCACGGGGCAGGACAAGCGTGCCGGCCATGAGGGTGACGGTCTGTGGGGACGCGATCTCGAGGCGTTGCTCACGCGCTTGGCGTCTCCCGACACTCGTATCGCCACCCTGACCGTTACCGAGAAGGGCTACTTCCTCAGCCCCGCCGAGGGCAGCCTGCTGCGCGACGATCCGCTGATCGCCCACGACATCGATCATCCGCAGGCACCGCGCAGCGCGCCGGGCATTCTGGTCGAGGCCCTCGCGCGGCGGCGCAATTCTGGAATCCCTCCATTTACGGTGCTGTGCTGCGACAACATGCCCGACAACGGCAGGCGCACGCGAGCGGCCGTGGTGCAGCTCGCCGCCTGTCGCGACGGTGAGCTGGCCGCCTGGATCGAGCGCGAGGTGGCCTTTCCCTGCAGCATGGTCGATCGTATCGTGCCGGCCATGACGGAGGTCGACTTCGAGCGCCTGGCCGAACTGGGCGTCGACGACCCCAATGCGGTAGTAGGCGAGGCCTTCTCGCAGTGGGTGGTGGAGGACGACTTCCCTCTCGGCCGGCCCGCCTGGGAGGCCGAGGGCGTGGAGATGGTCGCCGACGTGGCGCCGTTCGAGACCATGAAGCTGCGCATGCTCAACGGCAGCCATTCTCTGCTCGCATACCTGGGCGCACTGGACGACATCGAGACTGTCTTCGATGCGGTGAGCCGCGACGACCTGTGCAGGCTACTGCGCCGCTATATGCTGGAGGAGGCGGCGCCGACGCTCAGCATGCCCGCAGGGACTGACCTCGACGCTTATGCCGACTCGCTGCTCACGCGCTTCGCCAACGACAGCCTGCGCCATCGCCTGCAGCAGATCGCCATGGACGGCTCGCAGAAGCTGCCCCAGCGCTGGCTGCATGGCGCGCTGGCACGGCTCGAAACGGGAGGCCAGGTGCCATGCACGGCACTCGGCGTGGCGGCATGGATTCGCTATACCTTGGGAGTCGACCTGCACGGCAACGGCTATGCCGTCGACGACCCCATGGCAGCGACGTTCAAGCTGCTGCACGAGGCTCACGGCGAGGATGTCGTGGTTTTGGTGGCTGCCTTCATCGAACTCGACGCCGTGTTTCCGCCAGCATTGGCCGAGCACTCCGGCTTCGCTGCGTCGGTGGTGTCGGCCTATCGTCGCCTGACTACCCTGGGCCTCGACGCCGCGCTCGCGCAGCTCGACGCACCCACCTGATATCGCGAGGACCGTCATGGAACATACCTGGCGCTGGTTCGGCCCCAGCGATCCGATCACCCTCGACGAGATTCGCCAGACCGGTGCCACCGGCATCGTCACGGCGCTTCACGAGATACCCAACGGCATGGCCTGGCCAGTGGAAGCGATTGCCGAGCGCAAGGCGACGATCGAGGCTGCAGGGCTCTCCTGGTCGGTGGTGGAGAGCGTGCCGGTGCACGAGGCGATCAAGCAGGGCACCCCCGAGGGCGAACGCTACATCGCGGCCTATCAGAAGACCCTGCGCAACCTGGCGGCCTGCGGTATCGACATCGTCTGCTACAACTTCATGCCGGTGCTCGACTGGACCCGCACCGACCTCGCCTGGCGCCTGCCGGACGGGGGCCTGGCGCTGCGCTTCGACCAGACGGCCTTCGCCGCCTTCGATCTCTACCTGCTCAGGCGCCCCGGCGCCGAGGCCGAGTACGGCGATGCCGAACAGGCCGAGGCCAGGCGCTACTTCGACGACCTCGATGCCGACGGGCGCGATTCGCTGACCGATACCATCATCGCCGGCCTGCCGGGGGCGGAGGAGCACTATACCCTGGCGCGCTTCCAGGCGGCGCTGGATGGCTACGCCGATATCGGGGCCGAGCGCCTGCGCGAGAACCTGGGGGTTTTCCTGCGCGCCATCGTGCCGGTTGCCGAGGAAGTCGGTATACGACTGGCCATTCATCCGGACGATCCGCCGCGGCCGCTGTTCGGCCTGCCGCGGGTGGTGTCCACGCCGGAGGATGTCCAGTGGTTGCTCGATGCGGCGCCGAGCGAGGCCAATGGCCTGACCCTGTGCACCGGCTCCTACGGCGTTCGCGACGACATCGACCTGGCCGCCATGGCTCGCCGCTTCGGCCCACGCATCTACTTTGCCCATCTGCGCTCGACAAGGCGCGAGGCTTCCGACCCGCGCACCTTTCATGAGGCGCATCATCTGGGTGGCGACGTGGACATGGTGGGCGTTATCTCTGCCCTGGTGGTCGAGGAGCGGCGGCGCGAGCGTGAGGGTGGGCCACGCCTGCCGCTGCGACCGGACCACGGGCACCACATCCTCGACGACCAGCGCCGCAACACGCGCCCTGGCTATCCGCTCTACGGGCGCATGAAGGGGCTCGCCGAGCTGCGCGGCGTGGAGCTGGCGGTGCGGCAGCTGACGAGCTGAAGCCTACCCGGTGAAAACGATATGGCCCCGCCGGGCGTCCGGCGGGGCCATGTCGTGTTGTCACCCTGCGTTTTACTGACCGGGCGCGGCGACCTGGCCTGCAGCGAGGGCCGCATCGGGAACCTGCTCCATGCGCCGACGCTCTTCGTTGAGCACTGCCAGGGCCTGCTCTGGTGTCACTCGGGAGGCCGGTGTGAGCAGGCTGACTGCCACCCCGACGAAGAGCGCTACCGATACCGCCGGTATGCTGGGGTTGCCCCAATAGGCGTTCCAGTCGGCGTTGGCGATGATCGTCAGCGACGTCGCCGAGGCGCTGGCCAGGGTGGCGACCGCACCCTGCCAGTTGTAGCGCGGCCAGAAGCGACCCAGCAGGGCGCAGACGAAGAGCCCGGCCATGATGGTGGCGATCATGCGGGTGATATAGGTGATCACGTTGTCCGAGGTCAGGGCGAACGCCAGCGCCAGGCCGATGGTGGCGACCAGGGCGATGCGGGAGAAGCGCACCACGTTGCGGGCGGAGGGGGCCCGGCCGGTGGCCAGCACGTAGATGTCGCGCATCAGCGTGGAGACCCCGGCGATGGCGTCCGAGCTGGCACTGGACATGGTCGCCGAGAGACCGGCCACCAGCAGCAGCAGGCCGAGCCCCAGGGGCAACACCTCGGTGGCGAGGAAGGGGAAGGCGTAGTTGCTGTTCTCTAGACCGGGATTGAGCGCATGGGTGGCCATGCCGATGATCGCTGGAATGATCGAGAAGCCCAGGTAGAGCACGCCGGTGATGACGAACGAGCGACGCACGGAGGAGACCGACTCACCTGAGTAGATGCGTTGGCGGAACGAGGGGGTGGCGAGCACGCCGACGGCAATGACCGCCGCCAGCGACAGCGCCGGCAGGCCACCGATCGCCCCGATGCCGAGGAAGCTGGCCGCACCGGCGTCCATTCCCGCGGTCAGCCCCGAGAAGCCGCCGACCTCGACCAGGGCAAGCACGGCCATCAGCAGGAAGCCGGCGAAGAGGATGACCGCCTGCACGGTATCGGTCCACACCACGGCGAAGTAGCCGCCGATCACGCAGTAGATGCCGAAGCCCAGGGCCACCAGGACGCGCGCGGTGTTGAGATCGATGCCCGCCATCCAGGAGAGATAGAGCCCACCGCCCAGGATGTGTGCGCCCAGCCAGCCGATGCAGGCGATATAGATCAGTACCGCCACCAGGTTGCGCACCAGGCGGTTGGCGCCCACGTAGTAGGCGAGTTCCTCGCTCATGGTCATGAAGCGCAGCTGGCGCACCGGGGCGAACAGCAGCGCCAACAGCAGCACCCCGACGGCACCGCCGATGCCGTACAGCGCCCCGGCCCAGCCGTTGGCGTAGCCGAAGCCCACTGCCCCCATGCTCGAACCGGTGCCGACCATGGTGGCTACGGTGGTGCCGATGGTGAGGAATAGCGGCACGCTGCGCCCGCCGAGCAGGAAGTCGTCGCCGCTGCCGCGCTTGTGGCGGGAGATCCACCAGCCGAAGCCGATCATGGCGACGACGTACACCAGAAAGGTGGCAAGGAATATTTGACTGTTCATGGTAGCCTCTTGTCGTTGTTTGCCCGGCCGTTGCCGCGGTCGGGGTAAGCAATGTCACGATTGCCGGCGGGTCGGTCTTGTCTTGTGAGGCCCCGCCGGCGATCCGGTGTCGTGCCCTTGCCGGGGCACGACACCCCCTTTCTTACGTCCGGTCACGCCGGAAGCACTTCACGTCCACCTCCACCTTGCAGTCCACCACCAGGTCCTGGACGCTGCAGATGCGCGCCGGTGGGTTGTCGCCGAACACGTCGCGAAACACCTTGTTGAACGACGAGAAATAGCGCGCATCGGTGAGCACCGCCGTTACGTGCACCACGTCCTCAACGCAGTAACCGGCCTCGCGCATGATCGTCAGGCAGTTGTCAAAGGCGAGCCGGGTCTGCTCGACGATGCCGCCTTCGACCACCTCGCCGTCTCGCATCGGCGTCTGGCCCGAGACGTAGAGCCAGCCGCCGGCTTCCACTGCACGGGCGAACGGCAGCTTCTGTCCGCCGGTACCGACGCCGCCTTCGACGCCGTAACGGGTAATGCTCATGAAGATTCCTCCATGGAGTGGGTGTGAGGGGAACGCGTATCGGTAATGCGATTCGTACGGCGCAGCATGCGCCCGGCACGCTCGCCAGTAGCTGCGCCCTGGTGATAGCCAATGACACCGTTGACCATGACCATCTCGATGCCTCGTGCCGGGGCGATGGGAGTGTCGTAATCGGCGACGTCCTCGAGGATCGTGAGGTCGAACAGCGTCAGGTCGGCGTAAGCCCCGGGGCGGATCACGCCGCGGTCGTCGAGGCCGAAGTTGGCGGCCGACAAACCGGTCATCTTGCGCACCGCCTCGGCCAGGGACATCAGGCCCAGGTCGCGGCTGTAGCGCGCCAGCACGCGGGGAAAGGCGCCCCACAGCCGCGGGTGCGGATGTGGGTCGTTGGGCAGGCCGTCGGAGCCGACCATCGACAGCGGATGGGCTAGCACCCGGCGCATGTCGTCCTCGCTCATGTTGTGGTAGACCGCGCCGGCCGGTTGCAGGCGCTGCGCCGCGTCCAGCAGCGACACGCCCCAGTCGGCGGCGATGTCCGCGAGCGGTCGGCGGGCCTGCTCGGGATGCGGTTCGGACCAGGTGATGACGATCTCGATCTCGTCGGTGACCTGCCCCAGGTCGAGGGTCGAGGAGCCTGCCGTGTAGGGGTAGCAGTCGCAATGGGCGCACTGGTGCCGGGCCGCCACTTCGAGCTTTTCCAGGGCACGGGGCGCCCCGCCCCAGTTGCCGGCGCCGGCGCACTTCAGGTGGGAGATCACCAGCGGCACTCGGCCGTGACGTGCGGTGGCGAAGGCTTCGTCCATGGCCTCGAACAGCCCGGCGAATTCATCACGCAAGTGAGTGGTGTAGACGCCGCCGGCCCGGCCCACTGCGGCCACCAGCGCTTCCATTTCAGCCGTAGGGGCATGAAAGGCGTTGCGATAGGCGAGACCCGAACTCAACCCCAGCGCGCCTTCGCCGAGCGCTTGGCGCAGCAGGCGCTCCATTCCGGTGATTTCCGCATCGCTGGCGGGGCGAGCGAAGTCGTCCATCACCTGACTGCGCAGGCTGGTATGGCCCACCAGGGCGGCGACGTTGACGCTGGGGGTCGTCGTCTCCACTGCTTCGGCATAGGCGGCGAAGCTTGGATAGCGGAAATCCTCGGCCTGGCCCAGCAGGTTCATGGGGTCGGGCACCTCGCCCGCGAGGGTCACCGGGCTTGCGCTGATGCCGCAGTTGCCCACCACCACCGTGGTCACCCCTTGGGAGAGCTTGGGTAGCATCTCGGGGGTGCGAATCACGTTGGTATCGTCGTGGGTGTGCACGTCGATGAAGCCCGGAGTCAGATAGCGACCGTCGGCGTCGATCACCTCGTCGGCATGGGCGCTGGCCAGGTCGCCCACCGCGGCAATACGATCGCCGTGCACAGCCAGGTCGGCACGAAAGGGGGCGGCGCCGGTCCCGTCGACGATCCAGGCGTTGCGGATCAGCAGGTCGTAGCGCATGTCAGTCTCCCAGCGGCTGGCGATTGTCGCCGCCGCGATGGGCATCCAGGGTGAGTTTCAGGCGCCGCAGCTTGTCGCGGGAGCGTTCGCGGTGGCGCAGGGCGAGCTCCAGGGCCAGCACGTCGATGGCGGCGAGCATGGCGTAACGCGACGCCGAAGGGTGGTAGATGAAGTCGGTCTCGCGAGCCGCTACCGGCAGCATCACGTCGGCGTTTTCCGCCAAGGGCGAACCCGGTGCGGTGATCGCCACGACCTGGGCACCGTACTGGCGGGCGATGCGTGCCGATTCCACCATTTCCGGCGTATAGCCGGTCACCGAGAGCACCACTACCACGTCTTCAGGATCGAGGGTCGAGGCCACCATGCGCGGCAGCAGGGCCTGGGGGTAGGCGCTGATCGCGTAGCCGAGACGCACCAGGCGGAACTGCATCTCCTGAGCCAGCATGCTGGAGCCGCCGCCGGCGCCGAAGACGAGAATCTGGCGGGCGGCATCGAGCCGATCCACGGCGCCGGCCACATCGGCCTGGGCCATCAGGTCGCGGTTCACCGCCAGGGTCTGGGTGGCGATTTCGTAGACCGCGGCGGGGCCGTCCTCGGGAGCCGATTCCTGAATGAAGCGCCGGCCCGCGGCTAGTGATCGTGTCAGGCGGGTCTTGAGATCGCGCACGTTGTTGCAACCCGCGGCGCGGGCGAAGCGGGTCACGCTGGCATCGCTCACGCCGGCCCGGGCAGCGATCTCGCTGATGCTGGCCTCGGTGACGAAGTCGATATCGGCGAAGATCAGCTCGGCGACTTTCTTTTCAGCGTCACGCAGGCTGGCGAAGTCCGCCGTAATGCGGGAGAGGATGTCGATCTCTTGGCTCACCGAAGGGCTCCTGTGTCTTGCCTCGCTTGAAAAATATGTTAGTTTATAACCAATCGTCAAGTTGTTGTGAAAATAACTATCAGACGGTCGAGTCAAGAGCGAATCAAGAGGAGGTATTCATGCAAGAAGCGGGGAGCAGCATGGCGAAGGGAACTGGCACTGAAAGCGGAGGCGTCGACAAGGGAACCGTCGAGCTGGGGGCCGACCTGTTGAGCGGAGTCAGTCTGCCGGCGGCGGTGCTTCATGAGGCGCCGCTGGCGCACAATCTGGCGTGGATGCAGTGCTTCGCCGAGGCCCACGGCGCTCGCCTGGCGCCGCACGGCAAGACCACCATGACGCCGGCCCTGTTCCGGCGTCAGCTCAAGGCCGGGGCATGGGGCATCACCCTGGCCACGGCACCCCAGTGCCGTGCCGCCTTCACCCATGGCGTGCAACGCCTGCTGATGGCCAATCAACTGGTGGGGCGGGCCAACATGGCCATGGTGGCGGAGCTGGTCGCAGCCGGCGCCGACTTCTACTGCGTGGTGGATGGGGTCGATAACGTGCGCCAACTGGGCCGCTTCTTCGCCGAGCGCAACCTGCACCTGGCGGTGCTGATCGAACTGGGCGTACCGGGCGGTCGCTGCGGCTGTCGCAGCCAGGAGGCCGTGCAGGCCCTGGCCGAGGCCGTCGCGGCTGAACCGGCCCTGGTCCTCGCCGGGCTGGAGGGCTACGAGGGTGTTGTACACGGCGAGGACCCCGCCGCTGCGGTGCGCGACTATGCCCAGCGTCTGGTCGAGACCGCGCTGGCGCTGGATGCGGCAGGGCGATTCGATGTGGCCGAGCCCATCATCACCGCCTCAGGCTCCGCTTGGTACGACCTGATTGCCGAAGCGTTCCAGGCCGCTTCGCTACAGGATCGCTTCGTGCCGGTGCTGCGTCCGGGCTGCTACGTGGTGCACGACCATGGCCTCTATCGTGAGGCCCAGCGCGATGTGCTGATGCGGCGCCCTGACCTGCAGCATGGGCTCGAGCCGGCGCTGGAAGTGTTTGCCCAGGTACAATCGCTGCCCGAGCCTGGCCTGGCGATCGTTGCCCTGGGCAAGCGTGACATCGGTCATGACCAACTGCCGGTGCCCCTGCGTCGCTACCGCGAAGGAGGCGCTCCGGACGCAACGCTCTCTGTCGCAGGATGGCAGGTGGCCAAGCTGATGGACCAGCACACCTTCGTGCAACTGCCCGGAGACGCCGACGATATCGGCGTTGGCGATATCGTCGCCTTTGGTGCTTCCCATCCATGCCTCACCTTCGACAAGTGGCGCCAGCTGCTGCTGGTGGATGAGGCGCTGGAGGTCAAGGACAGCCTGGCCACCTGCTTCTAGTCGGCTTGAGGCGCAGGCTTCATTTCACACCTCGCGCTTGCCGTCGACCAGCCGCGACACACTCCAGGGGTTGCCGTCACGCAGCGGCTCGGGCAGCAGGCCCTCGGGCAGGGCCTGGTAGCACACCGGGCGCAGGAAGCGGAAGATCGCCGCGCTGCCCACCGAGGTGGTACGGCTGTCGGAGGTGGCCGGGTAGGGCCCGCCGTGAACCATGGCGTGACACACCTCGACCCCGGTGGGCCAGCCGTTGGCCAGAATCCGGCCCGCCTTGCGCTCGAGGATCGGCAGCAGTTGTTTCGCTGCGTCCAGGTCGCCGTCGTCCATCTGCAGGGTGGCGGTGAGCTGGCCTTCGAGCTGGCCGGCTACGCGCTTCACGTCCTCCAGGTCGGCGCACTCGATCACCAGCGAGGTGGCGCCGAACACTTCTTCCTGAAGTTCGGTCTCGTTCAAGAAGTCGTTCGCTGTGGTGACGAACAGCCCCGCCTGGCACGGGTGGGCCGATTCGCCCACCTGGCCGCGAGCGACCTCCCTGACCTTGCTGTTACTCGCCAGCCGGCCCACGCCCTGCTCGTAGGCGGCGTGGATGCCCGGGGTGAGCATGGTCTGGGCGGCGCTCTGCTTCACCGCATCCGCCGCGGCCTCGATGAAGGCGGAAAGCGCGGGACCCTTCACCGCGATCACCAGGCCCGGGTTGGTGCAGAACTGCCCGGCGCCCATGTTGAGCGAGGCGACGAAGCCCTCGGCGAGCTGGGCACCGCGTGCCTTGAGGGCCTCGGGCAGCAGGAGCACCGGGTTGATCGAACTCATCTCGGCGTAGACCGGGATCGGCTGCGGACGCGATTGGGCGGTCTTCATCAGCGCCGTGCCGCCGCCGCGGGAGCCGGTGAAGCCCACCGCCTGGATGCGCGGGTCACTGACCAGCGCCTGGCCGATCTCGCTGCCCGAGCCGAACAGCAGCGAGAACACCCCTTCGGGCAGGCCGCACTTCTCCACCGCCTGCTGTACCGCACGGCCGACCAGCTCCGAGGTACCGGGGTGGGCGGAGTGGCCCTTGACGATCACCGGGCAGCCGGCGGCCAGCGCCGAGGCGGTATCGCCACCGGCCACCGAGAAGGCCAGCGGGAAGTTCGAGGCACCGAACACCGCCACCGGGCCGAGCGGAATGTGGCGCTGGCGCAGGTCAGCGCGGGGCAGCGGCTGACGCTCGGGCAGGGCCGGGTCGATACGCAGATCGAGAAATTCGCCGGCGCGCACCACGGAAGCGAACAGGCGCAGCTGGCCGCAGGTACGGCCGCGCTCGCCCTCGAGGCGCGCCCGGGGCAGGCCGGTTTCCAACATGGCGCGCTCGATCAATGCGTCGCCGATGGCTTCGATCTCGGAGGCGACCGTCTCGAGAAACGCCGCACGCTGCTCCAGCGTGGTCTCGCGGTAAGTGCCGAACGCTGTCTCGGCCAGCTCACAGGCGCGCTCGACCTCGGCGGCAGTGCCGCCCCTATAGGTGGGCTCGAGAGTCTCGCCGGTGGCGGGGTTGACGCCATTGATGGGCTTGGAACTGCCGCTGACGGCCTCGCGGCCGATCAGCATCTTGCCTTCCAGGGTCATAAATAAACTCCTTGTCTGTTGCACCCCTAAAGCGATTTCACGTCGATAGGGACACTGTTCGCCTCAAAGCGTAGTGGATTGCGCAGGGGGCGACCGAACTCGGTCAGGCTGATTTCGAAGCGATCGCCGTCGCGGGTCTGGACGCCGTCGGCGAAGCTCAGGGTGGCGGTGCCGAAGAAGTGCACGTGCACGTCGCCGGGACGACGAAAGCCCGAATACTTGAAGTGGTGATACTCCAGGTTGGCCAGGCTGTGGGCCATGTTGGCCTCGCCGGTGAGGAACGGCTTCTCCCACACCGTCTCGTTGCCGCGCACGATTCGGCTGGTGCCTTCCAGATGCTTGGGCAACTCATCGATCAAAAGTTCCGGACCAAAGCTGCAAGCGCGCAGCTTGGAGTGGGCCAGCCACAGGTAGTTGAAGCGTTCGGTCACATGGTCGGAGAATTCGTTGCCGATGGCGTAGCCCACCCGCCAGGGCTGGCCGTCAACGCCGATCACGTAGAGACCGGCCAGTTCCGGCTCCTCGCCAGCATCCTCGGCGAAGTGCGGCACGGGGATCTCCGCTTCGGGAGCCACCACGCAGGCGCCGTCGCCCTTGTAGAACCACTCCGGCTGGGCGCCGGTCTCGCCGGGGGCGGGCTTGCCGCCCTCGATACCGAGCTTGAACATGCGCATGGAGTCGGTCAGTTGCTCGTCACTCTGCTGGGTCTTGGCATGCATGGCCGAGCGCGTATCGGCGCTGCCCAGATGGGTCAGGCCGGTGCCGGTTACCAGGCAGTGCGCCGGGTCGGGGTGGGTCAGCGGCGGCAGCAGGCGTTTCTCGTCGATCAACTGCTGGTAGTCGATCAGGTCGTCGTCAAGCCGAACGTCGATCACCGCCTGAAGAGACTGTCCGCTGGCAATGGCCAAGCGCGCCAGGGCGTAGATGCCTCCATCGAGACGAATCGGTCTGACGGCCTCATCGCTCTCCACCAGGGCGGCGCGCGGCTGCCCCTCCTCGAGATACTGGATCAGTCGCATGGTCGGCTTCACTCGATGATATGGAATTGATCGAAGTATTTTTCGTTAAGCGTCAGGCCCAGACCCGGCGTGTCATCGTCGAGATCGAGGAAGCCGTTGACCGGCTCGGGGTCGCCCTCGAACAGGTAATAGAACAGCTCGTTGCCGATCTCCACGTCGTGTACCGGGAAGAACTCGGACATCGGCGAGGCCAGCGTCGACATGGTCAGATGATAGTTGTGCATCTGACCGGCATGCGGGATGACCGGCACGCTGAACGACTCGGCAATGGCATTGATCTTGTGCGCAGCGGTGATGCCGCCGACACGGTTGGTGTCGTACTGGATCACCGATACCGCACGTTTTTCCAGCAACTGACGGAAGCCGTAGGAGGTGAACTCATGCTCGCCGCCGGAGATCGGAATGCTGGTAAGCCGGTTGAGCTCGGCGTAGCCATCGATGTCGTCGGCAAGTACCGGCTCCTCTAGCCAGCGTGGCTGGAAGCGCTCCAGCTTGGGCAGCATGCGCTTGGCGTACTCCAGGTTCCAGCCCATGTAGCACTCGAGCATCAGGTCGATGTCTTCGCCGATTACTTCGCGCACCGCAGCCACGCTGTTGAGGTTCTCACGCATGCCGACAGGGCCATCCTTGGGACCGTAGCCGAAGCGCATCTTCATCGCCGTGAAGCCCTGGTCGAGATAGGACTGGGCCTCGTCCTGCATGCTCTTGAGGTCGGTGCGGTAGAGCTTGGAGGCGTAGCAGGGGATCTTCTCCTTGGTACGACCGCCGAGCAGCTTGAAGACCGGCTTGCCTACCGCCTTGCCCATGATGTCCCAGATGGCAATGTCGACGCCGGAGATCGCCGCCATGCCAATTCCCTTGCGCCCCCAGGCATGGGTCGCGCGGTACATGCGCTGCCACAGGTACTCGTAGTCGAAGGGGTCCTGTCCGATCACCAGCGGTGCCAGGTACTGATCGATGATCGCCTTGGCAATACGCGGCGCCAGGGCAACGTTACCGAGGCCGATGATGCCGCTGTCGGTTTCGATCTCCACCGTGGTCCAGCCGTGGAAACGGAAGGTACCCATGGAGTCACCACGATCCCAAAGCTCATCCATGGCGTTGGAGCAGAAGTGCGGCTGGGCCGGCACGGTATGACCCTTCCATTCGAAGACACGAGTACGGACGCGAGTAATTTTCATTGTGACTTTCCTATCTCGAGAGTTGGCGCTCACGCGTGGGTGGCAAGGCGCTGCTGGCGAAGGTTCTTGCCCATGCGGCTGGCAATGGCGAAGGCGTTTCGGATCGGGCCGACATTGGCCTTGCCCTGTCCGGCGATATCGAACGCGGTGCCATGGGCGGGCGTGGTGATAGGAATGGGCAAACCACCCTGGACGGTCACTCCTTCCATGAACCCCAGTAGCTTGATGGCGATCTGGCCTTGGTCGTGGTACATGGTGACCACCGCATCGAACTCACCGTCGCGAGCCTTGATGAACAGCGTATCGGCGGGAAACGGGCCGCTGACCGGATAGCCTTGGGCGCGGCAAGCCTCGACGGCGGGAGCGATGACATCAATCTCTTCGCGCCCGCAGGTGCCTCCCTCACCGCCGTGGGGGTTGAAGGCCGCCACGGCAACACGAGGCGCGGCATTTCCGGCCAACTGCAGCGAGTCGTAGATCAACCGGCTGGCCGCCACGATACGCTCTTCGGTGATATAGTCGGCGGCATCCTTAAGAGGGATGTGTGACGAGATACGGGCGGTCCAGAGGTTGCCCAACGTATTGAATTCGCAGAAATACTCGTTGACGTTGAGGTAGTCGGCAAAGAAGTGCAACTCGTCTTCGTATTTGAGGCCGCCCTTCTTCATCGAGAACTTGTTGAGTGGCGCGAAGCAGATGGCATCCACGTCGCCGGCCAGCGCGGCGTCCATGCAGCGTGTCAGCAGCGCCAGCACCGAGGCGCCACCGGCGGCGGTCTCCTCCGCGTAGCCGACCTCTCCCTCGGAGAGCGTGTCCATCGCCAGGAATACCGGGCCGGAATGACGACGCGCTTCGGCGAACTCGCTTACCTCGGGCAGCGAGTGGCTGATGCCGGCCACTCGCTGTCCCTCCTGCCACAGCCAGCGGTCGCCGAGCAGCACGGTATGGACGTCGTCGAAAAGATCCTTTTCATTGAATAACCTGGCCACCAGCTCCGGACCGATGCCGGCGGGGTCACCGAGAATGACGGCAATAACTGGGCGTGAATCGTTCATGAGTCGCTCCTGCTCAGTAGAAGAGGTCAACGAGGTAAAGCGGAATCGCCGGGATATAGGTCACCAGCAGCAAGACGATGAACAGCACCCCGATCATCGGCATATTGACTCGGGTGGTATTCCACATGTCGGTCTTGGCAATCGAGCAAGCCGTTGCCAGCACCGAGGCCACCGGCGGCGTCTGCTGGCCGATCGCCAGGTTGAGGGTGAGAATCAGGCCAAAGTGAATGGGGTCGATACCGATCTGGTGCACCAGCGGCATGACGATGGGGACCACCAGGATGATCGCCGCGGCACCATGCAGGAACATCCCGAGCAACAGCAGCAGAATATTGAGTAGGGCCAGTACTGCGATGGGGTTCTCGGTCAACATGGTGATCTGCCGCGCCAGTTGCTGGGGCAACTGCATCTCCGTCAGGAACAGTCCCAGTACCGCGGAGGTGGCGACCAGCAGCATTACCACCGCGGTCTGGATGACACCCTCGTTGACCGCCCGATAGAGCATCTTCCAGTTGAACTCTCGGTAGATCAGCCCGCCTATGACGAGGGCCGCCAGTACCGCGATACCGGCCCCCTCGGTGGCAGTGACGAAGCCGCCGAAGATCCCGCCAAGAATGATCACCGGCAGCAGCAGCGCCCAGGCGGCCTCCTTGAATGCCTTGCCCAGACGACCCAGTGAAAAGGCCTCTTCCCGCGGCAAGTCGTACTTCACCGCGTAGTAGTAGCAGAAGCAGGCGAGCCCGAAGCCGCCCAGGATGCCGGGAATGATGCCGGCCACGAAAAGTTGAACGATGGAGACTTCGGCGATGGCGCCATACAGAATCATCGAAAGCGAGGGAGGGATGATGACCGCCAACGAGGCCGATGAGGAGGTGATGGCGGCGGAAAACTCCGGATTGTACTTCTTGCGCTTCATCTCGGGGATCAGCACCGAGCCGGTGGCCGCTACGTCGGCAACGGCCGAGCCGGATATCTCGGCAAAGAACATCGATACCCCGACGTTGACCATTGCCAGGCCTCCTCGCACGAAGCCGACCAGCGCCGTGACCAGGTTGATCAGCCGGGTCGAAATTCCCGAGGTGTTCATCAGCGCCCCGGCAAAAATGAACAACGGAATGGCGATCAATGGGAAGTTGGTGGCGCCATTGAATAGCGTCAGCGGCACATTGAGCAGATACTGCGGCCCCATATTGATGTAGACACCAGCGACCCCCACCACCCCAATCGCTACGGCAATGGGTACGTTGATCAGCACCAAGGCAAACAGTGCAGCGATAACGATCAGCAGAATCATGAACGGTTCTCCTTGAGGTCTTCTTCGGCCAGGCGGATCGCCTCCTCAATGGCCTCGTGCTCGCTGTCCACACCGGCGCGCATCTTTTGCCAGGCCTCGGGCAGCGTCAGGCACTCGCAAATGATGAACAGGGCCGCACTGATGGGTATGGCCGACTGGGTGACGGTCAGGCTGATGCTAGGCAGCGATACCAGGCGGTCCCAGGCCAGTATTTCGAAGACTTGGTAGCCGTAGTAGGCGATCACGGCGAAGAAACCGATGACGAGGGCTTCACTGATCACGAACAGGGACATTCGCAGCGCCGGGGGAGCGCTGCTGACGATGCCTGGAAACCCCATGTGGGCACGCTTGAGTGCCGCCAGATTCGCGCCATAGAAGGTCAACCAGGCCAACCCGATGGAGGCCACTTCGTCATACCAGGCGATCGAACTGCCGAAGGTCCGGAAGGCCACGGCAGCGAGCACGATGGAGGTCAGGGCCAGCAGCAGGAAAATGGTGAAGACTTCCAGCAGCTTTTCCAGCAGATAGCGTATGCGGTCAATCAGGACCATGGTGTTGCTCTCTTGCGGAAATAGGAGGGCGCCCGTGGGACGCCCGAATGAATCAAGGATCAGTCGTCGGCCAGTGCCATAGCGCGATCTACCAGCTCTTGGCCACCATCGACTTGCTCCGCGAACACCTCATATACGGGAGTGCTGGCATCAATGAAGGCGCCACGATCGACCTCGTTGATCGCGACACCGGCTGCGCGCATGGTCTCGAGCAGCTCTTCGTCCAGCTCGGCCCCTCTGGCAAAGGCCCACGCTTGGGTTTCGGCTGCGGCCTCGCTGATCGCCTCACGCACCTCCTCGGAGAACTGATTCCAGCCTCCTTGACCGGCAGTTAGCCAGATGGGGGTATAGACATGGTTGGAAAGCGACAGATACTCCTGAACCTCATGCAACCGAGCGCCGTAGATGTTGCTAAGCGGATTCTCCTGGCCGTCGATGACACCGGTTTGCAGCCCGACGAAGACTTCCGAGAATGCCATCGGTGTGGGGTTGGCTCCCCAGGTGGAAAACATCCGGGTACGCCAATCGCTTTGTGGCGTTCTAATCCTCAAGCCATCGAGATCGTCGGGCGTGGTAATGGCACGACGACTGTTGGTGATATGACGAAAGCCGTTTTCCCATGTCGAGACGATCTTGAGCCCGCGCTGCTCTGCACTCTCGGCCAGGTTCGTCATGACGATCTCATCGTCGATACGTTTGAGGTGGTCGCGATCCTTGACCAGATAAGGCAGGTCGAAGAGCGCAAAGTCGGGCGAAACGGACGACATGATCGAGGAAATCGCCGCTAGATCCACAGTGCCCATGCGCAGGCGCTGGATGAGCTGTCGCTCGTCGCCGAGTTGGCCACTGTCGTAGTACTCGATTTTGATATCGTCACCCAGGCGCTCCTGCAGCAAGCGCGTGAACTCCTGGGCAGTTTGGCCCTGCAGGCTCTGGGGAGAGCCGCCGATGGCGAAGACGAGCTTTTCCTGAGCCTGGGTGCTGCCTGCGGCAAGGATCAGAGAGAGGGCGGTGAGGGCGAGGGTGTGCTTGAGCATGGTGGGCATCCCGTGAGTTGTTATGTTGGGGCGTGGCGTAACTGGACTGCTGGTTGGTTGACCGTACCAGTTGGAGGTCAATCTAGACGGCAGCGTCTCATCCTGTCAAGCCATGGCATGTGGATTTAGAAGCCTTGAGCCGAGACATGGGTAGGGGTGGCATTCAAAGACTTTTCTGGTCTAGACTTCGTACCAGTAAAAGGAGAAATACCTATGGAAAAACTGGCATTCGCCTTCGAGAAGACCCTCGAGAACAAGACCAAGAAGGAAGTGCTGGCCGAGAAATTGATCGAGATGATCCTGACTGGCCTGCTGCGCGACGGGGACGTCCTGCCCAGCGAGCGGGAGCTGGCCCAACTGTTCGGGGTAAGCCGGGAAACGGTGCGCGGCGCTCTGTCGCAGCTCACTGCCCATGGGCTGATCAGCGTCTCCCACGGTAGCAAGACTCGTATCCGTGCCAGTGACGCGATCCTGGACCGCTTTCGCGCCACTCGCCCCGATGAGGCGTTGCAAGAGCTGAACCGCTTCGACATTGACAGCGTTTTCGAGAGCCGCATCGTGGTGGAAGCCGCCATCGCCCGGCGTGCCGCCATGCGAATCGATGCAGAGGGCATCGCCAAGCTGGAACGCCTGCTGCAGGCTCAGAGCCAGTTGTTCGACTCACCAGTGCACTTCCAGCTATCGGATCAGAACTTCCACAAGCTGATCTCGGAATACGCCGGCAATGAGATCTTGCTGCGCTATGCCGAGGAGCTCTATGCATACGGCTTGAACATTCGCCGTCAGGTCATGGTGGAAGAGGGCGCCATCGAGCGTAGCTATCGCGAACACGGACATATCGTCGAGGCGTTGAAGCGCGGTGATCCTGATGCTTCCGAGCGTGCCATGCTCGCCCACCTCGATAGTGTATACCGCACCACGAAGGCCAAGCTGAATGCCACTGTCCCCCAAGCCTGAAGCGTTCTATCGCATCGTCTTCCCGTCCACTGTCGAGAGGGGCCGGGTATACGGCACTTGCGTGTTCTCAGAGCGGTTTCACGTTGACAGGGGCACCGTTCGTCTCGAAGCGTAGTGGATTGCGCAGGGGGCGACCGAACTCGGTCAGGCTGATTTCGAAGCGATCGCCGTCGCGGGTCTGGACGCCGTCGGCGAAGCTCAGGGTGGCGGTGCCGAAGAAGTGCACGTGCACGTCGCCGGGACGACGAAAGCCCGAATACTTGAAGTGGTGATACTCCAGGTTGGCCAGGCTGTGGGCCATGTTGGCCTCGCCGGTGAGGAAGGGCTTTTCCCATACGGTTTCATTGCCACGCACGACGCGGCTGACTCCCTCCAGGTGCTCGGGGAGATCGCCGACCAGCAGCTCCGGACCGAAACTGCAGGCGCGCAGCTTGGAGTGGGCCAGCCACAGGTAGTTGAAGCGTTCGGTCACATGGTCGGAGAATTCGTTGCCGATGGCGTAGCCCACCCGCCAGGGCTGGCCGTCGTCGCCGATCAGGTAGAGACCGGCCAGTTCCGGCTCCTCGCCAGCATCCTCGGCGAAGTGCGGCACGGGGATCTCCGCTTCGGGAGCCACCACGCAGGCGCCGTCGCCCTTGTAGAACCACTCCGGCTGGGCGCCGGTCTCGCCGGGGGCGGGCTTGCCGCCCTCGACACCGAGCTTGAACATGCGCATGGAGTCGGTGAGTTCCGCTTCACTCACCTGTGTTTTCGCATGCATGGCCGAGCGCGTATCGGCGCTGCCCAGATGGGTCAGGCCGGTGCCGGTCACCAGGCAGTGCGCCGGGTCGGGGTGGGTCAGCGGCGGCAGCAGGCGTTTCTCGTCGATCAACTGCCGGTAGTCGACCAGGTCGTCGTCAAGCCGAACGTCGATCACCGCCTGAAGAGACTGCCCGCTGGCGATGGCCAGGCGCGCCAGGGCATAGGTGCCGCCATCGATGGCGATCGGGCGCACCGCCTCGGGGGTTTCCACCACGGCCACCCGCAGGTGATTCTGGTCAAGATACTGGATCAAGCGCATGCGAGTTTCCTTATATTGGTTTGGGCTCAGTTACCGCGTACGGCGGTGATATCGGGCAGCCAGGTGACGATGCCGGGGAAGGCGATCAGGAATACCAGTACTACCAGTAGCGCCGCGTAGTAGGGCAGCATCGCGCGGACCAGCGACTCCATCGAAACCTTGCCCACGCCACAGCCGACATAGAGGCAGGTGCCCACCGGCGGCGTCAGCAGGCCGATACCCAGAATGAAGGCCATCAGCACCCCGAAGTAGGCCGCATCGACCCCCACCGAGGTAACGATCGGCGTCAGCATCGGCGCCATGATCACCATCGCCGGGGTCAGATCCATCACGAAGCCCACCAGCAACAGCAGTGCGGCGACGATCAACAGCAGCAGGAACGGCTCCTGGGTGATCGCCTGCACCTGACGCACCAGGGTCTGCGGCACCATGTTGATGGTCAGGAACCAGGCGATGACAGTGGCAAAGGCCAGCAGTAGCAGCACCATGCCGGTCAGCCGTGCGGTACGGATCAGCATTCCCCACAGCTCACCCAGGCGAATTTCGCGATAAACGACCAGAGAGATGAACAGCGAGTAGAGCAGCGCCGCCACTGCCGCTTCGGTGGCGGTGAAGATCCCGCCGATGATGCCTCCGATCACGATGACCGGTAGTACCAGCGCCAGCCAGGCAGCCTTGAACGCTTGCCACAGGCGACCCAGTTCGAATTTACGGGTCTGCCCGGCGTGTTCGATGCTGGCCATGATGAAGGTGGTGACCATCAGGCCGAAGCCGATCAGCAGGCCCGGCACGATGCCGGCGATAAATAGCCGGCTGATCGAGGTCTCGGTAACGATGCCGAACAGAATCAGCGGAATCGATGGCGGGATGATGATGCCGATCACCGAGGAGACGGTATTGATCGCCGTAGCATGCGGGGCGGAGTAACCCTGCTGTTTCATCGACGGAATCATCATCGAACCGGTGGCGGCGGTATCGGCCACCGCCGAGCCGCTGATGCCACCGAAGAACATCGAGCCGGTGATCGCCACCTGGCCCAGGCCGCCGCGCACGAAACCGACCAGCGCACCGGCGAGCTCCATCAGCCGCCGGGCGATACCGCCGGCGCTCATCACTTCGCCTACCAGGATGAAGAAGGGAATCGCCAGCAGCGGGAAGTTGTTGACTCCGCGCACCGACTGCTCGATCAGGATCGACAGGGGGATGTCGGACATCATCGCCAGCACCACCGCGGCCACGCCGAGGCCGAAGGCGATCGGCAGCCCCAGGGCGATGGAGGCGAACAGAATTCCGAGAAAGATCCACAGCATGCGCTACGCCCCCTTGCCGGTGCGAATCAGGGTGATGCTGCGCCAGGCGCGCCAGATGGCCACGGCACCGATAAAGGCGGCGCAAAGCACCAGCGAGACGTTGATCAGGTTCCAGGGTACCCCGAGGATGGCGGTGCGTCCGGTGGAGCGGGTCATCACGATGTAGCCGCCCCAGACCAGCACGCCCATCAGCCCAGTGATGATCAGGTGCTGAACCAGGTAGAGCGCATGTGCGGCGCGGGGTTTGAGGCGGCGCACCAGGAAATCCACGGCGATATGTTCGTAGCGGGCGAAGGCTGCTGCGGCACCGATGAAGATCAGCCAGATGAACAGCATGCGTGCCAGCTCGTCGGCCCAGGGCAGCGAACGATTGAACAGCGCGCGGCCAATGACATTGGCCGACACCGACACGATCAGCGCCACCAGGATCGTGGCGATCAGGTGCTCCATGAGCACCGTCAGCCAGCGGAACAGGGCCGGTCCCTTGCGTGTCTCGACGTCGAGCTCGAGTGCCTTGCGGTTGGGGTCGTCGAAATATTCGGCCGGGTCAGGGGGCGGCGAGTGGGAGATATTCATGGTCGCTCCAAATGACAGTCAGGCGCAACGCGGGCCAACTTATGGCCCGCGCCTGTCGTCGTCATGCCGGGTCAATCGTTCATGGTGTCTTCGACGATCTGCTGGATCTCGGCGATCAGGTCCTCGCCGATACGCGGCCCCCACTGCTCGTAGACGGGCTGTACCGCTTCCTGGAAGGCCGCGATCTGGTCGTCGTCGAGGCGGGTGATGTGCATGCCGCGCTCCTCGAGCTGGTCACGGGCCCAGTCGTCGTACTCGGTGGCCAGCTGGATCTCGTAGGCTGCTGCCGCATTGGCGGCCTCCCGTACCAGCTCCTGATAGGCGGGATCGAGGCGGTCCCAGGTACGTTCGGACATCATGATGATGAAGGGGGTGTAGACGTGACGCGTCTCGGCGCCGTAGTCCTGCACTTCATGGAAGTTGGAGGTAAGGATGGTGCTCCAGGGGTTCTCCTGGCCGTCGATGACGCCTTGCTCCATGGCCGAGAAGACCTCGCCGAAGGCCATTGGCGTAGGGTTGGCGCCCAAGGCTTCCCAGATGCTCAGCTGGACCGGATTTTCCATGGTGCGAATGGTCAGGCCGCTGACGTCGAGCCCGGCAACATCGTCGGGGGATTCAACTGGCCGCACGCTGTTGGTCAACTGGCGGTAGCCGTTCTCGTGATAGGCAAAGGCCTTGATGCCGGTGCCCTCGAACTTGTCGAGCAGGCCAAGGGCGACATCGCTTTCCAGCACGGCGATGGCCGCTTCACGCGTTGGCAGCAGGAAAGGCAGGTCGAAGACGGCGAGTTCCTGGACGTAGGTGGTTGCTGGCGAGGTCGAGGGAATGGTCATGTCCAGCGAGCCGGTCTGCAGCATCTCCATCATTTGCGCATCGTCGCCGAGCTGGCTGTTGGGGAAGACGTTGACGGTCAGGCGACCTTCGGTGCGTTCGGAGAGAATGTCGCCGAAGTACCGGGTGGAAATATAGAGCGGCGAGGTCTCGGCCAGGCCGAGACCGACGCGGATGGTGTGGGAGCCGAGATCCTCGGTGATCACCTCGCCCTCGATGGGGGGCGGGTCGGACAAGTCGGGTGTCGTGGCATAGGCAAGGCTGCCGCCAAGGAGCGCGGCGCCGGTCACTGCCAGGGTGAGCTTCCAGGGGTGGTGCATGTTTGAGCCTCCATGCGCAGTGCCGCTTGGGGTGGTGCTCCAAGCATCTGCTTGACTGCGCGGTGCGTTCTTGTTGTCGGGTATCACGATATCGGCAGGGTGGCTATTCACCCGGCCTGGAATAGAATGTCGGACTTATCCTTTATTTGTTCAACATATACTTTTGTATGTATCGACTTGAAGAGTGCGAGCAACGTAAGGTCAGCTATAAGAGAAGGCAGATATTGCCGCCAGCATCCGCCGAGGGATAACCGCCAATGAGCCGCTTGAGCGCACTGTCGCATCGTCAACAGGGTCTGCTACTGACCGGTGGCGGGGCGCTGATCATGGCGCCTGATGCGTTGCTGATAAAGGTTGCCGATCTTCCCGATGCAGAGATTCTGATGTGGCGTGGTTATCTCTCGGCTCTGGGCTTTCTGCTGATCGCCCTGGTGCGCCATGGCCGCGGTACCCTGGCGGCCTATCGCCGCTGTGGCTGGACCGGCATCGCCGTGGCGCTGCTGTTCAGCCTGACCACCTGCGGTTTCGTATTGGGTAACCAGTACACCAAGGCGGGCAACGTGCTGATGATCCTGGCCGGCGCACCGCTCATTGCCGCGGCGCTGTCCTGGGTGATTCTCAAGGAGCGGTTGCCACGTCGAACCTGGCTGGCGATCTGGCTGTGCATGGCGGGCATTGCCATGATCGCGCTGGACGACGCAGGCGCCGGCTCCTGGGTGGGCAACGCCTTCGCCCTGATGGCGGCCACCACCCTGGCGATCAACTTCACGCTATGTCGTACGCGTCCTGGCGTGGACATGAGTCCGATGCTGGTCTTCAACGGCCTCATTGTCGGCAGCGTCGCCGGGCTGTTCTGGCTCGCTGGCAGCGAGCCGGCACTGCCGGCGACGAACCAGCTCGCCGTGGTGGTACTGCTGTGCCTGGTCATCGTGCCCTGCGGGGTAACCCTGCTGCAGCGTGGGCCGCTCTATCTGCCCGCCGCCGAAGTGGGCCTGCTGCTATTGCTGGAAGTGGTCGTGGGCACCCTGTTGGCCTGGTGGATCCTCGCCGAACAGCCGGCGCCGATGGCAATGGTCGGCGGCGTCCTCGTGCTTGGCACTCTGTTTGCCAAGGGGCTCTATGAACGTCGGCTGGAGCTGAGGCTGCGTGCAGGTAGCGACCCGGCGCTGCGGGCACCGGCAGACCGGTCGAGTGCGTTATGATTTTCAGGAGACGCATATCCATCTGCGTTTTTTCTTATATTTCTACCACAAGGCACCGTCATGTCTGATGTCACTATCGGCCTGGTGGGCGTGGGCAAGATCGTCCGCGACCAGCACCTCCAGGCCCTGGACGAAAGCCGCGATTTCCAGCTCGTGGCAACGGCGGATCCTTCGGCGCGCTTGGAAGGCGTGCCGGGATACGACTCGCTGACCGCCATGCTCGAGGCCCATCCCGAGCTGGAAGCGGTGGCGATTTGCACGCCGACGCACCTGCGCTATTCCCAGGCGCGCATCGCCCTGGAGGGGGGCAGGAGCGTGCTGCTGGAGAAGCCGCCCGGTGCGACCCTGAGCGAGGTGGCAGATCTGGTCGAGCTGGCCGAGCGCCAGGGCTGCACCCTGTTCGCGGCCTGGCATTCACGCTTTGCCCCGGGCGTAGCGCAGGCTCGCGAGTGGCTGAGAGAGCGGCGCATAGAGCGTGTCGAGATCGACTGGCGGGAAGACGTGCGGGTCTGGCATCCCGGCCAGGCGTGGATCTGGGAGCCGGCCGGCATGGGGGTGTTCGACCCCGGCATCAACGCGCTGTCCATCGCCACCGAGATCCTGCCTCGGGCCTTTTTCCTGCGCGATGCGCGGCTATGGATACCGAGCAACTGCCAGGCCCCCATCGCCGCGGCGCTGACCTTCAGCGATGCGGAGGCAACGCCGATCGTGGCCGACTTCGACTTTCGCCAGCCTAGTCCTCCGATCTGGAGCATTCACGTCGAGACCGATGCGGGACGGCTCAGCTTGCTGCAGGGTGGCCGTCGGCTAGAGATCGATGGCCGCTGCCTGCTCGAGGCCGAGGAGCGCGAGTATCCGGGACTCTATGCCCGATTCGCCGAACTGATCCGTGAAGGGCGCAGCGATGTGGATCTGGCGCCGTTGCGTCACGTGGCGGATGCCTGTCTCTCCGCCTGGCGTGAGCCGACGGAGCCCTTTATCGAGTGAGCTAGAGGAGTCCTTGCTGGCGCTGGAGAACTACCAGCTCCCGCAACATGCTCATCAGCGTCGCCGCGCCCGGGGAGAGCCGGCGACGTCTCAGGCTCACCAGGCCGAACGGCTGCACGCTGAGCCGTTGATGGAAAGGCAGGATGCGAAAGCGCGTCGGGGCACATAGCAGTTCGGCCACCTGACGCGTGGCGGCCGTGATCGTGTCCGAGCGGTCGATCAGGGCCAGTGCCACCAGTATGTCGGTGGTATCGACGACCTGCGCCGGTGGCTCGATGGCGTAATAGAGAAATAGCGCGTCGACCCGTTGGCGCATCAGCGCCCCCTGGGGCTGCAGCGCCCATGGATAGGCGGCCATGGCCTCCAGCGTCAACGGGTCGGCCCCCGTGAGTGGATGGCCTTCACGACAGACGAAGCAGATCTCCTCCTCGCCAATCTCCTCGAACACGAAAGGATCGGTGGAGAACCCGGCCGGTATCCGGGTAATGGCAAAATCCAGTTCTCCTTCCAGCAGCCTTGGCACTAGCCGCTTGCTGACGTCGACCTCGACGCTGACCTTGAGCCTGGGGTGGGTGCGGTGTACCCGCTCGATGGCGCTGGCAAGCAGGGTCACTGCCGGGGCCATCACCGTGCCGATGGCCACCTTGCCGGCGTTGCCCGCGAACAGAGCGTTGAGCTCCTCGCCGGTATTGTGAAGCTCCGAAAGCATGGCCTGTGCATGCCGGACCATCACCTCCCCGTACCAGTTCGGCACCAGTCCACGTGGGTGGCGATCGAACAGCTTGACCCCCAATAACGTTTCGACATCCCCCAGCAGCTTCGAGGCGGCCGGTTGGCTGATGCCCAGTTGGGCGGCCGCACGATGCAGGTTGCGCTCTTCGTCGAGGGCCAGAAAGAGCTGGAAATGGCGCAACTTTAGTCGTGCTTTCAGAAACCAGTCGTCATCCAGCGTGCGCATGGCGCCTCTCCGCTTCACCTGTCGATAGCATTTTATATATCAAAAAATGGAAAATTGCGTATTGGCTGGTTATGTCAGGGCTATCTACTGTAGCGGGGTATCCGCGATGACCGTGTCGCAACGACAACAACAATCCCGGGATCAAGGAGAAGATCATGCCACTCACGTACGTCTCGATGCGTGGTGCCGCTTCGCCCCTGCTGCTGAGTGCGGCGGCCGCTGTAGTGATGCTGGGCGCGGCCGAGGCACATGGTAGCGCCGAAGCGGCTTCAGGCAACGGGGCCGTGCGCGGTGTCGACCAATCGGTGTTTGGCCAGCTACCCGACGGTCGCCAGGTCGACGTATACCGCTTTATCAATGCCAATGGCATCGAGATGCGTGTCACCAACTATGGCGGCATCATCCTTTCGCTGAAGACACCCGATGTACGGGGTGAATTCGACGATATCGTGCTGGGTTTCGATTCGCTGGAAGACTACCTCTCCGACGAGTACCGCCAGGCCAATCCTTATTTCGGTGCCCTGATCGGACGCTATGGCAATCGCATTGCGGGCGGCCAGTTCTCGCTCGATGGGGAAACTTACTCGTTGGCGACCAACGATGGAGACAACCATCTTCACGGCGGCCGGCAGGGATTCGACAGGGTGCTCTGGCAGGCCGAGCCGTTCGAGAACGACGACGGGGCCGGCCTCATCCTTCGCTATACCAGCGAGGATGGCGAGGAGGGATATCCGGGCCGCTTGGAAGCCGAGGTGACCTACACCCTGACCGATTCCGACGAGCTGATCGTCGATTACCGGGCGGCGACCGACAAGGCGACTCCGGTCAACCTCACCCAGCACAGCTACTTCAATCTCGAGGGCGAGGGCGGCGGCAGCATCCTCGATCACCACCTGACGATCAACGCCGATGCCTTTACCCCGGTAGATGAAACCTTGATCCCCACGGGTGAGATTCGTCCAGTCGCAGGTACGCCGTTCGACTTTACCCAGCCGACGCCGATCGGCGAGCGCATCGAGCAGGACAATGAGCAGCTGACGTTCGGCAAGGGGTACGACCATAACTTCGTGCTCGCCGAGCAGGCCGCTTCTCCCAGTGAGCCCGTGCTGGCCGCCAGGGTCTGGGAGCCCGAGAGTGGGCGTCTGCTGGAGATCGCCACCACCGAACCGGCAATCCAGTTCTACTCGGGCAACTTCCTTGCCGGCGACCTGACGGGCAAGCGGGGCCAGGCCTACGAGCACCGCTCCGGGTTCGCACTGGAGACCCAGCACTATCCCGATTCCCCCAACCAGGCCGACTTCCCCTCGACGATTCTCGAGCCGGGAGAGACCTATCGCTCACGCACGATCTATCGGTTCTCCGCCCAGGAGACCGCTGGCTCGTAATGCATGAGTGGGAACGTCAACAACAACATCAGAAGAGACGTAGGAGTACGACATGCCCATGAAAACGACTTTCACTCGTCTGGTCCTGAGCGCCAGCCTGGCGCTCGGAACCGTCGGTGCGGTACAGGCTGCCGAAGAGGACGTCCGCATCGGTTTCATCGTCAAGAAACCCGAGCAGGCCTGGTTCATCAACGAGCAGCAGGCCGCCACTCAGGTCGGTGAAGAGCTGGGCTTTCGTGTCGTCCGGCTGGGCGGCGAAGATGGCCAGGAAGTACTCAGCGCCATCGACAACCTCTATGCACAAGGTGCCCAGGGCTTCGTCATCTGTCCGCCGGACGTTCGCCTGGGGCCGGCGGTCATGAACCGTGCCAACCAGTACGGCATGAAGGTGATCACGGTCGACGATCAGTTCGTCAATGGCAACGGAGAGCCGCTCGAGGGTGTGCCGCACCTGGGCATGTCGGGCTACAAGATCGGTCAGCAGGTGGGTGAGGCGATTGCCGCTGAAATGGAGGCTCGCGGCTGGGACCCGAAGGAGGTAGCGGCGTTGCGCATCACCAACAACGAGCTGCCTACCGCCAAGGAGCGCACCGACGGTGCCACCGATGCGCTGATCGAATGGGGCTTCCCCGCCGACAACGTCTTCGATGCGCCCCAGCAGAATACCGATACCAACAGCGCCTTCTCGGCCGCTTCGCCGGTCATCTCCCAGCGTGGCAATTTCAAGCACTGGATCATCTACGCCCTGAACGAAGAGAGCGTGCTGGGCGGCGTACGTGCCACCGAGCAGTACGGTCTTTCCGCTGACGACGTGATCGGCGTTGGCATCAATGGCTCCGGGGCGGCCTTTGCCGAGTTCTCGCGCAGCAACCCCACGGGTTTCCACGGCACCGTGGCGGTGAGTTCCACCCAGCATGGTCGCCAGACGGCGGAGAATCTCTATCGCTGGATCGCCGAAGGCGAGGAGCCGCCGGCCAACACCGAGACCTCCGGCACCCTGATGACGCGTGACAACTGGCAGGACGTGCGCGCCGAACTCGGGCTGTGAACGTGAGGGAAGGCGGCGACCGGGAGAGCGACATGACCGAACCCTATCTTCAATTCGACGGCATCAGCGTGGTCTTTCCCGGCGTGCGTGCGCTGGATAAGGTCAGCTTCGGCGCCCGCTCCGGCCAGGTTCATGCGTTGATGGGAGAAAACGGCGCCGGCAAGTCGACCCTGCTCAAGGTGCTGAGCGGGATCAACCGCGTCACTGAAGGGGCGCTGCGGATCGGCGGCAAGCGTCATGTGTTCGCCAACGCCCGTGAAGCGCTCGGCCAGGGCATCGCCATCATCTACCAGGAGTTGACGCTGGCACCCAACATGTCGGTGGCCGAGAACCTCCTTCTCGGCCAGCTGCCGGCTCATCACGGCTTCATCGACCGACGGCGACTGCGCGAACGGGCGATGCGCATGCTCGCGGAGCTCGGCGAGGGCAGCATTCACCCTTCGACCAAGGTGCGCGATCTCTCCATCGGCCAGCAGCAGATGATCGAGATCGGCCGTGCGCTGCTGCGCGACGCCCGCATCATTGCCTTCGACGAGCCGACCAGCAGCCTGTCGGTGCAGGAGACGCGTCAGCTCGAGCGCATCGTCTCCCGGCTGCGCGACGAGGGCCGAGTGGTGCTCTACGTCACCCATCGCATGGAAGAGGTGTTCAAGATGTGCGATGCGGTCACCGTGTTCCGCGACGGCAAGCACATCCGTACCCACGAGAGCCTCGATGCGCTGGATCACGGCACTCTGGTCAGCGAGATGGTCGGCCGCGACATCGAGGACGTCTACGGCTACCGCGAGCGCGCGCAGGGCGAAGTGGTACTCGAGATCGACGCCATCGAGGGCAGGGGGCTGAAGGCGCCGGTGAGCTTCGAGGTGAAGCGTGGCGAGGTGTTCGGTCTGTTCGGCCTGGTGGGGGCGGGGCGCAGCGAACTGATGCGGCTGGTGTGCGGCGCCGAGACCGCCAAGTCGGGCGAGGTGCGCTTCCAGGGGGTGGCGCGGCGCTTCGCCAGCCCCGGGGAGGCCATCCGCATGGGCATCGCCATGTGCCCCGAGGATCGCAAGTCGCAGGGCATCTTTCCCGTTGCCAGCGTGGCCGACAACCTCAACATCAGCTGCCGGCGCTTCTTCAAGCGCTGGGGGCTGCTGCGCGACCCGCACCGCGAACGTGCCAATGCCGAGGACTACATCCAGCGGCTGAGCATCAAGACGCCGGGGCCACGCGCGCCCATCGGCAAGCTTTCCGGCGGCAACCAGCAGAAAGTGATCCTGGCGCGCTGGCTAGCCGAGAAGATCGACCTGTTCGTGATGGACGAACCCACCCGAGGCATCGACGTGGGCGCTCGCCGCGACATCTACAACCTGCTCTTCGAGCTGACCGAGCAGGGCAAGAGCGTCGTGGTGATCTCAAGCGATCTGGCCGAGGTGAGTTCCATCTGCGACCGCATCGGCGTGATGCGCGACGGTGCGCTGGTCGACATCGTGCCGCGCCGTGAGGCCACCCAGGAACGCCTGCTGGGGCTGGCGCTGCCCGCCTGATCTTTCGAACGACCTTTCGAACAAGAGTCATCTGAGGGACTGCCCATGACCACCCACAAATTCGCTGAGGGAGATGGCGGCACGGCCGCGGTGCCACCGCGCCGCGGGCTGCCCAAGCCCCTGCGCACCCTGCTCGACACATCCGGCTTGATCGCCATCTTCGTGATCCTGTTCGTCGCCCTGGCAGTGTTCATTCCCGGCTTTCTCACCGGGCGCAACATGGTGGGCTTGCTGCTCTCCATCACCCTGATCGGCACCATCGCCACCACCATGATGATGGTGCTGGCGCTGGGCGAGGTCGATCTGTCTGTCGCCTCCATCGTCGCCTTCGCCGGTGTCGTCGCCGCCGTGGTCACTTCGGCTTCGGGCAGTGTATTGATCGGCGTACTCGGCGGCGTACTCGCCGGCGGGGCGGTGGGTGCCTTCAACGGCTTCGTGGTGGCGAAGTTCGGCATCAATTCGTTGATCGCCACGCTCGCCGCCATGGAGTTCGTGCGCGGCCTGGCCTACATCACATCCCGCGGCGATGCGGTGATGATCACCGTGCCCGAGTTCTTCGACCTCGGCAGCGCCTCCTTCCTCGGCCTGACCCTGCCGGTGTGGACCATGATCGCCTGCTTCGTGATCTTCGGTGTGCTGCTCAACATGACCGCGTTCGGGCGCAACGTGCTGGCTACCGGCGGCAACCCCGAGGCGGCGGCATTGGCCGGGGTCAACGTGCGCCGCCTCAAGATCATCGTCTTCGGCCTGCAGGGCGTGGTGGCCGGCATTGCCGGCGTGCTGCTCACCTCGCGCATGGGGCTGGGCGACCCCAACACCGCGATGGGGCTCGAGCTGGCCGTCATTTCCGCCTGTGTGCTGGGCGGCGTGGCGCTCTCCGGCGGCGTGGCCACCATTACCGGCGTGCTGGTGGGCGTGCTGATCATGGGCTGCGTGCAGAATGCCATGGGCCTGCTCAACGTACCCACCTTCTATCAGTACCTGGTACGCGGCGGGATCCTGCTGCTGGCGGTGATGTTCGACCGCTGGAAGCAGACCCGACGCCAGCGTGCTTGATCCTTCGGTTTCAGGAGATCTCGTATGACCGACCGCAAGCGTCCCTTGCGCAGCGCCCAGTGGTTCGGCACCGCCGACAAGAACGGCTTCATGTACCGCAGCTGGATGAAGAACCAGGGCATCCCGGACCACGAGTTCCAGGGCAAGCCGATCATCGGCATCTGCAACACCTGGTCGGAGCTCACGCCCTGCAATGCGCATTTCCGCAAGCTGGCCGAGCACGTCAAGAAGGGAGTGCTGGAAGCCGGTGGCTACCCGGTGGAGTTTCCTGTGTTTTCCAGTGGCGAGTCGTTGCTGCGGCCCACGGCGATGTTCACTCGCAACCTGGCGAGTATGGACGTGGAGGAGTCGATTCGCGGCAACCCGCTGGATGCGGTAGTGCTGCTGGTGGGCTGCGACAAGACCACGCCGGCGCTGCTGATGGGGGCGGCGAGCTGCGACATTCCCACCATCGTGGTGACCGGCGGGCCGATGCTCAACGGCAAGCACGAGGGCAAGGACATCGGTTCGGGTACCGTGGTCTGGCAACTCTCCGAGCAGGTCAAGGCGGGCAAGATCTCGATTCACGAGTTCATGGCCGCCGAAGCCGGCATGTCGCGTTCGGCGGGCACCTGCAACACCATGGGCACGGCCTCGACCATGGCCTGCATGGCGGAATCCCTGGGCACCTCGTTGCCGCACAATGCGGCGATTCCGGCGGTGGATTCTCGGCGCTACGTGCTGGCGCATCTCTCCGGCAACCGCATCGTCGAGATGGTCGAGGAGGATCTCACGCTCTCCAAGGTGCTCACCAAGCAGGCCTTCGAGAACGCCATTCGCACCAATGCCGCCATCGGTGGTTCGACCAATGCCGTGATTCACCTCAAGGCGATTGCCGGGCGCATCGGCGTCGAGCTAGACCTCGACGACTGGAGCCGCATCGGCCGCGGCACGCCGACCATCGTCGACCTGCAGCCCTCGGGGCGCTTCCTGATGGAGGAGTTCTACTATGCCGGCGGCCTGCCTGCGGTGCTGCGCCGGCTGGGCGAAGCCGACCGCCTGCCGCACAAGGAGGCGCTGACGGTCAACGGCAAGACGCTGTGGGAGAACGTCAAGGACGCGCCCCTCTACAACGATGAGGTGATTCGCCCGCTGGACAATCCCCTGCGCGAGGATGGCGGCATGTGCGTGCTGCACGGCAACCTGGCGCCGCGGGGGGCGGTGCTCAAGCCCTCGGCGGCGAGCCCCGAGCTGATGACCCATCGTGGCCGGGCGGTGGTGTTCGAGGATTTCGACGACTACAAGGCACGCATTAATGACCCCGCTCTCGAGGTCGATGCCAGCAGCGTGCTGGTGATGAAGAACTGCGGGCCGCGCGGATATCACGGCATGGCCGAGGTCGGCAACATGGGTTTACCCGCCAAGCTGCTGGAGCAGGGCGTGACCGACATGGTGCGCATCTCCGATGCCCGCATGAGCGGTACCGCCTATGGCACCGTGGTGCTGCACGTGGCGCCGGAGTCCGCCGCCGGCGGTCCGCTCGCCGCGGTGCGCGACGGCGACTGGATCGAGCTCGACTGCGACGCCGGCAAACTGCATCTGGACATCGAAGACGCCGAGCTCGGGGCCCGCCTGTCCGAGAGTGATCCCACCGCCGCGTCGCAGCGGATCGCCAGCGACGGGGGCTACCGCCAGCTCTACATCGAGCGAGTACTGCAGGCCGACGAGGGCTGCGACTTCGATTTCCTGGTCGGGTGTCGCGGTGCCGAAGTGCCGAGGCATTCGCATTGAGCCGGCTGGGAGGCGAGCGGAATATGGTCGACGGTTCGACGATCCAGTGCGTGTGGTCGGGCCGGGCGCAACTGGGAGAAGGCCCGCTGTGGTGCCCCGAGCGAGGAGAGGCCGGCCAACTGCTGTTTGTCGATATTCTAGGCCGCACCCTGCACGTCCATGACTTCGCCAGCGGCAGGACCCTTGGCTGGGCGCTCGATGAGTCGTGCTGCTGGCTGGCGCCGCGGGCCGACGGTGACGGCTTCATCGCCGGGCTCGCCTCGCGGCTGGTGCATCTGCGTCTCGACGAGGGTGGGCCGCGTATCGTCGGTGAATGGACCACGCCCGACGAGCCGACGGGCAACCGCTTCAACGACGCGGCGGTGGATACCCGGGGGCGGCTCTGGTTCGGATCCATGAGCGAGAATGGGGAGCGGGGACGGGGGGCGCTCTACCGGCTCGCCGGAGAGGAACTGAAGCGGGTTGACGATGGCTACGGCGTCGCCAACGGCCCTGCTGTCAGCCCTGACGGCAGGACCCTCTACCACAGCGACACGGCGTCCGGGATTGTCTACGCCTTCGATCTTTCGGCGGAAGGCGAGCTGACCGGGAAGCGCGAGCACCTGCGCTTCCGTGGTACCCAGGGCTACCCGGATGGCATGACCTGCGATGCCGAGGGAGGCCTGTGGGTCGCCCACTGGGGCGGCGGACGCGTCAGCCGCTTCCTGCCCGACGGAATGCTGGACGAGACCCTGATTCTGCCTGCCTCGCGGGTAACGTCCTGCGCCTTCGGAGGGCCCGAGTTGGACCAGCTCTTCATCACCACCGCGGCCGACGGTCGCGACGAGGAGGCACTGGCGGGCAGCCTGTTTTGCGTCGCGCCGGGGGTTCGGGGTCTGAGCTCGCCGGCCTTCAAGGCGTAGCGGTGGGCTCCTCCTCGAGCCAGTTGCCCAGCGTCCCTTCGCCCGGTTCGATGCCCAATGTCTCGGCCGTGTCCTGCAGCACGTCTCGTGCGGCCAGGAATGCCTCGCGTGGCTGGCGGGCACGGATCGCCTCCATGACCCGGCGATGGCGCTCGAAGCTGGCCTCGGGGTCGGCGGTGCTGTCGTTGGAGGTCTCCACCAGCAAGCGGATCGAGGGGCGCAGAATATGCGAGAGCTGCGCCCAAACGATGTTGTGGCTGGCCTTGAAGATGGCCACGTGGAAGGCGGCGTCATATTCGCTGTAGCGCTGACGCTCCTCTGCGCTGTCGGCGTGGAGATGGCGGCTCATGCCTTCCAGCGCCTCCTCAATGGCCACCAGGTCGATGGCCTTGGCGCGTCGCGCGGCCGTCATCGCCACGTAGGGTTCGACGTCCAGGCGGAAGGCCAGGATTTCGCGCTGGATGCGCGGGTTGGGTGAGGCATAGCGGGTCATCCACTCGGTCACCGACGGGTCGAGGATGTTCCACTCCTCGTAGTCGCGCACCTTGGAGCCGTGGCCGGAGATCCGCGCAATGATACCGACGTCGACCAACTGGCGCAGATCGCTCCTCACCGCCGAGCGGTTGATGGCGAATTGTTCGCAGAGATCGATCTCCTTGGGGACGAAGTCGCCGGGCTGATAGCGTCCGGAAAAGATGGCTTCGGCGAGATACTCCACCACGCTGGGGCGGGCAGGCTTTGCGGGGCGCTTCGGCGGCGTAGCGGTCATGGCAGCTCATGGCGATGATTTGCCTCGCAAAGTGCCATATGTTCAACATATAGGCAATGCGGCCTAGGTCGCAACGACAGGGCGGGAATGCCGCCTTGTCGTTGCGCAGCCTCTTGTCGGACGAAGCCTAGCGGCGATGGGCTCGCCACTGGCGTATACCGAAGGTCCACGGTGGCAGCTTGTCGGAGCGGTCGACGCGGTTGACCAGTGCACCCAGTGCCGGCGTGGCGATGGTGACGCTGTCGCCGATATGGTGGGTGAAGCCCTGGCCTTCGCCGTCACGATCCTGGATCGGCGAGAACATGGTGCCGAGGAATAGCATGAAGCCATCCGGGTACTGGTGATGCGCGCCGACGGTCTGGCGCACCAGGTTCAGCGGGTCGCGGCTGATCTCGCGCATGTCGCTCTCGCCTTCGAGCAGGAAGCCGTCGTCCTCGCCCTCGATGCGCAGCGTCACGTGGGCCTGACGCACGCTGTCCAGCGTGAAGCTCTCGTCGAACAGCCGAATGAATGGACCGATGGAGCAGGAGGCGTTGTTGTCCTTGGCCTTGCCCAGCAGCAGGGCGCTGCGGCCCTCGACATCGCGCAGGTTGACGTCGTTGCCCAGCGTGGCTCCCTTGGGTTCGCCTTGGGCATCCACCGCCAGCACGATTTCGGGCTCGGGGTTGTTCCATTTCGAGGTCGGATGCAGGCCGACGCGGGCGCCGAAACCCACTGACGAGAACGGCTGCGCCTTGGTGAACACTTCGGCATCGGGGCCGAGGCCCACCTCCATGTACTGTGACCAGGCGCCGCGGGCTTGCAGCGCCGCCTTGAGCGCCATGGCCTCGTCGGAGCCCGGTGCGATACGCGAAAGATCCTGGCCGATCACCTCGTTGAGTTCGGCACGCAGCTGGCTGGCCTTTGCTGCATCGCCGCCGGCCTGCTCCTCGATCACTCGCTCCAGCAGGCTCACGGCAAAGGTGACGCCGCAGGCCTTGATCGCCTGCACGTCGCAGGGGGCGAGCAGGTAGGGCGCTCGCTGCGGCTCGGCCAGGGAGTTCTGCAGCAGGGTGGCAACAGGGCCCAGCGATTCGCCTTCGGTGCCACGCGCGAAGGCGGCGGCATCGTCGCGGTCGAGCAGGTCGGCCATGCAATCGCACTGGGCGGAAATGTCGATCACCTCCCCTCGGCGTACCACCACCAAGGCCGGACCGTCGTCACGCCATACGCGGCCCACCAGTAGGGCCTGCTCTACATCCCGGGGAAGGTAAGCGGTAGTTTCGTTATCGTCGTTCACGTCTCATGCCTCGCGTTTGCCATCGACCAACCGTGACACACTCCAGGGGTTGCCGTCACGCAGCGGCTCGGGCAGCAGGCCCTCGGGCAGCAGGCCCTCGGGCAGGGCCTGGTAGCACACCGGGCGCAGGAAGCGGAAGATCGCCGCGCTGCCCACCGAGGTGGTACGGCTGTCGGAGGTGGCCGGGTAGGGCCCGCCGTGAACCATGGCGTGACACACCTCGACCCCGGTGGGCCAGCCGTTGGCCAGAATCCGGCCCGCCTTGCGCTCGAGGATCGGCAGCAGTTGTTTCGCTGCGTCCAGGTCGCCGTCGTCCATCTGCAGGGTGGCGGTGAGCTGGCCTTCGAGCTGGCCGGCTACGCGCTTCACGTCCTCCAGGTCGGCGCACTCGATCACCAGCGAGGTGGCGCCGAACACCTCTTCCTGCAGCTCGGGATCAGAGAGAAACGCCTCGGCTGCGGTGACGTAGAGCCCCGCCTGGCAGGCATGGGCCGACTCGCCCACCTGGCCGCGGGCCGCTTCCCTGACCTTGCTGTTACTCGCCAGCCGGCCCACGCCCTGCTCGTAGGCGGCGTGGATGCCCGGGGTGAGCATGGTCTGGGCGCCACTCTGCTTCACCGCATCCGCCGCGGCCTCGATGAAGGCGGAAAGCGCGGGACCCTTCACCGCGATCACCAGGCCGGGGTTGGTGCAGAACTGCCCGGCGCCCATGTTGAGCGAGGCGACGAAGCCCTCGGCGAGCTGGGCACCGCGTGCCTTGAGGGCCTCGGGCAGCAGGAACACCGGGTTGATCGAACTCATCTCGGCGTAGACCGGGATCGGCTGCGGGCGCGATTGGGCGGTCTTCATCAGCGCCGTGCCACCGCCGCGGGAGCCGGTGAAGCCCACCGCCTGGATGCGCGGGTCACTGACCAGCGCCTGGCCGATCTCGCTGCCCGAGCCGAACAGCAGCGAGAACACCCCTTCGGGCAGGCCGCGCTTCTCCACCGCCTGCTGTACCGCACGGCCGACCAGCTCCGAGGTACCGGGGTGGGCGGAGTGGCCCTTGACGATCACCGGGCAGCCGGCGGCCAGCGCCGAGGCGGTATCGCCGCCGGCCACCGAGAAGGCCAGCGGGAAGTTCGAGGCACCGAACACCGCCACCGGGCCGAGCGGAATGTGGCGCTGGCGCAGGTCGGCGCGGGGCAGCGGCTGACGCTCGGGCAGGGCCGGGTCGATACGCAGATCGAGAAATTCGCCGGCACGCACCACGGAAGCGAACAGACGCAACTGGCCGCAGGTACGGCCGCGCTCGCCCTCGAGACGTGCCTGGGGCAGGCCGGTCTCGGCCATGGCGCGCTCGATCAATGCGTCGCCGATGGCTTCGATCTCGGAGGCGACCGTCTCGAGAAACGCCGCACGCTGCTCCAGCGTGGTCTCGCGGTAGCTGGCGAAGGCCGCCTCGGCCAGCTCACAGGCGCGCTCGACCTCGGCGGCAGTGCCGCCCCTATAGGTGGGCTCGAGAGTCTCGCCGGTGGCGGGGTTGACGCCATTGATGGGCTTGGAACTGCCGCTGACGGCCTCGCGGCCGATCAGCATCTTGCCTTCCAGGGTCATGTGGGGCTCCTGCGGTTGTTGTCGATTAGGGGCTCGGACCGACGGGCGCACTTCCAGAGACGCCCGTGGGACATCCTGCGTGAGACAGTCACTAAGTTCAATTTCTTTACTTACCTGTCGATATCGACTTTGGTCGACAAGGCGGGCGGCGGTGAGTCGGGCTAATCCAGGTCGCTGGGGCCATGGATGATGCTGGCCAGGACCTGTGCCGCCGCGCCACGCGCGGCGACGAAGGTGGAGTCCTGGATCACCCGCAGTGGAACCTGCTGGGTCGTGCCGAGCAGGCGGCTCTGGTTGGCCTTGAAGTAGTCGAGGGCAGGGTCCAGCAGTGAGGCGCCGAGCTGGATCAGCGAGCCGCCGAGCACGATTTCAGAAGGATTCTGGGTATGGTGCAGATTGAGCAGCAGGATGCCCAGCGCCTCGCCGGCCCGGCGCAGCGTGACCTGTACGTCGGGCTCGTTCAGGCGGGGCAGCAGGGCCTCGATGAGGTCCTCCTCCTCGGCGATGCCCAGTGCGGCGCGGATCGACCAGCCGCTGACCAGCGTTTCGGCACAGCCGCGATTGCCGCAGTGGCAGTAGAGCCCCCCGGGCTGCAGCACGGTGTGGCCGATTTCTCCGGCCAGCCCGTGGATGCCGCGGGCGACCAGGGGCAGGTGGCTGCCTTCGACCATGCCGCTGCCTATCCCGGTACCGGCGCTGACGTACATCAGCGATTCGGGGATGTTACCGGTGCGGAAGTAGAGCTCGCCGAAGGCGGCCGCCTTGGCCTCGTTGTCCATCAGCCAAGTGCCTTCCAGTCGTGAGAGGTGAGGGCGCAGCAGGTCGAGGAAGCGGATGTCGCGCCAGCCCAGGTTGGGCGCCAGGCGCAGTACGGGCTTGCCGGGCGCGATGGGGCCGGGGAGGGCGACCCCCAGCCCCAGGCAGCGGCGGTTGCCGTCCAGGTGAGTGCGCATCAACCCTTGCAACAGCTCGGCGAGCAGTTCGGCGGTGACCTCCGGCGTGGTCGGCACGAGGTGTTCGTGGTGCGATTCGAGCACCTGGCCCGAGAGGGTGCAGGCCACCAGGCGCAGGCCGTGCACGCCCACCTCGGCACCGAACAGCACGTGGCGCTCGTCGTTGAGGTGCAAGGCGCGCCCGGGGCGGCCGCCACTGCTCTTCTGCAGCTCGCCCTCGCGCAGCCAGCCCTGGTGCAGCAGCGACTGCACGCCGGCGCCCACGGTGGCCTTGGTCAATTGCGCCTGGATGGCGATGTCGGCGCGGGTCAGCCCCGGGGTGCGGCGCACCAGTTCGAGGATGGCACTGCGATTGAGCCGCTTGAGGAAGTGGAGATCGCCCGCCTTGTGCTGCTGCTGGTAGCTGGTTGACATAGAGGAACGAGGCCTTGCAGTCCGCACACCGGAGGTGCAGCGGAGAAAAACGGATGAAGCCGGACGCCTTGGTATCGCGTTTCGATGATGCCATTCGACGAAGGGGCGCGCGAGGGCTTCGCCTCGGCATTCCTGGCACGTGTATCGTAGTTGGTTCCAAGATTAAACGAATTGCTTTACGTCGGCCACGCTGGAAGAAAGCCTTGAATGCTAACATCCAAAGGTAGATGGGCATGATTTGGAAGGACAAATAGACATCATCGACTAACGTCTCATTGCCGCTTTTTGATGAGGTGTTCACTCTCCAGTTAGTAAATAGATAAAACTAAGTGGAGAAAGCATGAACAACGACGCGGCGCGTTACCCCAGCCTCGACGAGCGAGTGGTCTTCATCACCGGTGGCGGCAGCGGCATCGGAGCCGCGCTGACCCGGGCTTTTCACCTGCAGGGTGCCCGAGTCGCTTTCGTCGACATCGACGATGCCGCGAGCCAGGCGCTGGTGGAAGCGCTGCAGGCAGAGACGGGGCGGGCGCCGCGCTATCGCCGCTGCGACATTCGCAACGTCGAGGCCCTGCAATCGGCCATTGCCGAGGTGGGCCGCGAGCTGGGTCCCATCCATACCCTGGTCAACAACGCCGCCAACGACGATCGCCACACCTGGCAGGAGGTCGACGTCGCCTATTGGGACGAGCGCATGTCGCTCAACCTTCGGCCGATGTTCTTTGCCGCCCAGGCGGCGGCGCTCCAGATGATCGAGGCCGGTGGCGGAGCGATCATCAACTTCGGCTCGATCAGCGTGCAGATGGCCATTGCCGAACTGTCGACCTACGTCACGGCCAAGGCTGCCGTGCATGGGCTGACACGCAGCCTGGCCCGTGACCTGGGGCGATACAACATTCGCGTCAATACCCTGGTGCCCGGCTCGATCCTGACCGAGCGTCAGTTGCAGAAATGGATCGGCCCCGAGGAGGAGGCGTCGATCCAGGCCCATCAGTGCCTGAAGCTGCGCCTGGAACCCCAACACATTGCTCCTGCCGTGCTGTTCCTGGCCAGTGCCGAGAGTGCGGCCATCACCGGACAGGAACTCGTCGTGGACGGCGGCTGGGGCTGAATCGCAGAACGTTCATCAACAGCGAGGTGCATTCATGCGCTTACAACACAACAAGGAGATCGCCATGCACACTTTCGAACAACGACTGCCCAGGCCACTGCACGCCAAGCGCTGGTTGGCGGCGACGGTTGCCCTTGCCTCCGGCCTGGCAGCGTTTGCCGCGGCGGCCGATACCACCGTACGGGTGCTGCGGGTCGAGATCAGCGATGTCGAGAAGCAGTACTACGCCGACATCGTCGCCGAGTACGAGGCGCAGAACCCGGGCGTCAACGTGGTCTTCGAATACATCGCCAACGAGGCCTACAAGACGCGCTTGCCGACCCTGCTGCAGTCCAACCAGCGCCCCGACATCTTCTACAGCTGGGGTGGCGAGGGGCTGCGCGATCAGGTCGAGGCCGGCTTCGTGCGCGACCTCACCGAAGCGATGCAGGACGGTTGGCAGGATCTCTATCCCGAGTCGGCAGTGCGCGCCTTCACGCTCGACGATCGTGTCTATGGCGCGCCGCTGTATGCCACCGTGGTGGGCTTTTGGGCCAACACCGCGTTGACCGAGCAGGCCGGGGTCGATATCGAGGCCATCGAGACCTGGGAGGATCTGGAGCAGGCCGTGATCGCCCTGCGCGAAAGCGGCATCACCCCCGCCGTGGTGGGCGGCCAGGATGGCTGGCCGATGCACTTCTACTGGGGCTACCTGGCCACGCGGCTGGCCGGCGGCGAGGGCATCGAGGCGGCCAAGGAGGGCGAGAACGGCGGCTTCGAGGGTGAGCCCTTCGTGCGCGCCGGCGAGCTGCTGCAGTCGTTCGTCGAACTCAACCCCTTCCAGTCGGGCTTCATGGCGACTTCCTACGAGCGTGCCAGCGCCATGTTCGGCGACGGCGAGGCGGCCCTGCACCTGATGGGCGACTGGGACTACATCCCTTCCAAGGAGCGCTCGATGACGGGCGAGGGCGTGCCCGACGAGGACCTCGAGTTCATTCGCTTTCCCCGGGTGGACGATGGCGCCGGCAACGATGACAGCTTCGGTGGCATGAATGGCTTCGCCGTGACTCGCGACGCCTCCGACGAGGCGGTGGATTTCCTGCGCTTCCTGCTCAACGAGGAGAACCAGCGCGAGGCGGCACGGCTCGGCATCTTCGTGCCGGTGGCCCATGGCTCCGAGGAAGAGCTCGACACGTCCTATGCGCGCAAGGTCGCCGAGATCCTCAGCGAGTCGAACTTCCACCAGGTGTTCCTCGACCAGGCGCTGGGTACCTCGGTAGGCGCCACGGTCAATGACATCAGCGGTGACCTGGCCCAAGGCGAGATCACACCGGAAGAGGCGGCCGCCCAGGTCGAAGAGGCCTGGATGTTCCGCTGAATCGATGAGTATGCCCGGCGCCGCGCTTTCGCGGTGCCGGGACCTGTTCTCTGAATGGATGCTTTCATGAGTACCCTGACCCGACCCGTCGTGCACAAGAGAAGCAATGCCGATCGCTTCCGGCAAGGGCTGGCCAGCGGCAAGTTCACCGCCGTGCTGATCCTGCTGCCGCCGGCGCTGATCCTGTTCTCGCTGTTCGTGATCCTGCCGCTGGCCGACGCGGCCTACTACAGCGCCTTCTCGTGGAACGGTTACGGCGCGCCGACCAACTTCGTCGGCACCCAGAACTACGAGCGTCTGCTCGACCACTCGGTGTTCCACACCGCACTGTGGAACACCGCCAAGCTGATTCTCGTCTCGCTGATCATCCAGATGCCACTGGCGCTGGGCCTGGCGCTGCTGGTGTATCGCAAGACGCCAACCAATACACTGTTCCGCTTGGTGTTCTTCCTGCCTTATATTCTTGCCGAAGTGGCGGCGGGGCTGATCTGGAGCTTCGTCTTCGACGGCGACTACGGCATCACCGCCTTCATGTTCCAGGCCCTCGGGCAGGAGTCGGTCTACGTGCTGGCCGACCGTCAGTGGGCCTTCCCGGCAATCATGACGGTGATCGTGTGGAAGTACTTCGGCTTTCACATGATGATCTACATCGCCGCCCTGCAGAGCGTACCCAAGGACCTGATCGAGGCGGCCAAGCTGGAGGGTGCCAAGCCGCGCCAGGTGGCGCTGTTCGTGCAGATCCCGCTGATCAAGCACGCCATCGTGGTGAGCGGCTTCTTCGCCATCATCGGCTCGCTGCAGATCTTCGACATCATCATCCCGATGACCAACGGTGGTCCCTCCAACTCCACCCATACCATCGTTACCTACCTCTATACCTTCGGCCTGTCGCGGCTGAACATCGGCTTCGGTAGCGCCGCCGCCGTGTTGCTGTTCGTGCTCGCCATCGGCATCGCGCTGTTCTACCAGCGCGCCACGACGAAGGAGGAGCGGGCATGAGCGGCGCCACTACTACCCGCAACACGCTGCGCGTCATCGTGCTGATCCTGGTGGCCAGCCTGGTCATCGGCCCGCTGCTGGCCTCCTTCTTCGGCGGCTTCAAGAGCAACGCCGAACTGCGCACCAATCCGCTGGGCCTGCCGGACACCTGGAACGCGGAGAACTACATCGCGATCTTCCTCGACGGCAACTTCTGGCGCTACATGGGCAACTCGTTCCTCATCTCGTCGATGACGGTACTGCTGACCCTGGTGGTGGGCGCGGCGGCGGCCTACGTGTTCTCGCAGATCCGCTTCTTCGGCTCGAAGATGATCCTCTCCTACCTGCTGCTGGGGCTGATGTTCCCCTTCGCCGCGGCGATCCTGCCGCTGTTCATCAAGGTACGCGACCTGGGGCTGCTGGATACCTACTGGGCGGTGATCCTGCCGCAGACCGCCTTCGGCCTGTCATTGGCGATCCTGCTGTTCAAGGCGTTCTTCGACCAGTTGCCCAAGGAGCTGTTCGAGGCCGCTTACGTCGATGGCTGCAGCTACCTTCGCTTCTTCTGGTCGTTCACCCTGCCGCTGTCGACGCCGATCCTGGCCACGGTGGGCGTGTTCGTCTTCGTGCAGAGCTGGAACAACTTCCTGCTGCCGCTGGTGGTGCTCAACGACCGCTCCATCTACACCTGGCCGCTGGGCATGATGCAGTTCCAGGGCGAGTACCTGACCCAGTGGAACATGATCCTGGCGTTCGTGACGCTGACCATTACGCCGGCGGTGATCTTCTTCCTCGCCGCGCAGAAATACATCGTGGCCGGGCTGACCGGCGGCTCCGTCAAGGGATGACTCCGATGACCGATACCCTTCGCAACCCGATACTCGCCGGCTTCAACCCCGACCCCTCGATCTGTCGGGTCGGCGAGGACTACTACATCGCCACCTCCACCTTCGAGTGGTATCCGGGCGTGCAGATCCACCATTCGCGGGACCTGGCCAACTGGCAACTCGTGCACCGTCCGCTGGCCCGGGCCGCCCAGCTCGACATGCGCGGCAATCCCGATTCCTGCGGTATCTGGGCGCCGTGCCTGACCCATGCCGATGGCCTGTTCTGGCTGATCTACACCGACATGAAGCGCTACGAGGGCAACTTCAAGGACGGCCATAACTACCTGGTCACTGCGCCCGCCATCGAGGGGCCCTGGAGCGATCCGGTGTATCTCAACTCCAGCGGCTTCGACCCGTCGCTGTTCCACGATGAGGACGGTCGCAAGTGGCTGGTCAACCTCAAGTGGGACTATCGCCAGCGCGAAGGGGGCGACCGCTTCGGCGGCATCCTGCTGCAGGAGTACGACGTCGAGCGTAGGCAACTGGTCGGCCCGATCCGCAACATCTTTGCCGGCACCGGAATGAAGCTCACCGAAGGGCCGCACCTCTACCGCCGCGACGGCTGGTACCACCTGCTGGTGGCCGAGGGCGGCACCGGCTACGACCATGCCGTGACCATGGCGCGATCGCGCGAGATCGCCGGCCCCTATGAGGTGCACCCGGACAACCCGGTGCTGACCACGCGCCAAGACCCGGACAACCCGCTGCAGCGCGCCGGTCATGCCGACCTGGTGGAAACGCCCGATGGCGAAACCTGGATGGTGCACCTGTGCAGCCGCCCGCTGCCCGGCACGCGCCGTTCGCCGCTGGGGCGCGAGACGGCGATACAGAAGGTGGAGTGGGGTGAAGATGGCTGGCTGCGCCTGGCTCACGGCGGCAGCTCCCCGGCGTTGGAGATCTCCATGTCTGGCGTGATGCAGCGAGCCTCGACCGAGGAAGAGCGCTACACATTCGGATCCGGCGAGCTGCCGGCGGCGTTCCAGTGGCTGCGCACGCCCGAGCCCGAGCGGTTGTTCTCGCTGAGCGAGCGCCCCGGCTTCCTGCGCCTCTTCGGCCGCGAGTCGGTGGGCTCGTGGTTCGAGCAGGCACTGGTGGCGCGGCGTCAGGACAGCTGGCACTGCAGCGCCGAGACCGAGCTCGAGTTCGTACCAGACGACATCCAGCAGTTCGCCGGGCTGATCGCCTACTACAACCGCTTCAAGTTCCACTACCTGGCGGTGAGCCTGAATGACAGCGGTGACAAGGTGCTCAGCGTGATGAGCTGTCACGACGAGTGGCCGAGCGGGCGGCTCGACATCGCCGAGGGCGGCGTGGCGCTCGAGCCTGGCCTGCCAGTGCGTCTCGGCCTCGACATTCGCGAGCGCGAGCTGCAGTTCCGTTTCGCCCAGGGCAGTGCCGGGTGGCAGCCGATCGGCCCGGTGCTGGACGCCGGGCTGCTGTCGGACGAGGGCAGCGATCGCGCCCACGGCTACTTCACCGGTAACTTCCTGGGCATGGCGGCCCACGACATCAGCGGGCGAGCCACGCCAGCGGACTTTGCCGAGTTTCGCTACCGCCGCAACGCCCGCTGACCCGATTTTTCGCCTACGACAAACACAACCGGCGCCAAGACGAGACATGCTATGGCTGACGTAACCCTGGTCGACATCGAGAAGACCTTCCGTGGCAAGACCACGGTCATCCCCAACCTCAATCTGCACATCGAGGACGGCTCCTTCACCGTGCTGGTGGGCCCCTCCGGCTGCGGCAAGTCGACCCTGCTGCGCATGATCGCCGGGCTCGAGACGGTGACTCGCGGCTCCATCTCCATCGGCGGGCGCGACGTGACCACCGCCGAGCCCAGCGAGCGCAACATCGCCATGGTGTTCCAGTCCTACGCGCTCTATCCCCACATGACGGTGGCGCACAACATCGACTTCGGCATGCGCCTGGCCAAGGTGCCCGCCGAGGAGCGCAAGGCCAAGGTGGCCGAGGCGGCACGCCTGCTCAACCTGGAAGAGCTGCTCGAGCGCAAGCCGGCCGAACTCTCCGGCGGCCAGCGCCAGCGCGTGGCCATTGGTCGCGCCATCGTGCGCAACCCCGGCGTGTTCCTGTTCGACGAGCCGCTCTCCAACCTCGACGCCGCGCTGCGTAACCGCATGCGCGTGGAACTGGCCGAGCTGCACCAGCGGCTCGACGCCACCATGGTCTACGTCACTCACGATCAGGTCGAGGCGATGACCCTGGCCGACTGCATCGTGGTGATGAATGCCGGACGGATAGAGCAGGTGGGAACGCCGATGGCGCTCTACCAGCGGCCCGAGACGCTGTTCGTGGCCGGCTTCATCGGCTCGCCCAAGATGAACCTGATCGAAGGCGAGGTAGCCAAGGCCTACGGCGCCGCCACGCTCGGCATTCGCCCGGAGCACCTTGAGGTGAGCAGCGAGGCGGGGGAGTGGCAGACCCGCGTGCGGGTCGTCGAGATGCTCGGCGCCGACGCCTTCGCCTATGTCGACAGCGACGCCACCGGTCCGCTGATCGTGCGCCTGCCCGGCGATGCCGAGGTACGCAGCGGCGACGTGCTCAACCTGACGCCCCGTCACGAGCTGCTGCATGGCTTCGATACCGACGGCCAGCGCCTGCCGGAGGAAGCCCTGGCCCGGTCCCGGGTCAGCATGGCCTGAGCCGTGAACGAGCGAACGTCATGACGATGACACTCGACAACGGCGAGCTGCGCCTTGTGGTCAACCCGCAAGTCGGGGGCTCAGTGGTGCGCTTCGACAGGCTTACCGAGTGCGGCCCTGAACCGCTGATGCGCCCGGGCAGCGAGGACGAATGCGACCCCAACCGGCTGGCCATGTACCCGCTGGTGCCGTGGTCCAACCGCATCGGCGGGGGCGGCTTCGCCTGGCGCGGCCGTCATTATTCACTGGCAGCCAATCTGCCCGGCGAGCCTTTGCCGATCCACGGCGACGGCTGGCAACAGGCCTGGCAGGTGGAGGAGCAAGGCGATACGTGGCTGCGGCTCGGCCTGCGCTCCCGCGAACAGCCGCCTTTCGTCTATCGGGCGGAGCTGACCTACCGCCTGGAGGAAGCTGCGCTCGAGGTCACCCTCGCCGTGACCCATCTGGGGGAGAGTTCTGCCCCCTACGGCCTGGGCCTGCACCCCTGGTTTCCGCGCAGCGCCGAGGTAACAGTCGAAGCCGCTGCCGAGGGCGTGTGGGAGGTCGATGCCGCCCAACTGCCGACCGAGTGGCGCCGACTTTCACCCAGCGAGCCCTGGGACTTTTCCCGTGGTGCGGCACTTCCCACAGGCAAGATCGACAATCTCTTCACCGGCTGGAACGGCCGGGCCGTGCTGCGCTGGCCTGAGCGTGGCATGGCGCTCGAAGTGAGAGCCGACAGCTCGCGCTACCTGGTGTTCTCGCCGAACGCTCAGGCTGACTTCTTCTGCTTCGAGCCGGTCTCCCACGAGGTCGACGCGCACCGCGGCGATCCGCAGCGCCAAGGTCTGGTCGAGCTGGGCACCGAGGAAAGTCTTTCGATGCGTTGCCGTTTCCGCTGTCTCGCCAGCTAAATCCACCCGTTGATACCAAGGAGCCATCCACCCGTCACACCACAATTACTTAGTTCAGAGTTATTACCAACAACAAACCATAGAGATGCAATCATTCACGAGGAGCACAACAATGAAAACGCCACGTCTCTCAGCACATCCCTTGGCCCGTTTGGGCCTGATCGGGCTCGGCTGTCTCGCCTTCGGTACTGTCCAAGCGCAGGAAGACTTTATCTCCGGCATCGACTTCACCGGTTATGCGCGGTCCGGCATCGGCAACACCGCAGGCGGTGGAGATCAGGCCTGCTTTCGGGCCAATGGCGCCGGGGCCAAGTACCGCCTGGGCAACGAATGCGAAACCTATGCCGAACTGGGTCTGGGCGCGACCCTCTTTGAGCAGGGCGACAAATCGTTCTACTTCAACAGCATGGTGGGTTATTTCTCGAATCAGGTGAACGATTCCGAGGATACCGAGGTGTCCCTGCGCCAGTTGTACGTGCAGGGCCACAACGTGGTCGACGCCTTGCCCGGTGCCAGCCTGTGGGCGGGCAAGCGCTTCTATCGTCGCCATGACGTGCACATCAACGACTTCTTCTACTGGGACTCCACCGGTCCTGGCGGCGGTATCGAGAACATCGACGTGGGTACCGGCAAGCTGCACCTGGCGTGGATGCGCGCCACGGGCACCGACGATACCGAATACCCCGATGCCGACAATCGCATCTCCAATGACACCCTGGACATTCGCTGGTCCGACATCCCCGTCAATACCGATGGCACGCTGGTGCTGGGCTACAACTACGGCCGCGCTCAACTGAGCGATGCCCAGAGGGAGTATTACGACGGCAGCGAGGCCAAGCGGGGCCACATGTTCACCGTCCAGCACGAGCAGAACAACTGGTTCGGCGGCTCCAACAAGCTGGCATTGCAGTACGCCACCGACGGCATCATCAATGCCGGCAGCGGTCAAGGGCGCATGAATGCCGGGGTTTCTCCGGACGTGCCCGGCGGTGATATGTGGCGCGTCATCAACCATGGCAACGTGTGGCTCGCCCCCGACAGGTTCGACCTGCTATATGCGGCCATCTATGAAGAGAAGAGCTTCGATGACGACTCCGGAGCCACCTGGATCTCAGCGGGCCTGCGTCCGACCTATTACTGGACGAACAACCTGAGCACGGCCCTTGAGCTCGGCCACGACTATATCGATCCCGAGAACGGCGACGACAGCCGCCGCCTGACCAAACTGACCCTGGCCCAGCAATGGTCCGCGGGGGTGGGCGGCTTTGCGCGTCCGGTCATCCGCGTATTCGCCACCTATGCGGACTGGAACGGGGACGCCTTCCAGGCGGACCGCACCAGCCGCTCGATCGACGCGGGTGCGGCAGGCGATGCCATCAACGTCGACGATAGCGATGGCCTCACCTTCGGCGTGCAGATGGACGTGTGGTGGTAAATCACGCACTGGCACCCTTCATCGCGGGGCTTCCTCGCCTTGGCGCCCACTCGGGCGCCCTTTTTCCGGAGTACTTGTCATGCAACGCAAGGTAATGAGTCGTTCGGCCTATATCTTCATGATCTGTTGCATTGCCGCCATCGGCGGCTTCCTGTTCGGCTTCGACAGCGGGGTGATCAACGGTACCGTCGACGGCCTGCAGACCGCATTCGGCTCCGACAGTGTGGGCACCGGTTTCAACGTCGCTTCGATGCTGCTCGGCTGCGCCGTCGGCGCCTTCTTCGCCGGACGCCTGGCGGACCGCTTCGGACGCCGCACGCTGCTGATCGTGGCGGCGGTGTTCTTCCTGGTCAGCGCCTGGGGCTCGGGCGTTGCCGGAAGCTCCCTGGAGTTCGTCATCTATCGTGTACTGGGCGGCATGGCAGTCGGCGCCGCCAGCGTGATGACCCCAGCCTATATCAGCGAAGTGGCGCCTGCCGCCTATCGGGGCCGGCTCGCCACCATTCAGCAGGTGGCGATCATTTCGGGGCTGTTCGTAGCCTTTCTCAGCAACTACGTGCTGGCGCATGTGTCGGGTTCGGCGATGGCCGAGCTGTGGTTGGGTTTTGCCACCTGGCGCTGGATGTTCTGGATCGAGCTGCTGCCGGCGGCGGTGTTCCTGGTCGCGCTGCTGTTCATTCCGGAGAGTCCGCGTTACCTGATCAGCAGTGGCAAGCAGGGTGAGGCGCGACGGGTGCTGGGCCTGGTGATGCCCGAGGGCGAAGTGAGCGCCAAGCTGGCAGAGATCGACGCGACCCTGTCGCGGGATCACAAGCCGCGCCTGCGCGACGTGATCGATCGCGCTACCGGCAAGGTGCACGGCATCGTCTGGGTGGGCATCGGCCTGGCCGTGTTCCAGCAGTTGGTGGGTATCAACGTGGTGTTCTACTACGGTGCGGTGCTGTGGCAGTCGGTGGGCTTCTCCGAAGGTGACGCGCTGCTGATCAACGTCATCTCGGGAGCGGTGAGCATCGGTGCCTGCCTGGTTGCCATTGCTCTGATCGACAAGATCGGGCGCAAGCCGCTGCTATGGGCGGGCTCGGTGGGCATGGCGTTGACCCTGGCCAGCATGGCCTATGCCTTCTCCACGGCGAGTCTGGTCGACGGCAGCCTGCGTCTCGGCGACGACATGGGTGTGTTTGCGCTACTGTCGGCCAACGCCTACGTATTCTTCTTCAACGTCTCGTGGGGCCCGGTGATGTGGGTCATGCTCGGCGAGATGTTCCCCAACCAGATGCGCGGCTCGGGCCTGGCCATCGCGGGGCTGTTCCAGTGGCTGGCCAACTTCGGCATCACCATAACCTTCCCCATCATGCTGGCCACGATCGGCCTGGCCGGCGCCTACGGCTTCTACGCCCTGTGCGCGGTGGTGTCGGTCTTCTTCGTGCTGCGCCTGGTCAAGGAGACGCGGGGCAAGGAGCTCGAGGAGATGGCCTATGAATGACGCCACCGGCCGATGTCGTGTATCACTATGCCCCACTACCAAGGACAATCCGGCCAAGACAAGACCGCCGACTCGCATGAGGATCGCGACATGACCGACCGCAAGATCACACCCGACCAGCTTCGCTCGCGCTGGTGGTTCGACAATCCCGAATCTCCCGGCACCACGGCGCTGTGTATCGAGCGCTACATGAACTACGGCATCACCCTGGAGGAGCTCGCCAGCGGCAAGCCGATCATCGGCATCTGCCAGTCGGGTTCCGATCTGACCCCGTGCAACCGCCATCACATCGAGCTGGTCAAGCGGGTCAAGGACGGCATTCGTGCCGCCGGCGGGGTGCCGTTCGAGTTCCCGCTGCATCCGATCCACGAGAACGCGCGGCGGCCCACCGCCGCGCTCGACCGCAACCTGGCCTACCTGGGGCTGGTCGAGGTGCTGCACGGCTACCCGCTCGACGGCGTGGTGCTCACCACCGGCTGCGACAAGACCACCCCGGCGAGCCTGATGGCCGCCGCCACGGTCAACATTCCCGCCATCGTGCTTTCCGGCGGACCGATGCTCAATGGCTGGCGCGGGCCGGACCGGGTCGGCTCCGGCACCATCATCTGGGAGCTGCGCAAGCGCCTGGCGGCGGGCGACATCGACTACGCCGAGTTCCTCGCCCGTGCTACCGATTCGGCGCCCTCGGTGGGGCACTGCAACACCATGGGCACCGCCTCGACCATGAACTCCATGGCCGAGGCGCTGGGCATGAGCCTGCCCGGTTCGGCGATGATCCCGGCGCCCTACAAGGAGCGCTCGATAGTGGCCTACGATACTGGCGCGCGCATCGTGGATATGGTGTGGGCCGACCTGCGGCCCAGCGACATTCTCACCCGCGAGGCGTTCGAGAATGCCATCGTGGTGTGCTCGGCGCTGGGCGGTTCTTCCAACGCGCCGATCCACATCAACGCCATCGCCCGTCATTCCGGCATTGAGGTCACCAACGACGACTGGCAGGCCCTCGGCCATGCCATTCCGCTGCTGGCCAACGTGATGCCTGCCGGGGCCTATCTCTCCGAGGAGTTCTACCGCGCCGGCGGGGTGCCGGCGGTGCTTCACGAGCTGCTCGGCGCCGGCAAGCTCCATGGGGAGGCGCTTACCGTCAACGGCCGCACGCTGGCCGACAACGTGGTGGGCTGCGAGACCCAGGACCCCGAGGTCATACGCCGCTACGACAACCCGCTGGTCGAGCAGGCCGGCTTCCTCAATCTCAAGGGCAACCTGTTCGACTCGGCGCTGATGAAGACTAGCGTGATCTCCGCCGACTTCCGCGCGCGCTTCCTCTCCAACCCGGACGATCCCAACGCCTTCGAGGGCAAGGTGGTGGTGTTCGACGGCTCGGAAGACTACCACGCGCGCATCGACGACCCGGCGCTCGAGATCGACGAACACACCATCCTGGTGATGCGCGGCGTCGGCCCGGTGGGCCACCCCGGTGGGGCCGAGGTGGTCAACATGCAGCCGCCCGAGGCGCTGATAAAGCGCGGCATCGAGTCGCTGCCGTGCCTGGGCGACGGCCGCCAGTCGGGCACCTCCGGTTCACCGTCGATCCTCAATGCCTCGCCCGAGGCGGCCACCGGCGGTGGGTTGGCGCTGCTCGAGGACGGCGACCGCCTGCGCGTCGACCTGAATCGCGGCGAGGTACGCTTGATGCTCGACGATACCGAGATACAGGCGCGCCGTGAGCGTCTGCAGAGCCAGGGCGGCTATCGCTATCCTGCCCACCAGACACCGTGGCAGGAGATCCAGCGGACCCTGGTGGAGCCGCTCGACCGTGGCATGACGCTGGCAGGCGCCGCCAAGTACCGCGACGTGGCACGCCAGAGCCCACCGCGCGACAATCATTGAGGCCAAGGAACGCCGGAAGATGAAAGGAGCAAGCATGCAAGAGAGCGGCATCGAAGTGGCGGTGAAGCTCGACATGAGCCTGGGCGAGAGCCCGGTGTGGTCGGTGGAGCGGCAGACGCTGTATTGGACCGATATCAACAATGGCCATGTCTACGCCTGGCGTCCTCAGCAGGGTGGGGCGCCGACGCGTACCGAGCTGGGCGAGAAGGTGGGCTGTGTGGCGTTCGACGAAGCGGGGCTGGTGGTCGCTGCGGCGTCAGGCATCCTGCGCCTGCCCGCGAGCGGCGAGCCCGAGCGGTTGGCCGGCAATCCTGAGTGGAGGCAGGCGGGGCAGGGCAACCGCTTCAACGACGGCCGCTGCGACGCCGCCGGGCGACTTTGGGTGGGCACCATTGCCAGCGACGAGGCGAGCCTCACGGCAGCGCTCTACTGCCTCGATCGCGGCGAGCTGTCACGGCGGCTGTCGGGCATCGGCATCTCCAATGGGCTCGCCTTCAGCCTCGACCGACGCTGGCTCTACCACACCGACTCACTGAGCCGCCGCATTCTGCGCTACTCCTTCGACGTCGACAGCGGGATGCTGGGAGAAGGGGAGACCTGGGTCGACCTGGAAACGCTGGGGCTGCCCGGCGTGCCCGACGGCGCGGCGGTGGACAGCGAAGGGTGCTACTGGAGCGCGCTCTACGACGGCGGCCGCGTGGTGCGCTTTTCGCCCGAGGGCGAGCTGGTGGCGGAGCACGAAGTGCCGTGCCCGCATCCGACTATGGTGGCCTTCGGCGGGCGCGACCTGCGCACGCTTTATATCACCACTGCCACCCAGCACCTGGATGCCGAGGGCAAGGAGCGCTGGCCCCTGGCCGGCAGCCTGCTGCAGATGCAGACTGGTGTTGCCGGGCTCGCCGAGCCCGGCTTTGGAGGTTAACGGTTGGCCAGCCGGTGCCCCAACGCCTGCATGAAGCGAGTGCCTTCCGCGAGCTGCTCGATCTCGATGTACTCGTCGGGCTGATGCGCCTGGCGAATGCTGCCGGGGCCGCAGATCACGGTGGGTAGCCCCACGCGCTGGAACTGGCCGGCCTCGGTGGCGTAGGCCACCGCACCGCTGGGCTGCTCGCCGAGCAGCTCGCGGCACAGGCTGAGCACCTCGGTATTGTTGTCGTCGGCGAGTGCCGGCACGGTGACGTTGAGCGCCTCGGTGACGATGCTCGTCTCTGGCGCGCGGCGCTGCATCTCGGCCTCGAGCTCGGTGGCGTAGTCGTTCACCCTGCCGAGCAGTTCCTCGACGCGGTCGCCGGGGAGGTGGCGGATCTCCCATTCAAAGGTGCACTCGCGGGCCATGATGTTGATTGCGGTGCCGCCGGCGATCTTGCCCACATGCAGGCTGGAGTGGGCGACGTTGAAGGCCTCGTCGACACGCCCTTCGGCGCGCAGCTCGGCCATCACGTCCTCGATCTTCGTGACCAGCCGTGCCGCCACGTGGATCGCCGAGACGCCCTGGTCGACCTGACTCGAATGCGAGGCGCGGCCGGTTACCTTGGTGCGCAGGTTGGTGGCGCCCTTATGCGCCACCACCGGCTGCATCATCGTCGGCTCGCCGACGATCACCGCCGCGGGGCGCGGATGCTCGGCCATCAGCCGCTCGATCATGCGCGGCGCGCCGATGCAGCCGACCTCCTCGTCGTAGGAAAGGGCCAGGTAGATCGGCTTGTCCAGGCCAGCCGCCAGCCATTCGGGCAGTTCGGCCAGGGCGCAGGCGATGAAGCCCTTCATGTCGCAGGTACCGCGGCCGTAGAGCCGGCCGTCGCCCTTGTCGACCAGGGTGAAGGGATCGGTCGACCACGGCTGGCCATCGACCGGCACCACGTCGGTGTGACCCGAGAGCACCACGCCACCTTCCACGTCCGGCCCGATGCGGGCCAGCAGATTGGCCTTGCTGCCGTCATCGCTCTCCACCCGCCAATGCGCGATCCCGTGCTCGTCGAGATAGCTCTCAACGAAAGCGATCAGATCGAGGTTGGAATCACGGGAAACGGTGGCAAAGCCCACCAGGCGTTCGAGCATTTCGGCGGCGGTCATGTGGCACTCCTGAAGATCATTGTTCATAGCCTAACATGCCTGTCGCGGGCGAGCAGGGCGGCAAAGCTGTGCGCAGAGACAGCTCCCTGTCTGATGGCTGAATGGCTATTGATTCTCCTTGTGTGATTGTAATTAGCTATCGATCTGGTGTGTAAAAACAAGTCTCTCCTACTAGATCCAGCTGTTATATCTATTGCACGACAACACATACTCATGGAGAGCGTCATGGATCAGAAAGTCGGCAGCAGCGCAGGCAAGTGTCCCGTCATGCATGGGTCTCGCACCAAGCATGGGGACAAGGGCAATGCCACTCACGACTGGTGGCCCAACCAGCTCAATCTGAACATCCTCCACCAGCATGCTCCGAAGTCCAACCCGCTGGGCGAGGCGTTCAACTACGCCGAGGCGTTCAAGTCGCTCGACCTGGCGGCTGTGAAGCAGGACCTCGAAGCGTTGATGACCGACTCCCAGGAGTGGTGGCCGGCCGACTACGGTCATTATGGCCCGCTCTTCATCCGCATGGCGTGGCACAGCGCCGGCAGCTACCGGGTGGGCGACGGCCGTGGCGGCGCCGGTACCGGCACCCAGCGCTTCGCGCCGCTCAACAGCTGGCCCGACAACGGCAACCTCGACAAGGCACGCCGCCTGCTGTGGCCGATCAAGCGCAAGTATGGCAACAAGCTCTCCTGGGCCGACCTCTACATCCTGACCGGCAACGTCGCGCTGGAGTCCATGGGCTTCAAGACCTTCGGTTTCGCCGGCGGGCGTGAGGACGTGTACCAGCCGGAAGAGGACATCTACTGGGGCGCCGAGGACGAGTGGCTGGCCGACAGCGGCCATGCCAAGAGCCGCTATTCCGGTGAACGCGAGCTGGAGAACCCGCTGGCCGCGGTGCAGATGGGCCTCATCTACGTCAACCCGGAAGGCCCGGACGGCAATCCCGATCCCCTCGCCTCGGCCCGGGACATCCGCGACACCTTCGCCCGCATGGCGATGAACGACTACGAGACGGTGGCGCTGACCGCCGGCGGCCACACCTTCGGCAAGGCACACGGCGCCGGTGACCCGGTCAACGTTGGCCCCGAGCCGGAGGCTGCGCCCATGGAGGAGATGGGCTTTGGCTGGAAGAGCCGCCACAAGAGCGGCAAGGGCCGCGACACCATCACCAGTGGCCTCGAGGGCGCCTGGACCCCGACGCCGACCCAGTGGGACATGAGCTACTTCGACGTGCTGTTCGGCAATGAGTGGGAGCTCACCACCAGTCCGGCGGGAGCCAAGCAGTGGGTGCCGAAGAATCTCGCCGAGAAGCACATGGCACCGGATGCCGAAGACGCAACCAAGCGCGTCGGCATCATGATGTCCACTGGCGACATGGCCATGCGCGAGGACCCGGAATACCGCAGGATCTCCGAGCACTTCCACAACAATCCCGAAGAGTTCGCCGACGCCTTTGCCCGCGCCTGGTTCAAGCTGACCCACCGCGACATGGGGCCCAAGGCGCGCTATCTCGGCCCGGAAGTGCCGGCCGAAGAGCTGATCTGGCAGGATCCGGTGCCTGCCGTGGATCATGAGCTGGTCGGCGCCCAGGACATCGCCAACCTCAAGAGCAAGATCCTCGGTTCAGGCCTCACCGTGGCCGAGCTGGTCTATACCGCCTGGTCGTCGGCGTCCACTTACCGTGGTTCCGACATGCGCGGTGGGGCAAACGGCGCCCGCATTCGCCTGGCACCCCAGAAGGAGTGGGAAGCCAACCAGCCCGAGCAGTTGGCCAGGGTGCTCAAGACATTGGAGAGTATCCAGGACGACTTCAACGCGATGCACTCCAGCAAGCGGGTTTCGCTGGCCGACCTGATCGTGCTGGGCGGTGCCGCCGCCATCGAGAAGGCCGCCCGGGATGCCGGCCACGCCATTGAGGTGCCGTTCTCGCCGGGCCGCACCGACGCCAGCGCCGAGCAGACCGACGCCGAGTCGTTCGAGTGGCTGCGCCCCGAGGCCGACGGCTTCCGCAACTACCGTCGCGCTCGCTTCACCGTCTCCGACGAGGAGATGCTGATCGACAAGGCCCAGCTGCTGGGACTCAGCGCGCCGGAGATGACCGTGCTGGTCGGCGGCCTGCGTGTGCTCGAGGCCAACTACGGCAACTCACGTCACGGCGTGTTCACCCATCGTCCCGGCACCCTGACCAACGACTTCTTCGTCAATCTGGTCGACATGGGCACGGTGTGGAGGCCGGCTTCGGTGGATGCCGATGTGTTCGAGGGTCGCGATCGCAAGAGCGGCGAAGTGAAGTGGACCGGCACTCGGGTCGACCTGGTGTTCGGTTCCAACTCGCAGTTGCGTGCCATCAGCGAGATCTACGCCCAGGACGATGCCAAGCAGAAGTTCGTCAAGGACTTCGTTGCCGCCTGGAACAAGGTGATGAACGCGGATCGCTTCGACTTGGCGTAAGCCTGGAAAGAACCGCGATGTAACAGAGGCGCCCCGGCAACGGGGCGCTTTTTTATCGTTGGAAAAACATTTATTCAACGCGCCTCGCTGAACCTACCTCAAGAAGACGACCGAATTGCCGAAGATTACTTCATGACGATACTTGCCAATCTTCTGCTTGATCCGCGTAGCCTGGGTGCCGTCCAGGGAGAGCATCATCTCTCCCTGGTGCTGGTATCCTGGGCAATTGCGCTGGCCGCTTCCTATGCCGGCCTGGACCTCATCAAGCTGGTCAGCAAGGCCAAGCAGGCAGGGCGTCGCCGGCTCTGGCTGTTCGCCGGAGCGGGTGTCATGGGGCTAGGTATCTGGAGCATGCACTTCACCGGCATGCATGCCTACAGGCTCGATTTTGCCGTTCATCATGACCCCGCCCTGACGCTGCTTTCCATATTACCGGCCATGGCAGGAAGCATGGCGGCCGTGGCCCTGCTGTCGCGTGAGACCCCCACCCATCGCGAGCTGTTGATGGCCGGAACCAGCCTGGGGCTGGGCATTGGCGTGATGCATTACACCGGCATGGCGGCCATGCATATGCCGGCCCTGCTTTACCATGACCTGATACTGTTCCTGCTATCCGTGTGCGTGGCCGTTGGCCTCGGTATCGCCAGCGCTTACGCTTATCGCCTATGCCGTCAGGAGTGGGGCATGCAGCGCGCCAAGACCTGCGCTTTCGTCGCCGCCGTGTTCGTCTCGCTGGCCATCTGCAGCATGCACTACGTGGCCATGCGTGCCGCCTGGTTCGTGCCCCTCCCGAGGGCGGTTTCCCAGCCGCGGCTGATAGAGTCGCACTGGCTGATCTATCTCATTGGCGGCTGCATTCTCTTGGTCGCCCTGCTCACTGTCGTGGCCACGCGATCTCAGCGCCGGCTGCATGTCAGTGAACATCACGAACACATGACGCGTACACGCCTACTCAAAGTCATCTCCGCGCTACAGGACGGTGTTGCTCTGTTCGATGACAAAGGGCGGATTCGGCTCAGCAATGCCGCGCTCGAATATCTGCTGGGTTGGCAAGTAGAGCAAGCCGTCGGTAAATCGGTATGGAAGCTGACGTTTGCAGCCAATAGTGGGGCAATGAGAGACGTCATCAAGCAGGGCCTGGAAGACAAGGGCAAATGGAGCGGCATGATCGACGCTCAGCACCGCGATGGAAGGCGCTTCCCGGCGTGGCTCAGTGTCAGTCGTGTGACCTATACCGATAGCGACGAGCAGGACTATGTTGCGTTGATCTCCGATCGCACCGCCGAACAGGAAGCCCAGCAGCGTATTCGCTTCCTGGCCTTCCATGACACTCTGACCGAGCTTCCCAATCGCAGAGCGCTTCAGATACGACTGAACCAGTGTGAGCAGCGTCAGGCCGGGGATGGGAGGTTATCGCTGCTGGTGTTGTTCGATATCGACCGCTTCAAGATCCTCAACGACAGTCTGGGTCAAGATATTGGCGATGAGCTGTTACGTCAGCTTGCGATACGCCTCCAAGGCTGGGCGGGTGACGATATCTACGTGGCACGGCTGGACGGTAATGAGTTCGCACTGCTGGCGCGTTTGCGCTCGTCTCAACGGTCAGCCGGCCGGCATGAGGCCCGTACGCTGACCGGACGCGTGCTCGCGTCACTTACTGCCGAGTATCAGTTGCAGGGACACACGTATCCATGCCGGCTCAGTGTCGGCATGTTGGTTTTCAATCCTCAGGATGGCACCCGTCCGGCGCAGCTGTTCAAACGTGCCGGGCTTGCTCTGCTCGAGGCCAAACGACAGCGTGACGCGACTCCTCAGCTGTTTCGCCCGCATCTGGAGCAAGAGCGCGAGGCGAGACTCACCCTTGAGCGTGAACTTAGGCATGCCATTGAAAACGGTGAGCTGAGCTTGCACCTTCAACCTCAGGTCGATTCTCGTCGGCATGTCATCGGCGCTGAAGCGCTGGTTCGCTGGCAGCATCCAGCGCGCGGATACATCTCCCCCGGTGAGTTCATCCCTCTGGCCGAAGAGAGCGGGCTGATTCTTCCTCTTGGTTACTGGGTCCTTCAGGAGGGGTGCCGACTACTGGGGGAGTGGCGGCAAAGCCCCGAATTTTGCGAGCTCAAGCTCTCCCTCAACGTCAGCGTGCGGCAGTTTCAGCAGCCGGACTTCGTCGACCAGGTGCTGACGTCCATCTACCGCCACGCCGTAGTGCCGAGCCACCTGACGCTTGAGCTGACCGAATCCTTGCTGCTCAAGGACCCGGAGGGCACCATCGAAAAGATGCTGCTGTTGCGGCGCATCGGCGTCAGCTTTGCACTGGACGATTTCGGCACCGGTTACTCTTCCCTGGTCTATCTCAAGGCACTGCCGCTGGATACGCTGAAGATCGACATCGCCTTTGTCCGCGACCTGAGCCATGACACCCAGTCGACGCCTATTGCTGCAGCTATCGTAGCTCTGGCTCAGAGCCTCGAGCTTGCCGTCATTGCCGAAGGTGTCGAGACGGAGATTCAGCGTGATGTACTTGCCGGCCTGGGCTGCCACCTTTACCAGGGCTACTTGTTCGGACGGCCGGTCCCCATCGAGGAGTTCCGGCCGATCCTGGAAATCCAAGTGAGCGAGACACCGCCCATAGCGGATAGGGGCATGACATAGGATGACAACTGGGCGTTTTGTGGCGCAGCCCTCAAGCCGATTTGATGGCGGCCACCCAGCCAGCGCAAATGGCTTCGGACCGGCCGCTACCCGTTCGTTATGAGCCTCATGGCGGCGTGCCGATTATCCGTTCCAGCTCCCGGTTGAATTCCGCAGGCTTGGCCATGTGCAGGAAATGATCGGTGCCTTCCATAATCACGGCGTCGAACTCGGGCAGCAACTGCCGGTTGGCTTCGACGTCGGTCGGCCACAGGTCGGCGTTGATAGCCACTACGGGGATCGCCAACTCTTCGAAGTGCTGCGCCGCTTCCCCATCGATGTGGCGTGTTCCCATGTCCTCGAATGCACTGAGGGCGACTTCCGGCACAGCGGCTGCCATGTCCCGTATGACCCAATCGCGTAGCGTGGCATCGGTCTCCTCGACGAACATCGTAGCCGTGAAATGGCGCGCGGCGTCGGTAAAATTTTCCTGCAGTGGCGACAGCATTTCCTCGAGATCGGACGGGGCCATTTGCGGTGCGACATGATGGAAGGTATCGACGCCCACGATGCCGATGACGCGTTCCGGCATCAGGCGCGCCGCTTCCACGGCGACCGACCCACCCATGGAGTGCCCGATGAGGATGGCCTGTTCCAAGTCCAGGTCCTCCAGCACCGCCTTCACGTCCTCGCCGAAAGCGGGCATGGTGTAGGCGTCACGCCCCAGGCCGGAATGTCCGTGACCGGCGAGATCGATCGTTACCACTCGATGCCGTTGCGAGAAGTGCGGCACCTGTCCGCGCCAGTAACGCCCGTCGCAGCTCCAGCCGTGGATGAACACGAGCGTGGGCTCGCCGCTACCCTGCACCTCATAGGCAATCGGAACTCCGTCTGCCGACTCGGTCATGCGCGGCCAGTTCACTTCGGCTGCGAATGCCTGACCCGCCAGCCCCAACAGCAGTGTCAGGCCCAGGCAACGCATGCCGTGCAACGCAAAAGCCTGCATGATGCCTCCCTTCAAAGACTCTTGAATCATGCAGCATAGCCGAGGCAGACCGCCTATCGACGTTTCTTCGAGCGGCTAGCCACTCACCAACCTCCCGCTCAGTAGCGGCTTTCGGGTCTCAATTCCTCCTCGACGGGCCTCACCTCGATGGTGCCAAGTCGCGCTGACGGCCAGCCGGCAGCAATCTCCAGGGCTTCCTCTTCTGACGCGACCTCGATCAAGAAGAAGCCGCCTAGCTGCTCCTTGGTCTCGGCAAAGGGCCCATCGGTCATGATGAGTTCGTCATCACGAATTCTCAGGGTGTGCGCCTTGGTGGCGCTCTGCAAGGCGTTGGTCAGGACCAGCTTGCCTCGTTTCTGCAGGTCGGCCACATAATCCACTGTTTCCTGTAGTAGCTCATGCCACTGGGCTTCCGTCATCTCGCTGAATATTCGCTCTTCCTCATAGGCGAGACAGAGGTACTTCATGGGAGACCCTCGCGTTTGCAATGCTGTCCTGTAGAAGATGCCGCACGGGATGAACCAGTGCAATGAACCGGCGCAATGGCCGTGAAGGGCGACGAGACGTCAAGGGCTGACCAACCTTGCCCGACTCGTGCCGTTGCCCAGCGGCTCTACCTGGATCTGCACTGGAATGCGCTCGTGCATTTCCTGCACGTGGGAGATCACGCCGACGCGGCGACCCAGCGCCTGCAGGCCGTCGAGCGCTTCCATAGCCAGTGCCAGCGACTGCGGGTCGAGGCTGCCGAAGCCTTCGTCGATGAACAGCGACTCGATGGTGAGTTCGCCCGAGGCCATGGAGGCGAGCCCGAGAGCGAGGGCCAGCGAGACGAGGAAGGTCTCGCCGCCGGAGAGCGAGTGCACCGAGCGGCGCTCGTCGCCCATGTCGTGGTCCACCACCAGCAGGCCGAGTTCGCTGCCGCCGCGGGCCAGTCGATAGCGGCGGCTGAGGTTGGCCAGGTGGGCGTTGGCATGCTCCAGCAGTTGCTCCAGGTTGTAGGCCTGGGCGATGCGGCGAAACACCTTGCCGTCGGCGGAACCGATCAACTCGCTGATACGCCCCCAACGCACCTGTTCGGCACGGGCGGCTTCCAGCTCGGCCTGGCCCTGCTGCTGGCGCAGGCGCCGGCGGTTGTCGTCGCGCAGGGTGTGAATGGCCTCGTCGCGTGTTTGCTGGGCTGTCTCCAGCTTTGGCTCCAGAGCCTGCCGTTCGGCGACGAGCGCCTCACGACGACTGACGATCTCCGCTTCCACCTCTTCGCCCAGTAACGCATCGTCGCTGTCATCATTGGCTAGCGCCTGCCCGCGGCGGTGCGCGAGCAAGGTTTGGCGCCGTTCGACGAGGCTTGCCTCGGTGCGTTGGCGGGCCTCGTCGGCATCGGCCAGCTCGCGTTCCTCACGCTCGGCTTCCGCCTCGGGCTGCGCCAGCAGTCGGGCCAACGTGGCGTCATCCAATTGCGGATGGGCCTGGCGCCAGTCGGCCAGTCGAGCTTTCAGCTCGACCTGCTCCTGACGGAGCCCTTCGATGCGCTCGGCTTCGTGAGCGGCCTGCTGGGTGAGCCGGGCCTGCTCGCGTTCGGCGCCGTGGCAGCGCTCGATGGCCTGGTCGCGCTCACGACGGGCGGATTCCTGGCCGGCTTCCAGCCGTTGTTGCCAGGCGTCGGCCGAGGCGTGCTCGCCGAGCAGGGCCTGGAGCCGCTCGGCAAGTGACTGCCGCTCCTGGCGCAGAGGCGGCAGCTGGGCGTCGAGCTGGGCCTGGGTTTCCGCCAGCGAGGTGCGCCGGGCCTCATGCTGGGCGCGTTCGATCTCGACCTGGCGCAGGGCCTCTTCCAGCGGGCTCAGCGCCGCCTCGGCGCGGGCCAGCTCCTGGAGCGTACGCTCGGCCCGTTCACGCTCGGCGGCGCTGTGCTGGCGCTGGTGAGCGAGCCAGGCTTCACGCTCCACAGGCGCAATGTCGGCCAGCTCCGTGTGCAGGGGATGGCCGCTCAGGGCGTGCCGGGCCTGAGCCAGTCTCTCCTCGGCCTGCTGCAGCTCCTGCCGTCCGCGTGTGATCGCCGCCAGCGCGGCGCGGTACTCGCCCTCGAGTTCGCTGCGTGCCAGTTGGGCCTGCTCGAAGGTCTGTCTGGCCTCGGCCAGCTGTGCCTCTTCCTGCTCCTGTTGGGCGGCCAGTTGGGCTGCCTCCGGGGTGGCCGGCGGTCGGTGACGGAAGGGGTGGTCGTGGCCGCCGCAAACCGGACAGGGCTCGCCTTCCTGCAGCGTGTCGCGCAGCCGTGCCACGCTCTCGCTGCGGGCAGCACGGCTGCGCTCGATGAAATCGCGCAGGGTGGCGTAGCGCTGTTCGCTGCCGTCGAGCCGCTCACGGGCAGCCTTGCCCTGAACGGTCAGTTCGGCCTGCCGCTTCTCATCCCCGGCCAGGCGTTCGCTCAACTGACGCTGGGCCAGCTCGGTGTGCAGAAGCTCCTGCCAGCGGCTGGCCAGTTCCTCCAGCGCCAGGCCGCGGCGGGCGGCATGGTCATGGGTCTGCTGCGCCGCCTGGCGGGCGGCATCGAGTCGTTCGTGACTGCCCATCAGCTGGCGCAGGGTGGCCTGCCACTCGTCGCGTCGGCGTTGCAGCTCGCGCAGCCTGGCCGCGGTGGCCTGGTGCTGCTGGTTCAGTGCCTCTGCCTGCTGGCGGCAGTTGTGATGGCGGGATTCGAGCTCGGCCAGCTGACGCTCCAGGGTGGCCAGCGCCTGGGTGTGCTCGCGCGCCTCTCGCAGGCTCGGTTCGGCCTGCTGGCGGGCTTGACTTGCGGATTCCAATTGACGGGCGGCCTGATCCCGGGCCTGCTCGGCCTGGGTTTGCAGGACGCGGGCCTGCTCGAGGGCCTCTCGGGTCCGGCGATGTGCCTGCTCCAGCGCGGCGACTTCGTCCGGCAGCGCGGCCTGGCGCAGCAGGTGATGGCGCTGGGGCGCAAGCAGGCGGCGACAGTCGCGGTCGCCCCGTGCTTTGGCTAACGCATGCCAGTGTGTTTCGGCATCTTGCTGCTGCTGCTTGCCTTCCAGGTAGGCCTGGCGCAGCCGTTCGTCGGCGCTATGCCACTGTCGCTGGGCATCGAGCTCCCTGGCCTGCTGCTGCAGGTCGGTCAGGGCCTGCTCGGCGCTCTCGGCCTGGCGTTCCAGCGCGCTGCGGGCCTCGGGCTCGGCGGGCAGGTCGTCGGCGAGCTTCGTCTGCAGGGCGTCGACGTGCCGCTTCGCCGTGATGGCCCGCCGGTAGGCGGCTTCGGAGATGCGCGAATACTCGGCGGTGCCGGTGAGCCGTTCCAGCAGGTCGCTACGCTCGTTGTCGTCGGCCTTGAGGAAGGCGGCGAATTCGCTCTGCGCCAGCAGCACGGCGCGGGTGAACTGATCGAAGGTCAGTCCCAGGCGCTCCGGCAACAGCTCGGCGAACTCGCGCTTCTGGGCGGTGAGCAGGCGTTCGTCGTCGAGATCGGTGAGCGACTGTTCGACCGCCTGCAGGCGCCCGCTGGCCTTCTCGCGGGCGCGGCGCACGGCCCAGCGGGCGCGGTAACGACGCCCGTCGCGACCGAGAAAGTCCACCTCGGCGTAGCCGCCGGCGGTGCCACGGCGCAGCAGGGTGCGCGGGTCGGCGGTGCTCACCGTCTCGCCTTCCACGTCGGGCAACGGCGCGTTCTGGCTGGGCGCATGGCGCAGCCGCGGCGTGCTGCCGTAGAGTGCCAGACACAGGGCGTCGAGCAGGGTGCTCTTGCCGGCGCCGGTGGGGCCGGTGATGGCGAACAGGCCGGCATCGCGGAGCGGCGGCTCGGTGAAATCGAGCTCCAGCGGGCCGGGCAGGGAGGCGAGGTTGGCCAGGCGCAGGGCGAGTATCTTCATGGGCGACGCTCCCCGGTGCGCTGCTCGTCGGGGCTATCGAGCACGTCCTGCAGCAGTTGGTCGAAGTCGGCCAATACGTCGTCGCCGGGGGGCTCTCCCCACTGCTTTTTCCAGGTGCGCTGAAACAGCTTTCTCGGCCCCAACTGCTGCAGATCGACTCGCTCCGGCCTGCCATCGGCAGCCTGCTGGGGCAGGCGCCGCTCCAGGCGCAGCAGGCGCACGGCCTTGCCTTCGAGGGCCGTTTCCACCCGGGCGCGCAGGTCGGGCACCGGGGCGCTGAGCGAGACGCGCACTTCCAGCCAGGGCCAGCGCTCGCGTGGCAGGGCGGGGGCGTGGGGCAGCCCCTCGAGCTCCGCCAGCACCGCGTCGAGCTCGCTGGGGCCGACACGCTGCATGGCCACGGGGTGCGGCACGGGGATCGCTTCCGTGGTGGCCAGGGTTTCACCATCCAGCACCGCTTCCACCACCTGATGCGGGTAATTCACCTCGCTGAAATCCAGCGGCAGCGGGCTGCCGCTGTAGCGGATGCGTGCCTCGCCCACCTGCTGGGCGCGGTGCAGGTGGCCCAGCGCCACGTAGGCGATGTCGGCGGGAAAGAGCCCGGCGGAGATCGACTCCTCGCCGCCGATCACGATGGGCCGCTCGCTGGCCTCGGAAACGGCGGCGCCGTGCAGGTGGGCGTGGCTCATGGCCACCAGCGCCTGGCCCGGCTGGCGGCGCTTGCGTGCGGCCTCGATCAGCTGCTCGTGAACGCGTGAAATGCCGGCGACGTAGTCGTTGCATGGCTTGTCGCCGAGCGGCTCGCCTTCGTTGTCTTCGGCACGGGCCAGGCTGTGGCCGGTGACCTCGGCGGGGCGCAGGAAGGGCAGCGCCAGGCACCAGGCGCGGGTCTCACCGGATGCGTCGGTGAGTGGCACCAGCAGGCGCTCGGCGTCGAGGGTGCCGTCGTCAAGCCAGCTTACCCGGCCCAGGGCGTGGGTGCGCAGGCGGCGCATCAGCGGGGCCGGCAGCTCGATGCGGTTGCCGCTGTCGTGATTGCCGGCGATCAGCACGATGTCCAGTGCCGGCAGGCGCTCGTGGGCGCTGACGATGAAGTCGTAGAGCAGTTCCTGGGCGCGTAGCGACGGGTTGACCACGTCGAAGACGTCGCCGGCGACAAGCAGGGCGTCGGCTTCGCGGGCAACCAGGGTGTCGAGCAGCCAATCGAGGAGGGCGCGATGTTCGGCGTGGCGCTCCTGGCCATGGAAGGTCTGGCCCAGATGCCAGTCGGCGGTATGGATGAGCTTCATCGTGTCCCTTGCAGCGGTGGCTTCCGGCTATCCTGAGGCGATAGTCTACGCGAGACCCAAGGACGAAACAGGAGGCCAGGGATGCCCGGCGCCAACTTACACGACTGGAATCTGAGCCCCGAGGAAGCCATTGCGCTGCAGAAACGCATGGCGGGGCGTATCGAGCGCGAGGATCGTCTGGCACCGGTGCGCCATGTCGCCGGCATCGACATCGGCTTCGAGCAGGGCGGCGAGATCACCCGGGCGGCGGTGGTGGTACTGGCCTGGCCGGGTGACCCGCTGGTCGGGCTGGAGATCGTGGAGCAGGTGGTGCACCGCGAACCGACCCGCATGCCTTACATTCCAGGGCTGCTCTCCTTTCGTGAGATCCCCGCAGCGCTGGCGGCCTTCGGCCAGCTCGCGACGCGGCCGGAGCTGGTGATGGTCGACGGCCAGGGCATTGCCCATCCGCGGCGCCTGGGTGTGGCCTCACACCTGGGGCTATGGCTCGATCTGCCGACCATCGGCGTGGCCAAGTCACGCCTGTGCGGGGTACACGAGGAGGTACCGGAGGCGCGCGGCGAGTGGACGCCGCTGCGCCATCGCGGCGAGACGATCGGAGCAGTGCTGCGTACCCGAGTCGGCGTCAAGCCGGTGTTCGTCTCGCTGGGGCACCGCATAACGCTTGCGACCTCGCTCGACTGGGTGGTGAAGTGTCTGGGCCGTACCAAGCTTCCCGAGCCCACACGGCTGGCTGATCGCCTCGCCTCCCGGCGCGGGCCGATGCCCAGGCCCGCGGACTGAGCCCCGTCATGCGCCATGGCTCGGGTATACTGGCTGGCCCCTTTGCCGTCGAGTTCACCATGTCCGCTACCCTGACGCCCGCCTGTGCCGCTACCCGTGAATGGGTCGAGGGCTTCGTCGTGGCCCATAACGTCTGCCCCTTCGCTCGCCGAGAGCTGGTCAGTGACACCATTCGCTTCGTCGAGGTAACGGCGGGTGAATGGGAGCCCGCACTCGAGGCGCTGATCGACGAGTGCCGCAGACTCGACGAAACACCCAAGATCGAGACTACCCTGATGGTGTTGCGCCCGGGATTGGAGGATTTCGATGACTACCTCGACTTCCTCGCCGTGGCCGAGGCGCTGCTGATCGAGCAGGGCTACGAGGGTATCTATCAACTGGCCAGCTTCCATCCCGACTACTGCTTCGACGGCGCCGAAGAGAACGATCCGGCCAATTTCACCAACCGCTCGCCCTGGCCGATGCTGCACCTGCTGCGCGAGGCGGGGCTGGAACGGGCCCTGGCGAGTTACCCCGACCCCGAGGCGATTCCCGAGCGCAATATCGAACGGATGCGCCAGCTCGGCAGCGAAGCGCTGGCCAACGAGCTGTTAAACCTGCGCGCTGCCGCCGACAAGCGCTAGACGATATCGAGTGGCATCTTTCCGGTCGGTGCAGGAAACGCCTGATCGAGTCGGACCAGGGCCTCGTCGTCGAGCCTGACCGTGAGCGCGCTGGCATTTTGCTCGACGTGTTGCGGCTGAACTGCCTTGGGAATGGCGATAGCGTCGCAGCGGCCATTGGCGGGGCGAATCGCCCAGGCCAGCAGCAACTGGGCGGGCGTAATGCCAAGTCCATCGGCTACTTCGCTCACCACCGGATGGCCGAACAGATCCTGGCGCAGCTGGCCGGCCTGGGCCAGCGGACAGTAGGCCATCAGCGGCATGCCGAGGCGCTGCATCAGCGGGCGCAGGGAGTGCTCGATACCGCGTGAGCCCAGGTGGTAGAGGACCTGGTTTACGGCACAGGCCTCGCCGCCGGGCAGTGCCGCCAGTGCCTCGAGCTCATCGACATCGAAATTGGAAACGCCGTAGCGGCGAATCTTGCCCTGTTCGCGCAGCCGATCGAAGGCCTCCAAGGTTTCCTCCAGTGGGATGCTGCCCGGCCAATGGAGCAGGTAAAGATCGAGATGGTCGGTGCCAAGCCGCTTCAGGCTGCGTTCGCAGGCGGCAATGGCGCTGTCGCGGCCGGCGTTCCACGGGTAGACCTTGGAGACCAAGAAGGCCTGGTCGCGGCGGCCGGCCAAGGCCACGCCGACCACCTCCTCGGCGCCGCCGTCGGCATACATCTCGGCGCTGTCGATCAGCGTCAGACCCAGTTCCAGGCCGTGCTGCAGGGCGCGTACCTCGTCGCTGCGAGATACCAGCCCTTCGCCCATGAACCACGTGCCTTGGCCGATTGCCGGCAGCGCTTGCAAGGGCTCGTGGGAAGTAGCAGGCAGGACTACCTGAGGAGTCGAGGCGTCGACCATGAATGAAGGCCTTTTGTGGAAAATGTTTTCAATACTATTCGTCAAAGAGATGGCGAAGACAAGTCGATGCGCTATGGTGAGGGAGGGCAGCATAGCTTTGGCGCTGCCTTCCAATCTTTTGGCCAGTTCTCATATCGCAAGGAGTCGACCCACATGAGCATCAAGAAAACCGGTAGCGCTGTCTGGGAGGGTAGCCTGAAAGAGGGCAAGGGTCAGGTTTCGACCGAGAGCGGCGTGCTGAAGGAGGCGCCTTACAGCTTCGGCAAGCGCTTCGAGGGCGAGTCTGGCTCCAACCCCGAGGAACTCATTGGCGCGGCGCATGCCAGCTGCTACTCCATGGCGCTGTCGATGATCATGGGCGAAGCCGGACTGACCCCCGAGCGCATATCGACCGAGGCGGCCGTCACCCTCGAGCAGGACTCCGGCGGCTTCAGCATCACGAAGATCCATCTCACTACCCGGGTACGCAGCCCCGGCGCAGATGCTGCCGCCTTCGAGGAAGCCGCCAACAAGGCCAAGGAGGGCTGTCCGGTCTCCAAGCTGTTCAAGGCCGAAATCACGCTGGATGCCGCGCTGGACAACTGAACGCCCACAGCGGTTCGAAGTGGCCACCTCTGGGTGGCCGCTTCAGTTTTCGGCCGCCATGGTGCGGCGTGCCGCATCGACCAGAGCACGGATCAGCCGCTGCTGAGGACGGTTGAAGATCAGCCATTCCGGGTGCCATTGCACACCGATCAGAAACTCGTGGTCACGCGACTCTATGCCCTGGACGAGGCCGTCGCGATCGCGGGCGACAATCTCGATACCGCGTCCTGCCTCTTGCACGGCCTGATGATGCAGGCTGTTGATGCGACACCAGTTCACCTTGAGGATACGGTGCAGCTGAGTGTCGGGCACGATATCGAGCGTCTTGCGCGGCAGCACGGTACGCCGTCGTTTGAGACCTTCATGGGTCGTGTAGATATCGGGATCCAGCGTGCCGCCCAGGTGCACATTGAGCATCTGGGCGCCGCGACAGATTCCCAATACCGGCTTGCCCAAGGGGATGAAGCGTTCCATCAGCTCGAGTTCGAGTTCGTCGCGCTGAGGGTCGAGACGCACGTCGAGCTGCACCTCGCCACCGTAGAGGTGGGCCTGGATGTCGTCTCCGCCGCCGATGATGAGGCCGTCGAGCGCTGGTGGCTGCGGACGCGAAGGGGAGAGGCGAAGCGGCCGGCCACCGTGTCGCCACACGGCGAACCAATCGAACCACCAGGCGATGCGGCTCTTGTAATCCGACGTGGTGATACCGATGAGGGGACGCGTCATGAGGGGGAGCGGACCTCCTTGATCCAATGACGCAGCCTGCCGAGCATGCGGGTTACGAGCGGCTGCGTATGCAGGTTAACGTAACGGCTGGCACGCCCGTTGAGCTCCTTGCAGTCTGCAGCGAGGCGTTCCACGGCCACCCAGCGGTTCCATTCCACCACGGCGCCCCAGCCGCGCTGGGACAACTGGGCGTTGGGCAAACGGTAGTGGAACGTGGGGCGTGGCTTGATCAGGTTGTTGCGGAACAGCTCGTCCGGGTAATCCGGGCACAGATAGGCGAACAGCGGGTAGAGGTCCAGCTCGCGGTTGCGCGTGGGGTTGAAGCTGATGTAATCGGCGATCAAGGTATTCAGATCGGGAGCATAGTCCGTGTCGAGTACCTTGAGGGCATAGTGCTTGGGGAAGGGGTTGGCATGCGGCAGCACTTCCCGCGTGATATCGATGTTGATTTCCTTGCGTAGCCAGGCGGCCATCAACAGGAAAGCCCGAAACAGCCGCAGAATGTGCTCGGGTTCCAGGCTGGCCACCTCGGGATTGAGGTGCAGTCCGAAGCCATACAGCAGGCTGGCATCGGTGCCCTTGGCGCCATGCGCGTGGAGGGCACCGAACAGGGTATCGAGTTCGTTCAGCTCGTTCCATGGCACCGGCGGACAAACGATCTCGGTCGGTACCAGGCCCGTGACGACGTCGCCGATCAGCTCACGGGTCTTGTTGTGAAAATCCAGACGCATCTGGTGACGCTGGCGTTCCCACTCGGTGTCGTGTCGCGGTAACGCCTCAAGCAGCCTGGTATCGGGGTGGGCATACTGGGTATCGAGTTCGATGACGAAATCACCCCAGCGTGTTGCCTCGACTCGCAACCGATGGGGGCTGACCAACTTCAGTTCGCCACCGAACAGGTCGCGTACCAGTTCGCCGGTCTGTTGGGGAGGGAGACCAGCGAATTCTATCTCGACGCCAACCCGTCGGGTCCTACCCTGGACATTCAGAGGCTCGGGTGGTGATTGCGGCAGCATGAAAGCATCCTGTGCGACTCGAGAGTCTGAACGCCAGCCTAGCACAGTGCGGCGGCAAGTCGGCAGGGAGCGATTCCCGGTCAACTGTTGTCCCAGGCCCATGGCAAATGGAACAAGGGAGTGTGATCGATGCCAGGAGCTTTTTTCCCACGCGATGGCACTGGGCACGGGAGAGTGGCGATTCGCATCGGGCCTTTGCTGCTCATATCGCTGCTCATATTGGGACCGCTGGTGTGGGCTGCCCCATTGCACGCCCAACTGCCGCTCGGTGGGCTGGGGCAGGAGGAGCCGGCCCAGGAGGATGCCCATGATGCCGAGGCGTTCCAGCAGTCACTGAACGAAGTGATCACAACGCTGGAGGACGACGAGCGCCGTGGCGCCCTGCTCGACGAGCTGCGTGACATCCGTCAGGCCCATGGCGAAAGCGCTCCCGCCGATGCCTCCGTCCAGCGCCAGGGGTTGCTCGGTGCACTGGCCGAGACGTTCAGCGAGCTGGGCGACCAGGCCGAAGCCGGCGAGTCGCCGATCGACGACTGGCAGCGCCAGTTGGAGCACGGCTGGGCGGAATTCAGCGACCTGATGGTGGATACCGGGACCAGCGAAATCGTGCGCTTCGCCATCCACAGCGCCGTGCTGCTGGGTATCTGGGCAGGGTTGCTGGTCATTCTGATTGCGCTTGGCAGGCTATTGTTCGCGCGACGGGAATTGCCTCTCGACCTGCCCCGGGAGCCGCGGGGCTGGCTGCTGGCGCTGCACTTCCTGCGGCGCATGCTGCCTTGGGCGCTCGCTTTCGTCATGATCATGGGGCTGGTCCAGGTATTGCCTCCCAGCCCCGGACGCACCCTGGCGTTGATCATTGCCTACCTGGCACTCTGTGGTCGCACCCTGTCGGTCGTGGTGGAGTGCGTGGTATCGGTGTTCACCCGTGGGCATCGTTTTCCCGCGGTATTGATGCTGCAGCAGCAGGGGCTGCGCATGCTGTTCGTGATCGGCGCGCTGATCGCACTGGGCGATGCGCTCAATGCCGCGCGGCTCTCCCTGATCGTGGGAGAGGAGCTGGCCGCGCTGGGCTCGGTGCTGGCCAACGTACTGGCGGCCCTGCTCAGCATCCGCTTCATCTTCAAGTTCAAACGCCCCATCAAGCACCTGATTCGCAACCGTTCCTGGCGCGTGCGCCGTGAAGGCGGCACCGGCATCGAGCTGGCACGCATCGTCGGTGAGCTCTGGCACGTTCCGGCGCTGCTGATCGTCGTGGTTTCGCTGCTGGCGATCTTCGTCACCGCAGGAGATGTAGGGGCCGCGCTGGCACGCTCGATCATCTCGGCAGCACTGCTGGTGTTGACGTTGGTGGTCACGGGGCTGATCCAGCGCCACGGTGAGCGCCGCAACAAGCGCCGCCGAGTCAGCGAGTATCACCGCCGCCTCGAGCGCTTCGGCTATGCGCTCTCCCACGTGGTGGCCTGGATCGTCTTTGCCGAACTGTCACTGCAGGTATGGGGCGGCTCGCTGTTCGGCCTGGGGCGTGAGGGCGTGGCCGGTATGCGCATCGGCCAGGCACTGCTGGCGCTGGGCTTCACGGTGCTGCTGGCCTGGCTGGCCTGGATCTTTGCCGATACCGCCATCCAGCGCGCGCTGATCTCTTCGGCCCGCTCACGGGGCCGACGGGTCAACCAGGCACGGGCCCAGACCATCACGCCGATGATCCGCAACGTGATCTTCGCCACCATCGTGATCATCGCTGCCATCGTCGGGCTGGCCAATCTGGGGGTGAACGTCACGCCGCTGCTGGCCGGTGCCGGTGTCATCGGCCTGGCTGTCGGCTTCGGCGCCCAGACCCTGGTGCAGGATCTGATCACTGGCATCTTCATCATCGTCGAGGACTCGCTGGCAGTGGACGACTTCGTCCAGATCAACGGCCACATGGGCACCGTCGAGGGGCTGACCCTGCGCACGGTGCGCCTGCGCGACCTGGACGGCATCCTGCACATCATCACCTTCAGCGCCATCCAGTCGATCCACAACATGTCGCGGCACTTCGGTATCGCATTGATGCGTATCCGCATTCCGCACACCATGAAGATCGACGATGCCATCACATTGATGCAGGAGACCGCCCAGGAGCTGCGCCAGGATCCGATGATGCGCCACCACATCTGGTCGCCGCTGGAGATGCAGGGCATCGATCGCTTCGACGAGGGGGCCGCCGTGCTGCGCATGCGCTTCCGCACCGCGCCGGTCATGCAGTGGGACGTGGCCCGTGCCTTCAATTTGCTGCTCAAGCAGCGCATGGAACAGCAGGGCATCGACCTCGGCATGCCGCGCCTCAGTGTGAGCATGGAAGGCGAGCCTGGCGAGTCCATGGAGGACGAGGCGCCGGACACGACACCGCAGCGTGATGCCAAGGGGCGCGCACCGGGCGAAGCCGGCATCGCTGACCCTGAAGGCGTTACCAACCCGCAGCGTGCCTCGCCGGATTCTTCTTGATGGAAAGCGGGCCGGCATTCCTCGTACTATGAAAATCATTCGGCCTGACAATGGCCTTCGGTACAAGGAGCTACGCCGACGTGATCACCGTCGAACGCAAGGATAGCTTCCACCTCAAGATTTCCCGCGTGCTGCAGGAGGAGACCTCGCATCGGCTGGACCTCTTCCTGTTCGTGCCGGGGGAGCTCGGTCTCAACGAGCACGTCATTTCCGAAGATGCGTTCTACTACAGTGCGATCCACGTCAAGCGGACCTACTACAGCGACAAGCACCACCTGCCGTTGGTTCTCAGTCGCCTGGCCAGCCGTGGCCGACTCAGTACCGAGCAGTATCGCCTGAGCCTGAGCCTTTATGCCTACCAGTACGTCGTGGCACTCGAGCGGGCGACCCAGACGCTGCTGGATACCGCAAGGCGCGTGCAACAGGTCGAGAGCCACGCCGATACGACCGGGCGCGAGACACAAGGCGGCGAGTCGAACGAGTCGAGTGGCGGCAGCGAGGCGCAGGAGCGCATCGTGGCGGCCGGTCTGCAGGAACGTCTCGAAGAGCTGTGCGAGCTGGCCCAGGGCATCCTGCGTCGCTTGCGGCGCAACCAGCCGAGCGATGATGGGCTGCTCAAGTACTACGCCAATATCGACAACTACCTGTCGTGGTTTACCGAGCAGCGCCTGCTGGGGCTGGTGGCGTACCTTCCGCGAGGCCGTGACTACCGCACCATCCGCGAGCGATTGCTGGAGATCTGCCTGGCCGAGAGCGAGCATCGCGAGCAGGCGGAGTACAACGCCAGCCGGGTGGTACGCGACCCTACGCGCATGTCCAACAAGATGCGCCTGCTGCGGCGGTTGATCGAATACCCAGTGACCCTGAAGCAGCAGACCCAGGAATTGGGCGGCGCGGAACAGAAGGCGGTCAAGGGACTCGCCACCGGCGTAGTGATGATCTTTGTCTCGCTGGGACTGCTCCAGGCCCGCGATACCGTGGGCAATATCACTGCGCTGTTCGTGCTGGCGATGGCGGTGCTGTATGCCATGCGTGAGGTGTTCAAGGACGATTTGCGCAACACCCTGTGGCGCTGGCTGCGCAAGGGACGGCCCAAGTGGCGGCGTCAGTATTTTGATGCCACCAGCAACAAGCCGGTGGGGCGTCAGCTTGAGTGGTTCGACTACAAGCGCTTCGGCAAGCTCGACGAGCAGATCAAGCGGGTGCGCCAGCGCAACGTGGCCCAGCGCGAGGAGATGGTGCTGCACTATCGCTCCAGCTCGCGCATGTCACCCACGCGCTTTCTCAGCGGCTACGAGAAGACCCGTGAAACCCTTTCGCTCGACCTGTCGCAGTTGACCCGACTCATGGACAAGGGCAGCCATCGTGTCTATCGCCTCAAGGACGGGCAGGTTTCGCGAGAGACGGTCGAGAAGCGTCACCTGCTCAATCTGGTGGTGCGTGAGGAGGTCGCCAACGCCGAGCCGATACTGCAGCGCTGGAAGATCGTCATGAGCCGATCCCGCATCGTCGACGTGGTCAAGGTGCACCAGGAAGGAGGAAAGCCCGATGGACGTGAAGACGAAGAGCTCAAGGAGCGGGAAGAAGAGAAGATAGAAACTCCTGTCATGTAACGCGATATGGCTCCAGTGTTGTTTCAGGTCAAGTCGTTTGCGGATTCGGTTTGTTAGTGTCGAGGAATGCGGGAAATTGTGATGCCTGCCAAGCCGAACTAGATTTCAAGTAAGCCGGCCGGAACCCTTTACCGTTCCCTTTACGGAGATGCCGCCATGCAAGCTGTCGATGTCATGACTCCCAAAGTGATTACCGTATCGCCCGATGCCGATGTGCGGGAGATCGCGCGCCTCTTGCTCGAGAACAACATCAGCGCCTTGCCCGTGGTGGATGACAGCGGAAAAGTGCTGGGTATCGTCAGCGAAGGGGACCTGATGCGCCGGATCGAGAACGGTACCGAGCAGCGCAAGTCCTGGTGGCTCAAGTCGATCTTCGCTGGTGCCAACAACGCCAGCGAGTACATCAAGTCCCATGCTCGCAAGGCGCATGAGATCATGACGCCCGACCCCATCACCATCACCGAGGACGAGCCGTTGCATCGCGTGGCCAAGCTGCTGGAGAAGCGCCACATCAAGCGGGTACCGGTCGTGCGTGACGGCAAGCTGGTGGGCATCGTCAGCCGTGCCAATCTGCTGCGGGGTTTCTCGGCCACCACCCCTGACATGGCAACGCCGGTAACGGTAGATGACCGCGAGATCCGCGATGCCATCCTCAAGGAAGTGGATGACAACACCGGGGTCTGGGTCGACCGGATCAATGTCATCGTCACCGAGGGAGCGGTGCAAGTGTGGGGCATCGTCGAAAGTCAGGAAGAGAAACTGGCCGTCCAGGTCGCTGCCGAGAATACGCCGGGAGTGAAGAGCGTGGAGAACAACCTCGGCATGGTGCCGCGCGGTGTTGGTCACTTCTGAAAGGCAGTGTCGTAACTGCTGCGGAGCGGCCCCCTGGCCGCCCCGCATGCACCGGCCCCGCCAGGCAGGTCAACCGACCTGCTTGAGCCCTGCTTCCAGGTTGGCCAGGCTGCGCTCGAGGTCGTGCAGCTTGTCGAGACCGAACAGGCCGATGCGGAAGGCCTGGTAGTCGTCACCTTCGTCACACATCAACGGCACGCCGCCGGCAACCTGGATGCCGGCGGCGGCGAACTTGGCCACGATGGCCGGGTCGGCGGTATAGCAGACCACCACGCCGGGTGCCTCGAAGCCGGGGGCCGCTACGCTGCGGTAGCCATGGCGGGCCAGCAGCTCACGCGCGCCGCGCCCCAGTGCCCATTGCTCCTCGCATACGCGCTCGAAGCCGTACTCGGCGGTCTCGTTCATGATGTCACGCAGCCGGGCCAGGCCATCGGTGGGCAGGGTGGCGTAGTAGGCATGACCGCCGTTCTCGTAGGTCTCCATGATCCACAGCCACTTGCGCAGGTCGCAGGCAAAGCTGGTACTCACCGTCTCTTCGATGCGCTCGCGGGCCCGTTCGGAGAGCATCACCATGCCGCAGCAGGGCAGGCCGCTCCAGCCCTTTTGCGGGGCGCTGACCAGCACGTCGACGCCGGTCTCTGCCATGTCTACCCACAGCGTGCCCGAGGCGATGCAGTCGAGCACGAACAGTCCGCCTGCCTCGTGCGTTGCCGCCGCGACACGGCGCAGATAGTCGTCGGGCAATAGCAGGCCGGCAGAGGTCTCGACATGGGGCGCGAACACTACGCCCGGTTTCTCCTCGAGGATGGTACGCTCGACCTCCTCGATGGGCGCCGGGGCGAAGGGAGAGTGCTTGTCCTCTGGCTCGAGGCGACGCGCCTTGAGCACCGAGGTCGAGGCAGCGATGGCTCCTGTCTCGAGGATTTGTGACCAGCGATAGCTGAACTGGCCGTTGCGCACCACCAGGCAGTGCTGGTTGGTGGCAAATTGGCGTGCCACAGCCTCCATGCCGAAGGTGCCGCTACCGGGAACGATAGCAGTACTGTGGGCGCGGTAGACTTTCTTGAGGGTGGCCGAAACGTCGCGCATCACCCCCTGAAAGCGCTGGGACATGTGGTTGAGCGAGCGGTCGGTATAGACCACCGAGTACTCGAGCAGGCCATCGGGGTCGACGTTGGGCAACAGGCCGGGCATTGGATTCTCCCTTGCGATGCGTAACTGATGAATCACGGAACCGATGAGAATAGGCCGATTCGTGGTGGCGAACCAGCGCGGAGGGCTACGTTCCGATGGGTAACGACCCTCGAAACCGCCCAAGCATCTTGTCAATGGAGTTGAGTCAAGAACGCCACGCACACCGCAGGCTTGCCGGACCTGCAGTGGGAGCCTCCAGCCTACTTATGGCAGAAATAGACCCTGGCTGGCGGAATGTTGATCGGCTCGAAGGCACTCTCTACCCGGGTGAAGGTCTGGCGCAGGTCGGAAGATACCTTGGGTGAGAACTGATAGATCAACATTGCTCCTTCAGGGCCCAGTGCCTCGTGACTGCCCTTGAGAATTCGCTCACGAATCTCTGCAGGCATGGTACTGAACGGGAGGCCTGCCACCACGTAGTCGGCAGCGGCAAAGCCCAGTCGTTCCAGCTCGGCTTCGATCGTTTCGGCCGAGCCCGCTATCACCCTCAGGCGCGGGTCGGAGAGCGAGCGATTGAGGAAATTGACGAAATCGTCGTTGGTTTCTATGACGATAAGCGTTGCATCAGGGTGCAGGCGGCTGAGGATTTCTCGGGTAATGGTGCCCACCCCGGGCCCGTATTCGACGATGACCCGGGCCCTCTCCCAATCGACTGGCTCCAGCAGGCGACGTACCAGGAAAGACGAACTGGGAATTATCGAGCCCAGCATGCGGGGATGTTTGAAGAAATTACGGGCAAACAGCGACAGTTGAGCCCGTCGCTCGGGGCCTGCCACGACCGAGGGTCGCTCTTGAACCGCCATGGACATTCCTCCTTCAGTTTTAGCTCAACATGCCTCCACTCTAGGCTAGCCTGCGCCAGCGTGAAAGGCCGGGGCGCTCCCTGTCGGTGCGTCGCCGCGATCCCGTTAGGATCGTTGGTGCGGTAAAGGATGGCCTGCAGGCGCTTGCGTTGAATTACTGCCAAAGGAGAGCGTGGAATATACTTGACGACAGGAGGGCTGGTGTTTAGCTTGGAAATCTGGAAATTTTGGGCGATCGTCGTAAATTATTGACGCCGCCCGCACCCTTCTCCGTGCACGGGTGAAACGATGCCTCATAACAAGATCAGTGAATCGGATACCCACCAGGCAGCAGCGTTGGTTACCTTCGAAGGGGTACAGAAGACCTACGACGGCGAGGCTCTGGTCGTCAAGGATCTCAACCTGACGATTCGCCAGGGTGAGTTCGTGACGCTACTCGGCCCGTCCGGCTCTGGCAAGACCACCTGCCTGATGATGCTCGCCGGCTTCGAAGTACCCACCAGCGGGGACATCTTCCTGCGCGATCAGAGGCTAAACAGCGTACCGCCCCACAAGCGCAACTTCGGCATGGTGTTTCAAAACTATGCGCTGTTCCCGCACATGACGGTTGAGGAGAACATCCGCTACCCGCTCAAGACGCGCCGGATGCCGGCCGCCGAAGCCGACCGCAAGGTTGCCCGCATCCTCGACATGATCCAACTGCGCGATTTCGCCAAGCGTCGCCCAACGCAGCTCTCCGGCGGGCAGCAACAGCGCGTGGCGCTGGCACGCTCACTGGTCTTCGAGCCACAGCTGGTGCTGATGGACGAGCCCTTGGGAGCGCTGGACAAGCAGCTGCGTGAGCAGATGCAGTTGGAGATCAAGCATCTGCACGAGCAGCTCGGACTCACCGTGGTCTTCGTCACCCATGACCAAAGCGAAGCGCTGACCATGTCGGATCGGGTGGCGGTGTTCAACGACGGCGTCATCCAGCAGATCGATTCACCAGGCAACCTCTACGAGCATCCTGCCAACGCCTTTGTCGCTCAGTTCATCGGCGAGAACAATACGTTGTCAGGCCGCATCGAGTCGGTGGAAGGGGGCCTCTGCCGGGCGCGCTTCGGCGATGGCTTCAGCACGGGAGCACTGATCGGACCCAACCTTGCCGTAGGCGATGCCACCCGGCTGTCGATCCGCCCCGAGCGGGTCAAGCTCAACGGCTCCGCCCAGGGGCTGCCCAATCGTCTCCAGGCCCGCGTCTGTGAATTCATCTATCTGGGGGACCACCTGCGGGTGCGCTGCGAGCTGGCAGGCAATAACGAGTTCATGGCACGTGTGCCCGTGGACGATTTCGAGAGCAGCATGCAGCCGGGCGATCTGGTGGAACTAGGCTGGCGAGACGAGGACGTGCGCGCACTCAACGCATCCTGATACGCAGAAGAAGTGTCACATCGACCGTTATACATCAATAACAAGGCCATTCTGGCCGGGAGATAAAAATGTCTCATAACCGCTTCCCTCTGTCTCGTCTTGGCCGTGGCGTCGCCCTCGGCAGCCTGGCCACCCTCGGCCTGGCGGTTTCCGCCGGCGCCCAGGCGCTGACCGTGATCTCCTTCGGCGGCGCTTCCGGCGATGCCATGCAGAAGGCCTATTACGGTCCGTTCGTCGAACAGACGGGAACCAACCTGACGCCGGGCGATTACAACGGCGAGCTGTCGCGCATTCGCGCCATGGTGGAAACCGGCAACGTCAGTTGGGATCTGGTGGAGATGGAGTCTCCCGAGTTGGTGCGTGGCTGCTTCGAAGGGCTGTTCGAGCCCATCGACTGGCAGCGCCTGGGTCTGGGCGGTGTGCTTATCGATGCGGCTTTCGACGAGTGCGGTGTGGGCACCTTCGTATGGTCCACGGTGCTGGCCTACGACGCCGATGCGCTGGATGCCGCACCCACTTCCTGGGCCGATTTCTGGGACGTCGAGCAATTCCCCGGCACCCGTGGGCTGCGTCGCGGTGCCAAGTATACCCTGGAGTTCGCGCTGATGGCCGATGGCGTTGCTGCCGACGAGGTGTACGAGGTGCTGCGGACACCGGAAGGCGTTGATCGTGCCTTCGCCAAGCTCGACGAACTCAAGGACCACATCCAGTGGTGGGAGGCTGGCGCCCAGCCGCCACAGTGGCTGGTGGCAGGCGACGTGACGATGACCTCGGCCTACAACGGACGCATCGCCGCCGCACAGGAGGAGGGTAGCAACCTCGACATCGTCTGGAACGAGAGTATCTACGATCTCGACTACTGGGCCATCGTTGCCGGCAGCGAGCGAGTCGACGAAGCCTACGACTTCATCCAGTTCGCCAGCCAGCCCGAGAACCAGGCGGTCTACTCCAGCGAAATTCCCTATGGTCCGGTACATCCGGAAGCCATCTCCCAGTTGGAGGAAGCGCAGGCACGGCGCATGCCGACCAATGAGGAGAACATGGCCGGCGCGCTGGCTATCGACACCGGCTTCTGGGTCGACCACGGCGAAGAGCTGGAACAGCGCTTCAGCGCCTGGGCAGCACGCTGACAAGCGCTGTGGCAGCGGCCCGAGGGCCGCTGCCAAGGCCGTTTCCATCGGGCCGGTGCTGGTTGGGCCCGTCATGCTGGATCCATGGGGAAGGCGATGTCCGCGAATCTGACGGCAACCGTATCAACGGCGAGGCCTGCCGGTAGTCTCAAGGCGCAGTTGCGCCGTGCCGAGCGGCTGCGCAAACTCAAGGCCATCGGCTTGGTGGCACCCCTGGCATTGTTCCTGATCGTCGTGTTCGTCGTTCCCATCGGCAACATGCTGTGGCGCAGCGTCGACAACACCGAGCTGGACTCGGTGATGCCGCTCACAGCGGAAGGGCTCAGGCACTGGGATGGTGCCGGGCTGCCGGATGAAGCCACCCTGGCGGCGTTTGCCGCCGAACTGCGCGATTCTCGCCAGGGCGGTGGATTGGGACGTATCGGGCGGCGCCTCAACTATGAGGACATCCGCTATCGCAGCCTGCTGATGTCGACCCTCCGCGAACTGCCGGCGACCGAGGAGATCGGCGCCGATACCGACTGGGTTGCCCTGCTGAGCGAGATCGACCCCGCTTGGGGCGAGACCGAAACCTGGCTCGGCATCCAGCGTGCCGCGCCTACCACCACCGACCGCTACCTGCTGGCGTCGCTGGACCTGGAGCGCGGCGTCGACGGCGAGATTCAGCGTGTGGGAGACCGCGATCGAATCTACCAGGCGGTATTCCAGCGTACCTTGGTGATCGCCGGAGGGGTGACCCTGATTTGCCTGGCGCTGGGCTTCCCGCTTGCCTACCTGCTGGCTACGCTACCGGCGAAGACCAGCAATATGCTGATGATCCTGGTGCTGCTGCCGTTCTGGACCTCGCTGCTGGTACGCACCGCTTCCTGGATCATCCTGCTGCAGTCCAATGGGCTGGTGAACCAGAGCCTGATCTTCACCGGGCTGATCGACTCGCCGCTGCAGCTGGTGTTCAACCGGATCGGGGTGTTCTTCGCCATGGTGCACATCCTGCTGCCCTTCATGGTGCTGCCGCTCTACAGCGTGATGAAGGGCATCTCGCCAAGCTACCAGCGTGCTGCAGTATCGCTCGGTGCCCACCCCTTTGCCGCCTTCTGGCAGGTCTATGCGCCGCAGACCATCTCCGGGGTGGCGGCGGGGACCATCCTGGTCTTCATCATGGCGCTGGGCTACTACATCACTCCGGCACTGGTGGGCGGGCCTGCCGACCAGATGGTGAGCTACTACGTAGCCTACTACACCAACACCACCAACAACTGGGGAATGGCGGCAGCGCTGGGCAGCCTCCTGCTGGTGATCACGCTACTGCTCTACCTGGTTTATCACCGCCTGGTGAACCGCAAGCAGCTGATCAGGAGTTGAACGATGGCGCTACCCCCTTATGCCTCGCCGGTCGAGAAAGTGTGGTTCTGGGTATTTCGCATCTTCTGTGGCCTGGTGCTGCTGTTCCTGATAGCACCCGTGCTGGTGATCGTTCCGCTGTCGTTCAGCAGCGGCTCCTTCCTGACCTACCCGCTGCCGGGTTTCTCACTGCGCTGGTACGAGGCAATCTTCACCTCGTCGGCCTGGATGGGGGCGCTTAAGAACAGCTTGATCGTGGCGCCGCTGGCCACGCTGCTGGCGATGATCTTCGGCACCCTGGCTGCGGTCGGCCTCAATCGCGCCGAGTTTCCCGGCAAGGGGCTGATTGTTGCACTGCTTATTTCGCCGATGGTGGTGCCGCTGGTGATCGTCGCGGTGGGCATGTATTTCTTCTTCGCCCAGGTGGGCCTGCTCAACTCCTATACCGGACTGGTGCTGGCCCATACGGTACTGGGCGTACCCTTCGTGGTGATTACCGTCAACGCCACGCTGCAGGGGTTCGACTTCAATCAGATGCGCGCAGGGGCGAGTCTGGGCGCCAACCCGATGCGTGTTTTCTTCACCGTGGTGCTGCCGCAGATCGTGCCTGGGGTGGTGTCGGGCGGGCTGTTCGCCTTCGCTACCTCGTTCGATGAGGTGGTGGTGGCGCTGTTCATCGCCAGCCCCACCGAGCGTACGCTGCCGATCCAGATGTTCTCGGGTATTCGCGAGAACATCAGCCCGGCGATCGCCGCCATGGCCACCATCCTGATCCTGATCTCGACGCTGCTTTTGGTTACCATGGAGCTGCTGCGACGGCGCAGCGAGAGGTTGAAAGGCAACGCTGCCTGACACTCTTCCTGCTGTATGATTGCCATGCCTGCGCCCCGCCTCGACGGGGCGCAGTCTTGTACGATGCCTTGACGCCCGCAGCTGTGGGCATGAATCGGAGTACAGCGTGAACGACTTCTTGATCGTCGGTGGCGGAGTCATCGGTATGCTCACCGCTAGCCAACTGGCCGAGGCTGGCCATGGCGTGACCCTGGTGGAGCGTGGCCGCTGCGGCCAGGAGGCATCCTGGGCCGGCGGTGGCATCGTCTCGCCACTTTACCCCTGGCGTTACAGCGAACCGGTATCGCAGTTGGCCCGGGCAGCAGGGCAGCGCTATGCGGATCTGGCCACCATGCTGCTGGACGCTACCGGCATCGATATCGAATATCGCCAAGAGGGATTGCTCTACCTGAGGGTGGACGATGCCGAGCTTGCCCGTGAGTGGGCGCAGCAGCAAGGCTGGCCGCTGGAGCGGGTCGATGCGGATTTTCTCTACGCCAAGGAGCCCTGGCTATGCGAGGGACTGGATGGTGGCCTATGGATGCCGACCTTGGGCAGCGTGCGCAATCCGCGGCTGTGTCAGGCATTGCGCGCACGCCTTGAGATGCTGCCCAACGTGACCCTGATGGAGCATGCCGCGGTCGAACGGCTCGTGGTCGAGCAAGGGTGCGCCCGTGGCGTGGATACCGCGCAAGGGCGCATCGATGGCGGTCGGGTAATCCTGTGTGGCGGGGCCTGGAGCGGTGTACTGCTGGCCGAGCTCGACGTGGGACTGCCCGTGCGGCCGGTGAAAGGGCAGATGATGCTGTTCACCACGCCGCCGATGCCGGGCGGTCGCCAACTGCTCGAGCGGGTGGTGCTGGCCGACGGGCGCTACCTGATCCCACGTGGCGACGGGCGCGTGCTGGTCGGCTCCACCCTGGAGCAGACCGACTTCGACAAGCGCACCACCGAAGAGGCGCGCGAGTCGCTGTGGCGCAGCGCGGTGGCCATGCTGCCGGCCCTGGCGGAGTGCGAGGTAGAGCACCACTGGGCTGGGTTGCGCCCGGGTGCACCGGACGGCATTCCCTTCATCGGCGCCGTGCCCGGCATCAAGGGGCTCTACGTCAATGCCGGACACTATCGCAACGGCCTGGTGCTGGCGCCGGCGGCGACCCGGCTGCTGGTCGACCTGCTGCTGGAACGCGAGCCGGCCATCGATCCCGCCCCCTATCGTCCCGGGCGCCTGGTCAGGGCGGAGCGGGCGGTGCAGGAGACCGGGCAAGCCTGACCCGCACTGGCAAGGCTACCCGGGCTGGGCGGCCTGGATGGCCGTCAGCGCGATGGTATAGACGATGTCGTCGACCAGGGCACCCCGCGAGAGGTCGTTGACCGGCTTGTTGAGCCCCTGCAGCATTGGCCCCACGCTGACCACCCGGGCGCTGCGCTGCACCGCCTTGTAGGTGGTATTGCCGGTATTAAGGTCGGGGAAGACGAACACCGTGGCCCGGCCCGCTACCGGTGAGTCGGGCGCCTTCTGCTTGCCCACGCTCTCGATGGCGGCGGCGTCGTACTGAAGCGGGCCGTCGATCAGTAGGTCCGGTACCTGGTCGCGGGCCAACTGCGTGGCCTGGCGCACCTTGTCGACATCGGCGCCGCTGCCGGACTCGCCGGTGGAATAGCTGATCATTGCCACCCTGGGCTCAATGCCGAAGGCCTGGGCGGAGCGCGCGCTCTGGATGGCGATCTCGGCCAGTTCTTCGGCGTTGGGGTCGGGATTGACCGCGCAGTCGCCGTAGACCACTACCTGCTCGGGCAGCAGCATGAAGAAGATCGACGATACCTGGCGGTAGCCGGGGGCGGTCTTGATCAGTTGGAAGGCGGGGCGCACGGTGTTGGCGGTGGTGTGAATGGCCCCGGATACCAGGCCATCTACCTCATCGAGCTGCAGCATCATGGTGCCCAGCACCACGTTGTCCTGCAACTGGTCCTCCGCCGTCAGTTCGTTCACCTTGCCGCGACGGCGCTCGACCATGGGCGCCACGTAACGGCTGCGAATATGCTCGGGGTCGAGGATCTCGAGCCCTTCCGGCAGCTCGATACCGCGATTGCGGGCCACTTCCTCGACCTCCTCCGGGCGGGCCAGAAGCACGCAGTTGGCGATGCCGCGGCGCTGGCAGATAGCCGCGGCCTCGACGGTGCGCGGCTCGCTGCCTTCGGGCAGCACGATGCGCCGGTTGGCACGCTGGGCCAGCTTGACCAACTGGTGGCGAAACGCCGAGGGCGACAATCGCCGGGCGAAGCCGCGGCTGAGGTGGTCCTTGAGCCACTGCAGGTCCAGGTGGCTGGCAACGAAGCGGGTTACCTGCTCGGCGCGCTCCAGGTCATCCATGGGGATGTCGTTGCCCATCCGACCGAGGTTCTTGGCCGTGGTGAAGCTGTCGGTATCCACCGCCAGTACCGGCATGCCGGTCTTCAGCGCCGGCCGGCACATCTCGATCATGTTGTCGTTGGGCATGTAGCCGTTGGTCAGCAGCACGCCAGCCATGGGCACGCCGTTCATGGTCGCCAGCGCCGAAGCAAGCACGATGTCGTCGCGGTCGCCCGAAGTGACGATCAAGCTGCCGGGGCGGAACACGTGCAGGGCATTGGCGGCGCTGCGCGCGCACAGGCTGGTGGAGAGCACGCGGCGGTTGGCGGCGTCGCCTTCGTTGAGGAAGCGTGCGTCGAGCGCCCGCGCCACGTCGACCACCCTTGGCGCGATCAGGGCCGGGTTGTAGGGCACCACGCCGATCAGGTGGAAGCGGTCGGTGGCCAGTGCCGGGGAGTGGCGGCGCAGTTCGGCGAGGAACTCCTCGTCGAGCAATACGCTGCTGGTGCCCGGGGCAAGCGACGGCTCTTCGACACCGGGCAGGTTCTGCATGCGCATCAGGATGCAGCCTAGGGTGCGTGTCGATCCTACCCCGCCGAAGGCTCGGGCGTGCATGTCGAGTTGCTCGGCCAGGGCCTCGGGGGCGGCGGCATCGCCACTGCCAACCAGAATGATACGCGCGTTCAGCGCATGGGCCAGTTGGGTATTGAGCTGGGTGGCGTAGGTGCCGTGGGCGGTAGGTACCACGCCTTCCACCACGATCAGGTCCGGCGTCGTGCCGTCATCGCTGCCAACCGCATGGTCGTAGAGCTCGATGACCTGTTCCATCAGCACGTCAAGGCGGTCCTGGCGCAGCAGGCGCTCCATATCGGCCTGAGAAATGGGCGCTGGTGGTCGCATTCCGAGCGTGCTGCTGACCAGTGCCGTGGAACGGTCGGGCCCGGGGCCGTTCAACTCATCCTGGCGGAACGGTTTGAGGAAGCCGGTCTTGAGGCCGATGGTGTCGAATGCCTGCATCAGTCCGAGGCTGGCCGAGGTCAGGCCGACTCCGACGCCTGTGGGCACCATCAGCAGGACCTGTGTATGGGGGCGTACGTCGCGGGGCGTCATGCGGTGGTCTCTTGTTTCAGGCGTTGACGTGTTTCGCTGGCGATCTGACCCTCTTCGTCGGTGGGGATGACCCACAGCTGGCGCCCGCCTGCATCGATGCGACCTTCACGTCCACGAACGGTGTCGCTGTTGGCGGTGCGGTTGAGCTGCAGACCGAAATGGGGCAGCAGGGCGACCACCCGCTCGCGTACCTCGGCGGAGTTCTCGCCGATCCCGCCGGTGAAGATCAGGCCATCGAGGCGGGGCAGGGCGCAGGAGAGCGCCGCCAGCGACTTGGCGATGCGATAGCAGAACACCTCGACGGCAATGGCCGCTCCTTGGTGGCCCTGGGCCGCGGCCGCTTCCAGCTCGCGCATGTCGTTGGTCAGCCCCGATAGTCCCAGCAGGCCGCTATGGCGGTTAAGCACCTCGTCGATGCGTTCGAGCGACCAGCCGAGCTGGCGCGCCAAGTGCGCGTGCAGGCCTGGGTCGACGTCGCCGCTGCGGGTGCCCATCGCCACTCCCTCCAGCGGTGTCAGCCCCATGCTGGTATCCCTGCTCTGCCCCTTCCATACGGCGCAGGTGGAACAGCCGTTACCGAGATGGGCGGTGAGCCAGCCGCCGCCTTCGAGCCCGCTCAGCGTGTCGGCGCGCTGGCTGACATAAGCGTGGCTGGTGCCATGAAAGCCGTAGCGACGGATGGCGTGGTCACGGTAGAGCGCCTCGGACAGGGCATAGCGGTAGGCCCGGGGTGGCAGGGTCTGGTGGAAGGCGGTATCGAACACCGCCACCTGGGGCAGGTCGGGAAACAGACGCCGGGTGGCGGCCACGCCTGCCAGGTTGGCCGGGTTGTGTAGCGGTGCCAATGCCGTGGTCTGCTCGATGGCGGCAATCACGTCATCGTCGATCAGGGCCGCACGCGTGAAGTGCTCGCCGCCATGGACGATACGATGGCCGACCGCCAGTGGAAGGCGCCCTTCCAGCCGGTCGAGAATGGCTTCCAGCGCCAGGCCATGGTCGGCGCCGGGCAGTGATTGCTCGAAAGGCTCGCCGTTGCTGGCTGTTCCCTTCAGACGGGCATCACTGCTGCCCAAGCACTCGGCCAGCCCCGCCAGCCGCGGCTGGGCGGGATCCTCGAGCACCAAGGCGTACTTGATCGATGAGGAACCGCAGTTGATCACCAATACTGACGTATCCATCTGATCTCCTGTTTGGCAGGCTGTAGGGCCAGCATAGACGTAAGACTTTAGTCTATCATTCTGGCATTGCTACGGGACTGCTACAGATCAAGCGAGCACATCATTAGTCGTCTATCGAAAATGCTGGCATGCTATTGGCCGACCTCCGTACTGCTGGAACCTGCCATGTCGACTGTTACCGCGGTGCCTGGCGCCGCATCGCTGTTGCCGCGCCACCTTGCCGTTCTACTATTGGTCTCTGTTGCCACCCTGTTCGCCGGCAATCATGTTGCGGCCCGGCTGGCATTCGATGAGGGTACCGGACTCTTGCTGGCCGTACTGGTGCGCTCCGCCGTCGCGCTCGCGGTACTCGTGGTGCTGTTCCTGTGGCAGCGCAAGGTCTTTGCACTGCCGGCCGGCACGGGCCGCTGGCAACTCCTGGCGGGGCTGATGGTGGCGATTCAGAGCCTGTGTCTCTATTCGGCGGTGGCGCGCATCCCGGTGGTGGTCGCGCTGCTGTTGATGAATACCTTTCCCATCCAGCTGGCGCTGCTGACCTGGGCATTGGGAGGCCCGCGGCCCACGCTGCGCGCCGCCCTGATCATGGCCGTCATCCTGGCCGGGCTGGTGGTGGTGCTGGACGTTCCCGCCTGGCTGGCTTCCCCCGAGGCCCTCGGTCCGCAGTGGCTGCCCGGCGTGGCCTTCGGGCTGGGGGCGGCAGCGGCTTTCTCCTGTGCACTGTGGATTACAGAGAACCACCTGAGCGGCGTGGGCAGTACCCTGCGCAGCCTGCTGACCATGCTCACGGTACTCGTCGTCATGGTCGCTGCCGGCGCGCTGCAACTGGTGCCGGGCGGCATGGCGCTGCCGGCGAGCCCGACGGGATGGGGGGCGTTGGTGGCACTGGCGCTGCTCTACAGCGTGGCCTTTTCGGTACTGTTCATCAGCGTGCCGCGGCTGGAGATGGCACGCAATGCGCCGGTGATGAATGTCGAGCCGGTAGCTTCGCTGCTGCTTGGGTACCTGGTGCTGGGGCAGATGTTGTCGGGAATACAGCTGATCGGCGGAGCGATCGTGCTGGCTGGCATCGTCGTGCTCAGCCTGTCGCCCCGCTGAGCCCCCTCGGCGCTGAACTTGTCACGTGTAGATTCGTCTTGCACACAAGCTGACTCTGTACCAGACTTGAGTCGACGAATGGAAACACTGTTTCTTAATGGAGGTGCGATATGAAACTGCTAGCCGTTTCTACTGCTGCGCTGATGGCCACCGCTTTCGCTGCCTCGGCCCAGGCCCAGCAGTATCAGACGCCAATGTACCCTCAAGGTTATGCTGGCGCAGACGCCATGTTCTGGGAACTCGATCCCGACCGTGGCCCTTCGGCCGATTCCGTGGGCCTGCGTCTCAACGGTGGAATGAAGTTCAATGACTATTTCGCCGCCGAAGCCCATCTGGGCACTGGGGGCTCCGATGGTCCGGTCGATCTGGATTACCTCGTCGGTGCCTATGCCAAGGGGATCCTGCCGGTTTCGCAGGAGTTCCGCCTCTACGGCCTGGCGGGCTTCACCGAAGTAGATTTCGACATTGACCGTGAAAGCGGCTTCTCCTACGGTGGGGGCGCCGAATTCGACGTGGCGCCCAACTTGGCGATCGGCGCCGACTACATGCGTTACCTGGACAAGTCGGACTATACCTTCGATGCGGCAAGCGTCGGGGTTCGCTATCGCTTCTGAGGCGAACCGACCGCACTAGCCTCACCGCCCCCATGGCAGTCGCCATGGGGGCGATTTCGTTGCCAGCCACTCAGCCTCCCGGCCAAGTACCATGCTCCTTCCAACTCGCCAGCAGGGTGGGGAGGTGCTTGAGATCTCCGTTCTCGATGACTTGGACCTGTAAGCCTTGCAGCCGCTGCAGCTCGGTAAGGCGCTGACGGGACTTGTCGAATTCACCACAGGCCAGGAGCACCCGGGTGGCGGCGAGCCCCGCGGAATGGTTGAGCATGCCGTGCAGCCGCTTGAGCCCCTGCTCGAGGCAGGTCTTGGTCCCCGGTCGCGCGATCAGACATTCGATGAACAGTAGTTGGTTGCCCTCCACCGCCAGGCAGTCCGATACCACGGGTTCACCGTTGTGCTGGCCGCTGAGGTCAAGGATGTGAGCCTCGCTGCATACCCGCGATAGCCCGGCCTCCTGAGCGCTGATCCAGATGTACTCCGTCAGCCAGCCACCGCCCAGATAGAGGGCGCCTTGCAAAGAGCTGATGGTGATGTCCCGGGGGGAGACACTGTTCCAAGCGAGCAACCCGGCCTCGTTCAGGGCGGTCAATGCATCGGTGGCAGGAAACCGAGGTGTGGCGTGCAATTGCTGGTGCTCGGCCCCCGGGCGAAGCCGGGGTGGTGCGTGGGGGTCGGGGTCGTCCAGCACTCCTCCCTCGCCGTGCACCATGTCGTGCAGTTCACCGAGCAGGACGGCCAGGTGGTCGGCATGATGGGCAAGCAGGCGGGTAAGAAACTTGCGCTGTGCACATTCCAGACGCCATTCGTCGCTGTCGGAGAGGGCTCGGACTCGCTTGCGGCCATAAGCCTGCAGGATGCGGTCCACGTCCAGCACCGGTTCGATGGCCATGACCTCGGGAGCGGAGTCCGGGCCATCGCAGGCCAGGCGGTAGAGCGCCCCGGCCTGTATGTCCACATGCAACCAATCGGCGGAGCAGCGCCCCATGGCCTGCTGGAACAGCAGGGCGGTAAGCGTGCTGCAGCCGCCTGCGTCCAGGGTAACCGCAAGGGAGGGGGTATCGAACTGCTGGCGATAGAGGACTTCGGCCAACTCGTCGGCATACTTGGCGCAGCGGTAGGGCTCGTCGGTGGGAAGTCGAGCGTGCGTCTCGACCACGGTGTCGGAAGGCAGCTCATGTCTTAGCAGGATTGCCAGCCGCTCGGCCGCCTGGGGCGACGATTGGCATGGTATCAGCACGATCCGCTGGGGGCGCAGCTGCAAAATCGGTATCAGGCTTAGCTCGGGGCGCTCGGTTACCAGCGCGACGTGCAGGTGTGGCATGGGCTTGCTCCCTCCGCACTTGGTCCTTGCCGTTCCCTACAGGCTACATCCGAGCGTTCCTTGGTGTCGCCCACGGCGACAAAAAAAACACGCCGACCTTGGGCCGGCGTGTCGTTGCAGCGTCTAGGCTCAGACTTCCTTGTAGAGTTCCGCCCCTTGCTCGCGGAACTTCTCCGCCTGCTCCTCCATGCCCTTCATCACGGCTTCCTGGTCGCCGTTCAGCCCGTGTTGGGCGGCGTAGTCGCGCACTTCCTGGCTGATCTTCATCGAACAGAACTTGGGCCCGCACATCGAGCAGAAGTGGGCCACCTTGGCCGAGTCCTTAGGCAGGGTCTCGTCGTGGTATTCGCGCGCGGTGTCCGGGTCGAGGCCGAGGTTGAACTGATCCTCCCAGCGGAACTCGAAGCGCGCCTTGGAGAGCGCGTTGTCGCGGCGCTGGGCGGCCGGGTGACCCTTGGCCAAGTCGGCGGCGTGGGCGGCGATCTTGTAGGTGATGATGCCGGTCTTGACGTCGTCCTTGTTGGGCAACCCGAGGTGCTCCTTGGGGGTCACGTAGCAGAGCATGGCGCAGCCGAACCAGCCGATCATTGCCGCACCGATGCCGGAGGTGATGTGGTCATAGCCAGGAGCAATATCGGTGACCAGTGGACCGAGGGTGTAGAAGGGCGCCTCGTCACAGTACTCGAGCTGCTTGTCCATATTTTCCTTGACCAGGTGCATGGGCACGTGGCCGGGGCCTTCGATCATCACCTGCACGTCGTGCTTCCAGGCGATCCTGGTCAATTCGCCCAGGGTCTTGAGCTCGGCCATCTGCGCTTCGTCGTTGGCATCGGCCACCGATCCCGGGCGCAGGCCGTCACCCAGCGAGAAGGCAACATCGTACTGTTTGCAGATCTCGCAGATCTCCTCGAAGTGGGTGTAGAGGAAACTCTCCTGGTGATGGAACAGGCACCACTTGGCCATGATCGAGCCGCCGCGGGAGACGATGCCAGTAACTCGCTTGGCGGTCAGCGGCACGTAGCGCAGCAGCACGCCGGCGTGGATGGTGAAGTAGTCCACGCCCTGCTCGGCCTGCTCGATCAGGGTGTCGCGGAAGACCTCCCAGGTCAGGTTTTCGGCCACGCCGTTGACCTTCTCCAACGCCTGGTAGATCGGCACCGTACCGATCGGTACCGGCGAGTTGCGGATGATCCACTCGCGGGTCTCATGGATGTTCTGGCCGGTGGAGAGATCCATGATGGTATCCGCCCCCCAACGGATGCCCCAGGTCATCTTGTCGACTTCCTCCTCGATGGAGGAGGTCACCGCCGAGTTGCCAAGGTTGCCGTTGATCTTCACCAGGAAGTTGCGGCCGATGATCATCGGCTCCGACTCCGGGTGGTTGATGTTGCAGGGAATGATCGCCCGGCCGGCGGCCACCTCGGCACGTACGAACTCCGGCGTGATCTCCTCTGGGAGGTGGGCACCGAAGCCCTGCCCCGGGTGCTGGTGACCCAGGATGCGTTCGACCTCTTCTGTCCCGAGCGCCTGGCGGCGCTGGTTCTCGCGAATGGCGATGAATTCCATTTCAGGAGTAATGATGCCCTGGCGCGCATAGTGCAGTTGGGTGACGTTGCCTGCCTGGCCATCTTTTTTGGGGCGTGCGCGGCGGGGCGTACGCGTCAGGTCGAAGCGCAATTGGGCGAGCATGGGATCGCTGGCGCGCCGCTTGCCGTACTCGCTGGTGGGGCCGTCGAGTAACTCGGTGTCGTCGCGCTCCTCGATCCAGGTACGACGCAGCTCGGGCAGGCCGCGGCGCAGGTCGATCCCGGCCAGCGGGTCGGTGTAGGGGCCGGAGGTGTCGTAGACCAGCAGCGGCGGGTTCTCCTCGTCGGCACCGGAGGTCCGGGTCGGCGAGAGTGATATCTCGCGGAAGGGCACGCGGATGTCGGGGCGGGAGCCCTCGACGTAGACCTTGCGTGAACCGGGCAGTGGCTTGATGGCGGCCTCGTCGACCTTGGCGGTTTCGGCGAGGAAGTGGGCGGTCTTGCTCATGGGCAGGGTCCTTGATTTGCGTTTGTTGTCGTTGCGGGGCGATCAGAGGCTGCGGTCGAGCCCCATCTGCCAGAAATCGATCTCGAGTCGGGTGGCGTCGCGGAATATCTCCGCGAGCTCTTTGAAGCGTGTCGGGGTGACATCGGCCAAGCGCGCGTCGAGCCATTCGAGCTCGGCGTGCATGGCGGTCTGGAACTCCTCGCCTTCGTACATGGCGATCCAGGCGTCATAGGGGTTGGCGTCGCCGCGTACCGTGGAGTCCTGGGCATTGAGCCAGTTGGCGATTTCGCCGTAGCCCACCAGACAGGGGGCCAGCGCTATGTGCAGGTCGAGCAGGTCACCGCGGTTGCCGGTATCCAGCACGTAGCGGGTGTAGGCCATGGTGGCCCGGGCCTCGGGCAGTGCGGCCAACTGCTCCTCGCCGATGCCCCATTCGCGGCAGTAGTCCACGTGCAGGCCGAGCTCCACGTCAACGATCGCCTTGAGGCCTTCATGGGCCTGGCGCAGGTCGGCCAGGCTGCGGCTCTTGTAGGCGGCCAGCGCATAGGCGCGGGCGAAGTGGATCAGAAACAGGTAGTCCTGCTGCAGGTAGTGGCGAAAGGCCCCCTCGGCGAGAGTGCCCGTGCCCAGGCCTCGCACGAAGTCGTGCTCGATGTAGGCGCGCCACTCGTCGTGGCAGGCGCGGGTCAGGTCGGTGAAGCGATAGCCCATCTTGCCTCCGGTATCGAATCGGATCCGGAGCGTGGGCGGGAGGAAGGAAGAGGTGGCTGGGGGCAGGCGGCGGATGCTTGCCGTAATGGGGCCACCGCTTGATCCCTACGCCGGTACGAGCCGGATCAGGTTCTACGGGCCCCGCCGTGACGACTGCTCGCAAGTAAGCAATGTCGTATGGCGATCTCAGCCGGTTCCACCGGCACCCCGTCAAGCGTCTGGGCCAGTCTAGCAGGTCAGCGCTCTCTTTCCAGTCATACCTCGTGTCCCAGACACACTTGCGCCTGGTGATGGCTCATTCCTCCTGTACGTCCAACTGCTCGAACCAGGCCAGGCTTTCGGGCAGGGTCAACTCGCTTGCCGGTTGGCCACTTGCGTACCACTCCCGGGCGTTGCGCAGCTGCCAGCGGCGGCGATCACCATCCATCTCGATCCCCAGGCGCAGCGGCCCATAGCGGGCGAAGGCGCGCCCCGCCAGGTGTGAGTCGCGCAGGGCGAGATTGGCCAGCAGCTCCAGGCGATCGCCAGCCTGGACGGTGAGATTCTCCAGTCGCACGGTGTCGTCATTCAGCATTACCCGCGCCTCGCCGTGCACTTCGCCCAGGGTAAGGCGGTCGCGTAACCAGCGACGCTCACGGGCGGCGTCGACGAGCAGGTTGACCAGCAGACCGCTGTCGCGCATGGCCAGCTCCAGCCGGGCGTCGAGTTCGAGCGGTGTCTCCCAGCGCATGCGCCCCTCTGGCAGCGCGAGCCGTGCCCACCAGCCGTGGCTGAGGCTGCCGCTTTCATTCTCCAGGCGCACGCCGGTCAGGTTGAGCTGCGAGCCGGAGACGTCGAAGTCGAGGGTTTCCAGGTCGCCATCGGTGAGCAGGGCTTCCAGGCGCAGGGTGCCTTCGAGGGTTTGTGCATGGAAGGCGAGGCGGGCATCCGGTGCATGCAGCTCCAACTGGCCACTGGCGCGCATACCCTCCAACTGCAGGTGAGTGGCCATCCGCGCCTGGCCGGAGAGCAGCGAGATACCACCGCCCTCTGGCAAGTAGCCGTTCAAGGCGGCGAGGTTCGGTACCGCCACGTGGGGCATGTCGATGCGTGTGCTCAGCTCGCGCAGCCCTTCGGGCAGATCGAAGTGGTGGGCCCGGCTGCGTATTTCCAGCAGTTGGCCCTCGATCAGTGCTCCATCTTCCGCCTGGCGGCGCAGGCCGAAGCGGGGCAAGGAGAGATACAGCTCCGCGCCGGGATCGGTTATCTCTACGTTGAGCGATCCATCGCCAAAGGCTTCGTAGTGCAGGAAACGTGTGGCGAGACTGTCAGAGTGCACACGAAGCTGGCTGCCGGACGTGGCTTCGCCGCCGGCGAAGTTAAAATCGGCGCTCAGCCGCCCTCCGCCCTGTATCGCCAGGCCGTGCTCCTCGGGAAGAAAGGCATTGAGAAAGCCGAGTCGGTCTAGCAGGCCATCCAGGCGTAGCGTGCCCGATAGCGGCCTGCGTGGTGTCTCGCTGCCGGGCCAGTCGAAGCCACCCTGAAGACGTGCCTGATGGGCAACCAGCAGGGTACGCATCGATTCGCCATCGTTCGCCGAGGCGGTCACTTCCAATCGGCTGCCGGAAAGGTCGAGGCGCTGGCGGGCGGGATCAAGGTCGCGCAGCTCCAGGGTCAGGTCCAGCTCGCCGTGAAACGCTTCATCCAGCAGGCGCCCGTCGATGGTATCGCCCGTGAGGGTGATTCTGCCCCGCCCACGCTCTTCTTCGAGCGCAAGGTAGCCGTGACTGCTGGCTTGGCCGCCGTGGAGCCGCAGCGGCGCTGACTGCGGCAGGTAGGCGTTGAGTACGGTTACGTCGGGAAGGCGTGCGCCGTGCCACTCTACTCGGGCCGTGTCGGGACGCGTGGTGAGCGGCCCTGCCTGAGTGGCAGCAGTGAGTGAGAAGTGCTCGGCCTGGAATAGTCGGCGGCCATCCGTGAGGCGAGTCAGGTCCACCTCGCCGAAGATGAGCTCGACGCTAACCTCGGGGTGAGGTTCGCCGGGGTGCAATTCAAGGTGCACGCGACCGTCGCCGCGGGCGTGGAAATCGAGAAAGCGTGCCCCCAGCGCTTCCGAGCTCACCTTCAAGTGGCTGTTCTCGAGTGGTTGGCCGTTGAGGATGTGCAGCGCGCCATCGAGCCGGCCGCCACCCTCCAAGGCGAGGCCGCGTCCATCGAACAGGCCGGTGAGAAAGGGGGCGAGCACGCCGAGATTGGCGACGTGGCCGGATAGTTCCAGCTCCGCTTGCCATGGCGTTTCGCGATCGAGCAGAGCGTCGTCGCCCAGTTCGTGCCAGGCCAACGGCGAGTGGAATCTGGCCGTGGGGAGTTCCAGCGAGGTGGTGAGCGGCCGTACCTCGTTCGGGGCGGCAGCCTCGAGGTCGAAGCGAGTGCCGGAAATGTCCATCGTGCCGCGCATCACGTCGAGTTCGGCAATGGGCAGATGCAGGCCGAGCCGCCCGATTAGCGGCTGCTCGCCGAGGCGCAGCGCAATGTTTTCGCCGTCAAGATCGAAACCGCCGGAGAGGCGCTCGGCGTTGTAGACAAGTCCGCCCTGCAGCCGTACCGAGCCGCCCTCCAGCGTCAGCGGCAAAGGAGGCGGAAGGTAGCGCTGGAAGGCGGCGATATCGACCGCTTCGGCGTTCTCCCAGTGCAGCTCGGCCCGCTGCAGTTCATCCGGCGGCATGTTCAGGCGCAATGCGGGAGCAGCCAGCGCGAGCCGAAAACCCTCGCCGCGAAGCAGGGGGCGCGGCGCTGAGTCAGGGGTTTCGGGCATGATCTCGACCATCTCGATGTCATCGAGATCAAGGGCGAGATGAGTATGCGCCTGGACCTTGGCCTCCACCACGCCGGCGCCGCGGATATGGTAGAGCGCACCATCCTCCAGCCAGTGGCGCTCGTCGAGCCGTACGCTCAGGCGGGGGGAGCCCAGGCGCAGGCGACTGCCCGGCTGAACCTCGCCGCCCTCGAGGATGATCTCGCCTGCCAGGTCGCCGCGACCGCCGATCTCGAGCCAGTTCAGCGCGCCAAGAAAGGGGTTGAAGACGTCGTAGGCGTCGCTGCGCCCGGCTAGGGCAAGGGTACCGGAAACGAAGCGTGTCGCCTCCGCGCCGGGGTGTTCGGCCAGTGTCAGCGGCGCGAGGCTGAGGTCGGCATCCAGCGCCACGCCTTCCACAAGCGAGGTATCGCCGTGCTGTACGACACCGCCTTCCAGCTGCAGCGACACGTTTTCGATACCCAACTCGCCGGCCTGCCAGTGAAAGCCAGCCAGGTGCAGGATGCCGCCACCTTGCAGGCGGTACTCATCGAGGCTGACCTGCCTGATGCCCTCTGCCTTCAGGTCGCGAATCCTTGCTTCGCGGTCGAGTAGCGGCACGAGGGCGAAGCTCAGCGTGGCGCGCTCTGCCACCAGCGTGTAGCGGCGTTCGGCGGCGGTGCCGGCAAGGCGCGGTTGGGTGAGCTGCAAATGGCCGGGTAAGAGCGTCCAGGCGCGCTCCCACTCCAGCGTGAATCGCGGCGTACGGTCGAGCTGGCTGCGTCCCCAATGGCTATTGAGTAGAAGATTGGCGGTGACGAGGTAGAGCGCGTAGAGCAGCACCAGGGACAGCGAGAGCCATGCCAGTACCTTGAGCGGTGCGGGACGGGTCATGGATGGCGTTCTCGTCCTTGATGCATGTCATCTTCCCGATACGAGCGGCGGCAGTCCCGCTCAGTAGAGGCGAAACTCCTGATGATTGGGCACGCCCTGCTGTTCCTCGATCACCTTGCGGTAGCGCTTGTATTCCCACTGGTACTGGGCCGGGTCCAGGGCGATGGCGTCCTCCACGCAGGCGTTGACGCCGGTAGCCGATTGTCCTTCGTCCGGCGAGTAGACGCGCTCGTCAGCGGCCAGGAAATGGATGGCGAAGCCGCGGCCGGGAAGGCGCCGAGCCACGCCGGTGACGACCCGGGCATCGGTACGGGCCACCAGCTTGGGCAGCAGTGTCGCGGTGTAGGCCAGGCGATGGTAGAAGGGTGCGAATACGCCGCTGCCCCAGTCGGGCTCCTGGTCGGGCAGGATGCCCACTGCTTCGCTGCGCTTGAGCGCCTTGAGCAGGGCGGCGACACCGCGCGGATTGGTTGGCACCAGGCTCGCCCCCATGCGCTCGCGGCCTTGGCGAATCACTGCATCGAGTTCGGCGATCTTGGGAGGCTCGTACATGGCGGTGAAGGGGAAGTGGCTGGAGAGCCAGAAGTTGAGGACTTCCCAGTTGCCGAAGTGCGGGGCCAGCACGATCACGCCGCGTCCTTCGGCACGGGCTTCGTCGAGCAGCTCACGCCCGTGGATCTCGAGAATCGAATCTTCGACCCGCTGCGGCTCGGCCATCCAGGCAAAGCCCAACTCGAGCATGGTGGCAGTGGAGTGGGTCAGGCTTTGACGGGCGAGCCGGCGACGCTCGCTCGAACCCTGCTCGGGATAGACCTCGCTGAGGTTGATCTCGGTTACCTCACGCTCGCGTCGGCTGAGGCGATGCACCAAGGGGCCGGCGATGCGCGCCAGCCGCCAGAGCATGGCGGGGCGACGGCCGGCCAGGGTGCGCCACAGCGTGGCGATGGCGCGGCCCTGCAGGGTGGCGGTGGATGACTGCGTCTCGCTCATGGGCTCAGATCAGCCAGGCGTCCACGTTGTCGGGAGCGCGGTGCTCCTGCAGGTTCTTGATGCCCTTGACGCAGCGAATGACCAGCCAGACTACGGCCATTAGCGTGGTCACAAAGCCGATCAGCACCAGCGTCAGCAGCATGGAAACACCGAAGTAGAGCATGGCGAGCCAGAAGGTGCGGATCAGGTAGCGGTAGTGCTCATCGAGCCAGTGAGGACCCTGGCCGCGGTAGACGTAGGCGATCACTACGCCGATCAGTGCGGTGAGTCCGCCGGTGACGATGCCCGCCAGGAACAAGGCATAGACGACGATGGGCAGGGTGATGTCGGGCGCGCCGCCCGGTTTGATGACGTTATGGCTGTCGGGGCTATCGTTCATGATGCATCCAGTGGCTCATGGTTTGCGTCAATGATACCGGCCGTGGGCGACATTGCCAGGGAGGCCGCTATTCGAGTGCTTCCTTGAGCGGCCGGCTGATTTCCAGCAGGTTGCCGTCGGGGTCTCGCAGGTAGAGCGACTCGATGAGGCCGTTGGCACCCTGGCGGGTAACCGGGCCGAGTTCCACTTCCACATCGAGTGCTTCCAGGTGCCGCTCGACCTCGTCCAGCGGCAGCAGGCTGCGCAGGCACAGGTCGAGGCTGCCGGGCGTGGGAGTGGCGGCGCGCGGTTCGATGTCGGTGGCTGTCCAGTGCAGGCGCAGGGCGATGTCGCCAAGTATCAGGTCGACCCGCTCGCGATCGCGATAGCGCACCTCGAGCCCGAGCACACGAGAGTAGAAGTCCACGGCGCGGGAAATGTCGGTCACGGTGATGACCAGATGGTCCAGACCTGACAGCATTGCCGGCCTCCTCGTTATGATGTGTTTTCAGTAAGCTCTGGTTCGCCAGGCCCAAAAGGATACGACGATGACGACCTGCCCGCTATGCGCATCCTCGCATTCGCGACATTTTCATCGCGACGCGCGACGTGACTACTACCGCTGCGAGAACTGCCGGTTGGCGTTTGTCCCTCCAGAACAGCGCCTTGCGCCCGAGCAGGAGAAGGCGGTCTACGACCAGCACCAGAACCGTCCCGACGACCCAGGCTATCGCCGTTTCCTGTCACGACTGTTCGACCCGCTGCGGGAACGGTTGGTGCCGGGTTCGCAGGGGCTCGATTTCGGTGCCGGCCCGGGGCCGACGCTGTCGGTCATGTTTGAGGAGGCGGGGCACCCCATGACCATCTACGATCCCTACTACGCGCCGAATTCCGCTGTGTTCGAGCGTCGTTATGACTTCATTACCGCCACGGAGGTGGTGGAGCACCTGTTTGCGCCAGGGCAGGAGCTCGAGCGCCTCGCGGCGCTGCTGCCCAATGGCGGTTGGCTGGGCCTGATGACCAAGCGAATGACCAGTGAGGAGGCCTTCGCGAGCTGGCACTACACTCTCGATCCCACCCACGTGTGCTTCTTCAGTGAGGCGACCTTCGAGTGGCTGGCCGGACATCTCGGCATGTGCATCCAGTTTCCCGCTGCGGACGTGGCCCTGCTGCAGAAGCGCTGAGGCGGGTAACGATGAAATGTGTCAGTGTGTTTTACTTTTTTTCTCAGCATCGATGGTGCTTTGTTCCAACTTGTAGCGGGTAGCGGGAATAAGCGTTTGACTCTATCGTCACGGGGCGTATGATTCGCGCGCCCCGCATGAGCGTTTACCATATTTCGGTATCGTGCCGGGGCCTCCGAGGCAGCGTTCCACGGCGTTTTCTGCCATCTTGTTCTCTTTATTCAAACTGCTGTCGAGAGGCGCGTTCATGTCTCGCCAACTGCTGGCCATGGCCCTGGCACCGCTGCTGGGACTCTTCATTCTAGGTATCGGCAACGGCTTCCTGGCCACCCTGATCACCCTGCGTCTGGATGCGGCCGGTGAGTCGCCGGTGGTGATCGGCTGGGTCTCCTCGGCCTACTTCATCGGCCTGGCGCTGGGCGCGATGTTCAACGATCGGCTATTGCTGCGCATCGGTCACATTCGCGCCTATGGCAGCTTTGCCTCGCTGGTGGCGGTCACGGTGTTGCTGCAGGCGCTGTTCTTCGATCCGTGGGCCTGGTTCGGCCTGCGCTTGATCGGCGGTTGGGCCACCGTGGGAGTCTATCTGGTCATCGAGAGCTGGCTGCTCACCTCCGGGGACCAGAAGGTACGCGGACGGCTGCTGGCGCTCTACATGATCTCGCTGTATGCCGCCGGGGTGATCGGCCAGCTGTTGCTGGGTGTGACAGATGCCATGGGTGAGACCGCGCCTTTCATGGTCATCGGCCTGCTGGCATCGCTGTCGGTGCTGCCCATGGCCATGATCCCGCGGGTCTCGCCGTTGATCGAGCATGCCGAACCGTTGTCGCCCATGCGTCTGATCACCATGACGCCCACGGGGGTGATGGGTAGCTTCGGCTCAGGTCTGGCGGTGGCCGCCGTCTATACCCTGCTGCCGCTCTACCTGCAGCGCATCGGTCTCTCGGTGGGGCAGGTGGGGCAGATGATGGCGGTGGTCGTGCTCGGTGCCATGTTGTTGCAGTACCCCTTGGGGCGCTGGTCCGACCGCCACGACCGCCAGATCGTGCTGATCATGATTGGTGCCTTCTGTGCCTTGATCTCGGCCGCCATGCTGCTGCTGCCGCTGACCACCTGGGTGCTGGCGGCGCTGTTGTTCCTGCTGGGCGGTGGGGTCTTTGCGCTCTATCCGGTGGCGGTGAGCCATGCCGCCGACCGCGCGCCGGCCGGCGCGCTGGTGCGCATGAGTCAGGGCCTGCTGCTGATCAACGCCATTGGCTCGACGGTGAGTCCGCCGCTGATTTCGCCCGTGATGGGCTGGGTGGGGGATGCCGGGCTGTTCTGGGCCTTCGGTGCCCTGGGCTTGTTCCTGGTGGGCTTCTTCACCTGGCGACGCAGCGTGCGTCCGGCGCCCGTGCCGGTGGCTCCCTTTGCGCCTTCGACGCCGATGTCGTCGGCGGGCGCCGAGCTCACCGTTACCGAGGAGCTGGTGCAGGGTGCCATCGAGCACGAGCACATGGAGGATCTCTCCAATGTGGTGCCCGAAGTGGAAGTGGCCGAGCCCGTGGTCGGCCCGCCGCCGCCGGATGAGCCACACATCGCCTTCTATCAGGGCGAAGACGACTGGCCGTTGGAAAATGAGCGTGAGCGTGAGGAAGAACCGTCGGTCGACGATATCCGCCGCTGATAACTTTCATTAGCTGAAGGCTATCTATTAGCTGAAGGCTCCGGCAAAGCGCCCGATGTTCTCGCATCGGGCGCTTTGCGTTATGCGTAAGAAGCGACGAGGGATGGTCAGGCAGGTGCGACCTAGGGATAATGGTTAACGAAAAATAGTGAATCTACTATCGATGTTATCATTTTCCTGAGGTAGTGCCATGTTTCCCTTCACCGCCCCCGTCCGTGACTTTCGCTTCGTGCTCGAAGAACTGCTCGAGCACCGTTCACTCGATCTGCCCGGCTTCGAGGAAACCAGCCCCGACCTGGTCGAGGCGGTACTGGAGGAGGCCGCCAAGCTGGCGGGTGAGGTGTGGGCACCGCTCAATGCCAGCGGCGACCGCCAGGGCTGCGTGCGTCGCGAAGACGGCGGCGTGAGCCTTCCGGATGGCTTCGCCGAGGCCTACCAGGCCTATGTGGAAGGCGGCTGGAACGGCATCGGCGTGTCCCAGGCGCTGGGTGGCCAGGGGCTGCCCGAGGTGGTGGCGAGCAGCGTGCAGGAGATGCTGCACGGGGCCAACATGGCGCTGGGCCTGTGCCCGATGCTGACCGCCGGGGCCATCGAAGCGCTGGCCCACCACGGCAGCGACGCGCTCAAGGAAATCTACCTGCCCAAGCTGGTCGAGGGCAGTTGGACCGGCACCATGAACCTCACCGAGCCCCAGGCCGGCTCCGATCTCTCCAAGGTGCGTACCCGGGCCGTGCCCGAGGATGATCATTACCGCCTGTTTGGTCAGAAGATCTTCATCACCTGGGGCGAGCACGACGCCAGCGAGAACATCATCCACCTGGTGCTGGCGCGCAAGCCCGATGCCCCCGAGGGCAACAAGGGGATTTCGCTGTTCCTGGTGCCGAAGTTTCTGGTCAACGAGGATGGCTCGCTGGGCGAGCGCAACGACGTCACCTGCGCCTCCATCGAGCACAAGCTGGGCATCCACGGCTCGCCCACCTGCACCCTGAGTTTTGGCGAAAACGGCGGCGCCATCGGTTACCTTGTGGGCGAGGAGGGCCGTGGCCTCAATCACATGTTCACCATGATGAACGAGGCGCGGCACAAGGTCGGCGTGCAGGGCATCGGCGTGGCCGAGCGTGCCTGTCAGCACGCCTACGCCTACGCCCTCGACCGCGTACAGGGTAAGGCACGGGGCAATGAAGCCACCATCAGCGAGCATCTCGACGTGCGTCGCATGCTGCTCTCGATGCGTGCCCGTACCGATGCCCTGCGCGCCTTGGCGCTCTACTGTGCGGCCCAGCTCGACATGGCACGCCATGCTGCCGATGGCGCCGAGCGCGAAGCCGCCCAGGCCCGGGTCGAGGTGCTGATTCCCGTGGTCAAGGCATTCTCCACCGACCAGGCGGTGGACATCGCGTCCCTGGGCGTGCAGGTCCACGGTGGCATGGGCTTCATCGAGGAGACCGGCGCCGCTCAACTGCTGCGTGACGCACGTATCGCGCCGATCTACGAAGGTACCAACGGCATCCAGGCCCTCGACCTGGCTGGGCGCAAGCTCTCCCGCGACGCTGGGGCGGCGCTGGTTGGGCTGATCGATGAGGTTGAGGCCACGGCCAGTGAACTGCGAGGCCACAGCGAGCTAACCGCGCTGGGCGAAAGCCTGGCTGCCGGTGCCGCCGATCTCAAGGCCGCCATGGCCATCGTGTTGGAGCAGGGCCGCGACCCCGAGCGGGGAGCCGACGCCATCCAGGCCTACGCCACGCCGTTCCTCAGCCTGGCCGGCCATGTGCTGTGCGCCTGGCAGATGGGGCGAGCGGCGCTCAAGGCCAGCGCCGCCCTGGCCGACGGGAAGGTTGAACCGTTCTACCAGGCCAAGCTGGCCGCCGCCGACTATGCCCTGCGCCAGTGGCTGCCCGTCGGCCGCGCCAACCGCAGCGTGATCGAAGCCGGCATGGCCAGCCTGGCCGACTTCGACGTCTCGGCTATCTGACAGGTTGGCAGCGGCCGGCCGACTCACCGGCCGCTGCATGCTGGATTTGCATCTCATAATAACGACATTTCACTCGGAGCCCACCATGAACGACAGCATCTTCGAACAGGGCCTACCCAAGACGCCGGCCAACCATGTGACGCTATCGCCGCTGACCTTCATCGAGCGCAGCGCTTCCATCTACCCCGACTACCCGGCGGTGGTTCATGGCGACATTCGCCGCAGTTGGAGCGAGACCTGGACGCGCTGCCGGCGGCTCGCCTCGGCGCTGGAGAAGCGCGGCATCAAGCCCGGCGAGACGGTGGCCGTCATGCTGCCCAACGTGCCGGCCATGTTCGAGGCGCACTTCGGTGTGCCGCTTGCCGGCTGCGTACTCAATACACTGAACATACGCCTCGACGCCGAGGCCATCGCCTACATGCTCGAGCACGGCGAGGCTCAGGCGATCCTGGTCGACCCGGAATTTGCCGATGTGATCGAAGCCGCTGTATCACACCTGGCCATCAAGCCGTTGGTGATTGACGTGGACGATGCCCTGTTCGAGGGCGAGGCGCGCCATATCGGCGAGCTGGAATACGAAGCGCTGCTGGCTGAGGGCGACCCGGGCTACGCCTACCGCCTGCCCGAGGACGAGTGGGAAGCGATCTCGCTCAACTACACCTCCGGTACTACCGGCAAACCCAAGGGCGTGGTCTACCATCACCGCGGTGCCTACCTCAACGCAGTGAGCAATATCCTCGAGTGGGCCATGCCTCACCATCCGGTCTATCTCTGGACGCTACCGATGTTCCACTGCAACGGCTGGTGCTTCCCCTGGACCATTGCCGCGAATGCCGGCACCAGCGTCTGCCTGCGCCGGGTCGACCCGAAGAAGATCATGGACCTGATAGTCGACGAGAAGGTGACTCACTTCAGCGGCGCGCCCATCGTGCTCAACGGCCTAGTCAACCTTCCTGCGGAGCAGAAGCGCGAGTTCAACCATCCGGTGAAGGTCACTACTGCGGGTGCCGCGCCGCCCGCTTCGGTGATCGCCGGGGTCGAGACGCTGGGTATCGATGTCACTCACGTCTACGGCCTCACCGAGGTCTATGGGCCGGTGACCGTATGCGCTTGGCGCGAGGCCTGGGACGAGCTCTCGTTGGAGCAGCGGGCCAAGATCAAGGCACGCCAGGGCGTGCGCTACCACATGCTGGAAGCCCTCTGCGTGGCCGACCCCAACACCCTGGAACCGGTACCCAAGGACGGCGAGACCATCGGCGAGATCCTGATGCGCGGCAACAACGTGATGAAAGGCTATCTCAAGAACGAGGCCGCCACCGTGCAGGCGTTGGAAGGCGGCTGGTACCACACCGGCGACCTCGCCGTGTGGCACGCGGATGGCTACATCGAGATCAAGGATCGCTCCAAGGACATCATCATCTCTGGCGGTGAGAACATCTCCACCATCGAGGTGGAGAGTGCCATCTACTCGCACCCAGCGGTGGAGGAGGCCGCGGTGGTGGCCAAGCCCGACGAGAAGTGGGGCGAGACGCCGTGTGCCTTCGTCAAGCTCAAGGTGGGTTTCGGCGAGGTCACTGAGGCCGATATCATCGAGCACTGCCGCAGTCACCTGGCGCGCTTCAAGGTGCCGAAGACAGTGATCTTTACCGAGCTGCCCAAGACCTCCACCGGCAAGATCCAGAAATTCGTCCTGCGCGAAAAAGCGCGCAAGCATTGAACGGGAGAGACACGATGAGCCAACAAGCAATCGGTGTGGTCGGTGCCGGCACCATGGGGCAGGGTATCGCCCAGGTGCTGGTCGCCAACGGTTTCTCCGTACAGCTTTACGACGTAGCCGACGAACAGCTCGGCCGCGCGCGCAGCGCCATCGACAAGGGGTTGGGCAAGCTGGTCGCCAAGGAGAAGCTTGGCGAAGCAGAGAAGGGCGAGGCCATGGCGCGGCTGGAGCTGACCACTTCGCTGGAGGCGCTGCGCGGCTGCGAGGTGATCATCGAGGCTGCCCCCGAGCAGCCGGCATTGAAAGAGAAGCTGTTCCGCGACCTGAGCCGCCTGAGCCATGACGCCATCCTGGCGTCGAACACCTCGTCGCTGTCGCTGACCCGGCTCGCCGCGGTGTGCGAGCGTCCCGAGCGGGTGGTGGGCATGCACTTCTTCAACCCGGTGCCGGTGCTCAAGCTGGTCGAGGTGATTCGCGCCGAGCAGACCAGTGATGCCACCGTGGCGCGCATCGAAACGCTGGCCAAGGAGCTCGGCAAGACCTCGGTGGCGATTGCCGACTCGCCCGGCTTTGCCGTCAATCGCTTGCTGGTACCGATGATCAACGAGGCTGCCTTCCTGTTGCAGGAGGGCGCCGCCAGCGCCGAGGACATCGACCAGTCAATGCAGCTCGGTGCCGCCCACCCCATGGGACCGCTGGCTCTCGCCGATCTGATTGGCCTGGATGTGTGCCTGGCGATCATGGAGGTGCTGCAGGAGGGCTTCGGCGATCCGAAGTATCGCCCCTGCCCGCTGCTCAGGCGCATGGTGGCGGCTGGCTACCTGGGCAGGAAGACAGGTCGCGGCTTCCACATCTACCAGTAAGCGACGATTCACTACTGCGATCGACCAAGAAAGGATTGCCGACCAACCAAGCGTTCGCTAGGGTTGGTCGGTATCGTCCTGACAACAAGCAAGGAGCCCACATGAGCGAGAAGCTGATCGACGTAGTGGATAGTGCCGGGGTCGTGCGCCTGACCATCAACCGCCCCAAGGCGTTGAACGCCCTCAACAGTGCCGTGCTCACCGAACTGGAAGCGGTGCTCAGCGAACTCGAACAGCGCAGCGACCTGCGCGCGGTGCTGATCACCGGCGCGGGCGAGAAATCCTTCGTCGCCGGTGCCGATATCACCGAGATGCGCGAGAAGACGCCGGAGGAGGCGCGCGCCTTCGCCAGCCAGGCCCTGCGTACCATCAAGCGGCTGGAAACACTCCCGGTGCCGGTGGTCGCCCTGGTGAATGGGTTTTGTCTTGGCGGCGGCTGCGAACTGGCGCTGGCCTGCGACTGGGCCGTAGCCAGCGACAACGCCATCTTCGGCCAGCCCGAGGTGCTGCTTGGCGTCATTCCCGGTTTCGGTGGTACCCAGCGCCTGCCGCGTCGAGTAGGACCTGCCATGGCACTGGACCTGGTCACCACCGGGCGCAAGATCGATGCCCAGGAAGCGCTGCGTATTGGCCTGGTCAACCGCGTAATGCCTCAGGCCGAACTCGACGCCTACGCCGAGGAGCTGGCCAAGCAGCTGGCCGGCAACGGTCCCCTGGCCGTGCGCAGTGCCAAGCAAGCGGTGCACGATGGTATGGACCAGGACCTCGATAGCGCCCTGGCACTGGAGACCAGCCTGTTCGCACTGGGTTTTGCTGGCAGCGAGCAGAAGGAGGGCATGAGCGCCTTCGTCGAGAAGCGCAAGCCGAACTTCTGATTCTCATGGCATTGGCATAACGAAAGGCGGCAGCGTGACTTCACGCTGCCGCCTTTCTGCGTATCGCTCCATGGTTGGGTGCGTTCAGGCTATCTCGCGTCGTCGCCAACGAATCATCCCGGTAGCAATGGCGGTGCCCGTCAGGGTGATGGCCATGCCCACCAACACCTGCAGGCTGAGCCGTTCGTCCAGCAGCAGGTAGCCCCACAGCAGGGCGCTGACNCAGGGTGATGGCCATGCCCACCAACACCTGCAGGCTGAGCCGTTCGTCCAGCAGCAGGTAGCCCCACAGCAGGGCGCTGACCGGGACCAGGAAGGTCACCGTCGAGGTGGCGGTGGCACCGGCGCTCGAGATCAGTCCGAAGTAGAGCAGGAAGGCAAGCGTGGTGCTGAAGGCTGCAAGTCCCAGGCCATTGGCCCAGGCCAGGCCGCTGATCGGCTCGCTGGGCCATAGCCACAGGCCGGGGATCAGCAGGATCAGCGCCGACATGGCGGTGCTGCCGGCGGCCAGTACCCGTACCGGCAGGTGCGACAGGTAGGTCTTGGAGTAGTTGGTGGCCACGCCGTAGCAGAAAGTGGCGCCTACCGCGGCGAGGATGAACCAGCCGTCTCCCCCCATGGTGAAATCGAGCCTGTCGGCCGAAAGGACATAAACACCGAAGAAGGCCAGCGCCAGGCCCAGGTACTGCTGACGCTGTACCGGTGTGGTGAAGAACAGCGCGCCGAGCAGGGCGGTGAAGATGGGCGTGGTGGCGTTGATCAACGACGTGAAACCAGCTTCCAGGCGAAGGGTCGCCACGGCCAGCAACACGAAGGGCAATACGTGGTTCACCAGACCGAGCAGCAGCAGGCCACCCTTGTTCTCCCACACCAGCTTGAGGTAGCGCAGGCTGAGCAGCAGGGGAAGTAGCAGCAGCGCACCGATGCCCATGCGCACCAGTATCAGCGGCACCGGGCCGAACTCGGGCACTGCCACGCGCATGAATATGAACGACATGCCCCATAGCGTGGAGAGCAGGATCAGGCGTAGGGAATCGGCCGGTGACATGCGGCGTCCTTGGGCAGGCTGTGGCAGAAGAAGAAGCGTAGTCTATGCTGCCGGCCTATGGAAAGAGCACCATGCATCAATAATCGTGATGGCAATCATCAAGCATACGAAGACTTTTCAAGCGGTAGTTCCGACGACGACCCAGCCCTCCGTGTCGACGCTTACTGGCACAGGATCGAGTGCGCAGCCTAGCCCCAGGCCGCCGAGACCCTCACCGGTTCGCGCCGAGAAAGTCGCATCGTGATTGCTGCAGCGAAGCTGTTCGCCATCGCGGCTGAGGATCCGCGAACCGCGCTGATCGAGGGGCAAATACTGATGAGGGCAGGCGTTGACATAGCCGAACAACGCATCGTCAAGGCGAATCAGCAGCAATGGGAAGCTGCCTTTCTCTCCGTTCAAGGTCAGGCTATGAGTGGTGCCAGGCGAGAGTTCCTCCAGCCTGACGAGGCGCGTTCCAAGCGCAGGTGCGCTACGATACTGCTGCCATGCCTGAGTCATGCCGAGAATCCTCGTACTGAAAGCGGGCCGACATTGTCGCCAATGCCGGCCCGCTTGTCAGTGATGATGGCGAGGTGCGATCAGTCGTCGAGCTCGATCTCGGTGGCCAAGTGACGTTCGCCGTCGTAGTCGAAATCGATCTCGACCCGCTGTCCGACTTCCAGGTCGTCGAAGCTACTCAGGCCGTCGTCGTAGTCGGTGTTGTCATCGGTATGAAAGGTAATGCCCTGTACGGTCAGGGTCTGGCTGTCGGCATCCACCGATTCGATTTCGCCTTCGATATCGTCGGCCTGGGCAGCTGCCGCGAGGGACAACAACAGAGTGGCGGAAGCGGCATAAGCAAAGCGTTTCAGCATGGTTCCATCTCCTTGGTGGCTGAGATCGCAGGGAAAGCTTAGGAGGCTTATCTTGCTAATGCGAGCCGAACAATGTGACAGAATGCAGAGGAACGGTACGGTGAGAATCACGGAACTCAATCTCTACCCGGTCAAGTCATTACGTGGTATCCCGCTCGAGCAGGCGATGCTGGACGTGCGTGGCCTGGCCTACGACCGCAATTGGATGGTGGTCGACCAGGTGGGGCGGTTCGTCACCCAGCGGCAGTTACCGGGTATGGCGCGGGTATCGGTTCGGCTCGAGGACGGCTGGCTGGTACTGGAGCATCCCGAAGCGCAGCCGCTGGCCATCGAGTTGGCGCGACGCGACCAACAGCGGTTGACCGCCTATGTATGGGACGATGCCTGCCAGGCGCTGGACGAAGGAGAAGAAGCCGCCGATTGGTTGACCGGCGTGCTGGGTGACCTGCGCGGCAGCAGACTGCGCCTGGTACGCTTCGATGAGGCTCACCGACGCCCCGTGGAGCCCCGCTATCTTCAGGGCGAGGAGGCCCATACCGCCTTCGCCGATGGCTATCCGTTCCTGATCGCCTCCACGGCTTCTCTCGCAGCCCTCAACCACGAGCTGCAACAAAAGGGCCTCGTGCCACTGCCCATGAACCGCTTCCGGCCCAATATCGTTCTCGAAGGGGTTGCCGCTTTCGCCGAGGACGGTTGGAGCGAAGTAACGGCGCAGGATGGACGCTATCGTTTCGGGCTGCGCAAGCCGTGCCAGCGCTGCAAGATCACTACCATCAATCAGTCCAACGGCATCATCGAAGTGCCCGGCGAACCGCTGCAGACCCTGATCCAGATGAAGACTCAGCCAATGCGTCCGGGGGCGTACTTCGGCCAGAACGCCACGCTGCTGGCCGGTGCGGAACAGAGCATTGCGGTGGGGGATACGCTCCAGGCGAGCTGAACGGCAAAAAGAAGCCCGCTGGGAAGCGGGCGTAAGCAAGGGACTCACGACTGCTGTGCAAGAACCGGCGTGAGTATGTTCAAAGATAGCCCTATTCCTTCATTGAGAATGTCATCCATTCTCCCTCTGGCTTGTAAGAGATTGACTACAACGTGCGTAAGCCGGGAGCGTGCTCAGCTCCAGGGCTGAGCAAGTCAACAGTACTGTGATGCCCAAGCAGTACTTGGAGATGCGGCAGCGCTAGGTGAACCACACCGCAGCCTTTAGATTTTTACGGCTTTTTTAGGTTGGGTTGTGCTTTCATGCCTGCATGATCAATAGCAGAGTAGGTAATGGCACCTTCTATGCGAATCGCCAGACAAAGTACGAATGAACTTGGCTTGCGTCTCAGATACCACTGGCGTAGCTGGACGCCGGTCCTCAAGGTAATATCCGTCCTGTGGACGGTACTCGCCGTCTTCATGGCCATTCCCTGGATCGTCCTGGTCATCGAGAGTGACCCTGATGCCCGTGCCTTCGGTCTGTCGATGCTCATCGTCCTGGCGGCCGTCGGGCTGGTGTGGCTGTCCACGATGCGTACCCCGATTGAGCTCAAGCCCTGGCAAATGTTCGTGCTGACCACCTTGAGCTGGGTCAGCGTCAGTGGCTTTGCCAGCCTGCCGCTGGTGCTGGGCGCGCCGCAGCTCACGTTCACCAACGCCGTGTTCGAATCCGTTTCGGCCATCACGACCACCGGATCCACTGTGCTCGCAGGCATCGAGACCCTCTCCGATGGGCTGAAGCTGTGGCGGGGCATCATGCAGTGGCTGGGCGGCATCGGCATCATCGTCATGGGCATCGCCATCCTGCCCTTCCTCAAGGTAGGGGGCATGCGCCTGTTCCATACCGAGTCGTCCGACTGGTCGGACAAGGTCATGCCGCGCACGGGAGGCATCGCCAAGGCGACCCTTGGCATCTACTGCGGGTTCACCCTGATCGCCATGCTGGCCTATTGGCTGGGTGGCATGACGCTGCTGGATGCGGTGGTGCATGGCATGACCTCGCTGGCGACAGGTGGCTTTGCCAACTCCGATGCTTCCTTCGGCGCCTATGCCGGCCAGCCGCACCTGCTATGGATGGGATCGCTGTTCATGCTGGCTGGTGCCTTGCCCTTCGTGCTCTATATTCGCGTACTGCGCGGTTCACGCATGTCGCTGTGGCGTGACCAACAAGTGCAGGGACTGTTGCTATTGCTGGCGGTAGTCATTCTCGGGCTCTCGCTATGGCGCATCTGGCATGGCACACCGGCGTTCGAGGCGCTGACTCATGTCACCTTCAATGTCATTTCGGTGGTGACCACTACCGGCTATGCCTCCGATGACTACAGTGCCTGGGGGCCGCTGGCCTACGTGGCCTTCTTCTACCTCACCTTCGTCGGGGGCTGCAGTGGTTCCACCAGTGGCGGCATGAAGATCTTCCGGTTTCAGGTGGCTACCATCCTGCTGCGCAATCAACTGCGCTTTCTGGTCCACTCCCATGGCGTGTTCGCCTCGCGCTACAACGGCCAGCCGCTTACCGATGACATCACGCGCGGCGTGGTGGCGTTCTCGTTCTTCTTCTTCCTCACCGTGGCCGGGCTGGCGCTGGGGCTGGCATTGATGGGGTTGGACATGACCACGGCACTCTCGGGAGCGGCCACCGCAGTGGCCAACGTCGGTCCTGGGCTTGGCGACATCATAGGGCCGGCGGGCAATTTCGCGCCGCTGCCGGATGCGGCGAAATGGCTGCTGTGCGCCGGCATGCTGCTCGGGCGGCTCGAGATTCTTACGGTGTTGGTGCTGCTTACGCCGATGTTCTGGCGCAAGTGAGGCGAGGTTTTACGAAACTTTGACGGCCCTGGCGGTTTTCGCCATCGATTCTTTACGCGACCTCTTCCTAGCATGGCAGTGCACTCATCAGGAGGTACTTCCATGAATTCTCTGTTATTGGTGATCGCGCTGGCCACGGGGGGCTATCTAGTGGCGGCCCTGCTGTGGCCAGAGCGTTTCTAGGAGGCTGGCCATGCACGATATGATATTGACGTATGCACTCGTCATAGGAATGGCCTTACCGCTTGGTCTGTACATGGCGAGAAGCCTCGGTGACCAACGCACCCGTCTGGATCGGTTCTTCTCTCCCATCGAAGGCATCATCTATCGGCTGGCTGGCGTCAACGCCGAGGCCTCGATGCCCTGGCAAGCCTACGCCATTGCCGTGCTGAAGCTTCACGCACTGCTGATTCTGCTGGCTTGGTTGACCTTCATGCTGCAGGGTTGGCTGCCGCTTAATCCGGATGGCATAGCCGGAATGGGCTGGGATACGGCGCTGCATACCGCCATTTCCTTTGCCACCAATACCAACCAGCAGCATTACTCCGGTCAGGCGGAGCTCTCCCACCTGAGCCAGACGCTTGCCATCGTCACCCTGCAGTTCCTGACGCCTGCGACTGGCATGGCCGTGCTGATTGCCATCACCCGTACCTTATTGGTCAAGCATCGTAAATCCGCTGATTTGGGCGTCGGCAACTACTACCGCGATTTGACGCGTAGCTCGGTCCGTGTATTGCTGCCACTGGCCGCTGTCGTGGCGCTGCTGCTCACCTGGCAGGGGGTGCCTGCGAGTTATCAGGCGGCCCACGAGATCACACCGCTGGATCCCCAGGTGGAAGAAACCCAGCGGATTCCCCTCGGTCCGGTCGCCGCCATGGTCGCCATCAAGCAGCTCGGCACCAACGGTGGCGGGTGGTACGGCCCCAACTCCAGTGTGCCGCTGGAGAACCCCAACGCCATCTCCAACGTGATCGAAACGGCAGCGCTGATGCTGATTCCCGTCGCGCTGCTGGTGGCCATTGCGGCAATGACCGGGCGGCATCGGCTGATGGCCGGCATCGGTGGGGTGATGCTGGCATTTTCGCTGGTCTCGACGGGGCTGGTGGTGGCATCGGAGCGCCTGCCCAACGCGGCCTTTGCCGAACTTGCCGCGCCGGGCGGCAACATGGAGGGCAAGGAGGTCCGCTTCGGCACGGACATGTCGGCGCTGTGGGGCAGTTGGACGACACAGACCTCCAACGGCTCGGTCAACGCCATGCATGACAGCTTCAATCCGCTGGGCGGCATGGTGCTGATCATGGACATGCTGGTCAATGTCACCTTTGGCGGCGTCGGGGTAGGGCTGATCGGCTTTCTCCTCTATCTGATGCTGGCTGCCTTCATTGGCTCCTTGATGGTGGGTAGAGCGCCCGAACTGTTCGGGCATCCCCTGGAAATCCGCGAAATTCGTTGGATCAGCCTGGCCATTCTGGCCCAGCCTTTGCTCATTCTCGGCTTGAGTGCCCTCGCTGTCAGTCTTCCTGGTGTACATGGCACCACTAATCCGACCCACCACGGGCTGGCTCAGGTCATCTACGAATACACCTCGGCCTTTGCCAATAACGGCTCGGGCTTCGAAGGGCTCGACGATGCTTCTCTCTGGTGGAACCTGACCTGTGCGGTCGCTCTGCTAGTGGGACGCTTCCTGCCCATGCTCGTGCCTTTGGCCGTGGCCTCCTGGCTGGCTACCAAGCGCACCGCGCCGGCCGGCCGAGGGACGCTGGCCCTGGATAGCGGTGCCTTCATGGCGCTGACCGCTGGCGTCATTGTCATCATCAACCTGTTGGGCTTTCTGCCCGCTCTGGTGCTGGGGCCGGTTGCGGAAGCTCTGGTCCTGGCTCAGTGAGGAGACACGTCATGTCCATGTCAATGCAGCACGGCTCACCGCAGAAACCGGGGGAGATAATGAGCGGAGGCAGGCGACGAGCGGCTCGGCAGCCGCTCGATGGGGCTGCGATTGCCAAAGGTGCATTTGTTCGCCTTGCCCCGCAGCGTCTGGCGCGCAACCCAGTGATGGCTGTAGTGGGAATAGGCACCGCCGTATGCGCCCTGATGAGTCTGCAAGCGTTAGTCCGTGGGGAGGGAGGTGGATTCGCGATTGCTATCACGCTAATGCTGTTGGTGACTTTGCTGTTTGCCACCGCGGCGGAAACCCTGGCTGAATCTCGCGGCAAGGCCCATGCCGGCAGCCTGCGTGAAACACGTGGGCAACTCAAGGCGCGCCGGCTCGACAGGGACGGCAATGCACAGGCGGTGACAGCCGATACGTTGAGGCGTGGCGATCGGATAATCGTCGAAGCTGGCGAGCTGATTCCAGCCGACGGTGAGATAGTGGAGGGGGCCGCGTCAATCAACGAGTCCGCCGTGACGGGCGAGTCTGCGCCGGTACTGCGGGAAGCGGGTACTGATAACAGTGGGGTCAGTGCGGGTACCAAACTACTTTCCGATCGCTTGGTCATCGAAGTGACCAGCGACCCGGGCGAATCGTTGCTGGATCGGATGATCGCCTTGGTTGAGAGTGCCAGTCGTCAGAAGACACCGAGCGAACTGGCGCTGTCGGCGCTGTTGGCCATGCTCACCCTGGTGTTCCTGATCGTGGTGGTGGCGCTGGTGCCCATGGCGGCTTTCGTAGGGCTGGAGTCGTCCACTGTAATGCTGGTGGCGCTTCTGGTGTGCCTGATTCCCACTACTATCGGGGGGCTGCTGCCAGCCATCGGCATTGCCGGCATGGAGAGGGCGATGCGTGCCAACCTGGTGGCCAAGTCAGGTAAGGCGGTGGAGATCGCAGGCAGCATCGATACGCTGCTGCTCGACAAGACTGGGACCATCACGCTGGGGGATCGGCGTGCGACGGAGTTCGCCCCTTGTGAAGGGCAGAAACGCGATGCGCTCCGGGATGTGGCTTTCCTGGCTTCACTGGATGATCCGACTCCTGAAGGGCGCTCGGTGGTGGGGCTGGCTCGTGATCTGGGAGTCGATGCTGCGCTCACCGAAGAGGTCGATGGTGCGACATTCGTGGCCTTTTCCGCTTCGACTCGGCTTTCCGGGGTCGATTTCGTCGACGGGCGACGGTTGCGTAAAGGCGCGCCCAACGCTATCGCTCAGTGGGTCGAGGAACAGGGCGGGCAAGCACCTGAGGATTACGCCTCATTGGTGATGCGCATCTCTCGTCACGGTGCCACGCCGCTGGCCGTGGCAGAGAACGGCCGTCTGCTGGGGGTGATCGCGCTATCCGACGTCATCAAGCCAGGGATTGCCGAGCGCTTTGCCAAGCTGCGTGAGCTGGGCGTCAAGACGGTGATGATTACCGGTGACAATCCCGTGACGGCAGCGGCCATTGCGGCCGAGGCGGGCGTCGATGATTACATTGCCGAGGCCACTCCTGAGCGCAAACTTTCCATTATCCGCGAAGAGCAGGCCAGCGGCCGCCTGGTTGCCATGATGGGAGATGGCACCAACGATGCGCCGGCGCTGGCCCAGGCCGATCTCGGCCTGGCCATGAACTCCGGCACCCAGGCCGCTCGCGAGGCCGCCAACATGGTGGATCTCGACTCCGACCCCGGCAAGCTGCTGGAGGCGGTGGAGATCGGCAAGCAGCTGCTGATCACTCGCGGTGCCTTGACCACCTTCTCGCTGGCCAATGACGTAGCCAAGTATTTCGTCATTCTCCCGGCGCTATTTGCTGCCAGCCTGCCGGCTCTGGCCTCACTCGACATTTTGAATCTGCATTCGCCAACCACAGCGGTATTGGCCGCTGTCCTGTTCAACGCCCTGATCATCCCCGCGCTGATCCCTTTTGCGCTGAGAGGCGTAAGCGTGCGAGCCGCCTCGGCCACGAGCATGCTGAGACGCAACCTGTTGATCTACGGGCTGGGGGGGCTGCTGCTTCCGTTTCCGCTCATCAAGCTCTTCGACATGCTGATCAGCGTGTTGGTCTAGGAGAAAGTGACATGAATCGAAACCCTGCACAGAGTGCCTCTTCCCCAGACGCTCACGGCCAACTCACGGCATGGTCGACGCTTCTTCGACTGGTCGTGGTGATGGCGTTGGTGCTAGGCCTCGGCTATCCGTTGCTGATCAGCGCTCTTGGTGGCTGGCTGATGCCCCATCAGGCAACCGGCAGCCTGATCGAAGATAGCCAAGACCGTGTGGTCGGCTCGGCACTGGTGGGACAACGTTTCCTTGACCCAGCCTATTTCATTGGGCGGCCCTCTGCGGCGGAGTATGATGCCTTCGACGTCGGCGGCTCCAATTTAGGGCCTGGTAACCCGGAATTGCGCGAACGGGCGCAGGCGTTGGCCGTTTCTATTGCCGCTCGGGATGGCGTGGCTTTCGGTGAGATACCCGTTGAACTGCTGGCGGCGTCTGGCTCGGGTATTGATCCGCATATCTCACCCGAGGGAGCGGCCATCCAGGTTGCCCGAGTGTCGCAGGCACGAGGGTTGACGGAAGCGCAGATGATGAATCTGATCGAGGATGCCACCGAGCAGCGAGGGCGGCTTGGGGAGCCAGCGGTGAACGTGCTGCGCTTGAACCTGGCGCTTGACGAGCTGACGGGACCGCCAAGCAGTCAGGAGTGAGTTGGAGGAGCCATGTCCATTGACGACGAGCGGCGTCCCGACCCGGATGCCCTGCTCAAGCAAACCGCGCGCCGCGAGGCGCGCGGTTCTTTGCGTATCTTTTTGGGAGCGGCACCCGGCGTCGGTAAGACCTATGCAATGCTATGTGCTGCCAGGGAACGTGCTGCTACTGGCGAGGATGTGGTTATCGGTATCGTCGAGTCCCATGGGCGGGTGGAGACCGAAGCGCTCTGCGAGGGGATGGCCCGGTTGCCATTGGCGAGGATGACGCACCATGGGCGAACCTTCGAGGAGTTCGACTTGGATGCAGCCCTGGCAAGGCGTCCCGCGATCCTTTTGGTGGACGAATTGGCCCACCGCAACATTCCGGGCAGCCGCCATCCGCGCCGTTACCAGGACATCGAAGAGTTGCTGGATGCCGGAATCGACGTCTGGACTACCGTCAACGTGCAACATTGGGAAAGTCTCAGTGATGCGGTGGCACGTATTACCGGCGTGCGCATGCGTGAGACAGTGCCGGATGCCCTGCTCGAGCGGGCTCGCGATGTCTCGCTGGTCGATCTCACGCCGGATGAACTCTTGAAGCGACTTCGCTTGGGCAAGGTCTATGTACCGGAGCAGGCGAGAGCGGCCATTGAAGGCTATTTCAGCGAGCCGAATCTCAACGCGCTGCGTGAATTGGCGCTGCAGACCATGGCTGAGCGTGTGGATAGCGATGTGCGCGATGCTATGGGTGCCAGTGGCGAGACAGGGCCCTGGCCTGTGCGTCCGCACTTGCTGGTGGCGCTGAGCGGAGGCAGTGAGGATGCGGTCTTGGTGCGTGCTGCCCATCGCCTTGCCGAGCGCCGGCGAGCGGCTTGGCGAGCGGTCTATGTCGACCGCGGCCATGATGATCCCGAACGTCGCCTTGCGGTGGAAAATGCCTTCGCTCAAGTTAACCGGCTTGGGGGGGAAACGCGTCGCCTGTACGGCCACGACCGCCTGCAGGAGCTGCTGCATTACGCCCGCCAGCATAATGTGACCACTCTGGTGGTCGGGCGATCGCGTCCTTCTGGATGGCGCTTCTGGCGTCGCCCCATGGCCCGTCGATTGCTGTCTAGTGGTGGTGACTTCGACCTGGTGGTGGTGGCTGAGACAGATCGCCGTTCGCGCTGGAGGTCGCGACACAGACTCTCTCCCGGTAGATGGCCCTCCTACTGGCTTATTGCTTTCGGGTCTACGCTGGCCTCCCTTGGGTTGGCACTAAGCGTTCAGGGTTGGCTCTCCCTGGCGGACTTGTCGTTGCTGTTCCTTGGTGCTGTCATGGTCAGCGCGGCACTGGCGGGCACCGGCGCCGCCATGCTCAGTGCACTGTTGGGCTTTTTGGCCTTCAATTTTTTCTTCACCGAGCCCAGGCATACGCTGGCGATGGTGGAGCGAGAGCAACTTCTGAGCGTCATCTTCTTCCTGCTGGTGGCGGTCACGGTCGGCCAGTTGGCTGGGCGGGCACGCAGCCGACTGCTGGCCCTGCGCGATAGCCGCGACCAGACCCACCGCCTGCTGGAGTATGTGCAGTTACTGTCGGTGGCGACGGATAGTGACAGTGTGCGGCGAGTTGGGCTGAAGACGCTAGAGCAATGGCTGCGTGTACCCGTGGCGTTTCTGGAGAGAAAAGCCGGGGCGGATGGTGTGCAGATTAGTCAGGCCGAGCCGCTCTCAACACGGCTACCAGACACGGCTCTGTTTGCTGCCGCCTGGAGCTGGCAGCACGCCAAACCCAGCGGTCAAGGAACCGATACACTGAGTGGGCAGGGCTGGCGCTTGTTGCCGCTCAAAGAGCAAGGACACGTTCTGGGCGTTATCGCCTTGGATCTGGAGCAGCGTAATGTCCTTCTTACGCCGGAAGAGGAAGCGCTGCTTGGGACCCTTCTAAGTCAGTTGGCCATGGCACTGGAGCGCACTCGCCTGGTAGCAGATCTTGGTGCGGCCAGGCTGTCGGAGGAAAACGAGCGGCTACGCTCGGCGCTGCTGGCATCAGTTTCCCACGATTTGCGCACGCCGCTGGCTTCCATCATCGGGTCGGCCAGCACACTGCGAGAACTCGAGGCGCAACTGACTGATACCGATCGACATGAGCTGCTCGACGGTATTCTTGGCGAGAGTGAACGGCTCAACCGCTACATTCAGAATTTACTTGATATGACGAGGCTAGGGCACGGGACCTTGAAGATCGAGCGGGATTGGGTAGCGCTCGATGACTTGGTAGCATCCGCCGTCAAGCGCTTGGGCCCTCAGTTGGAAGGACATGACCTGATATGCAACTGGCCCCAGGAGCTGCCGCTTCTTTATGTGCATCCAGCATTGATTGAGCAGGCGCTCGTCAACATTCTGGATAATGCGGCGCGCTTTTCGCCGACACAGGGGCAACTGAGTATTGCCGCTGGCGTGGAAAAGGATTGGCTGTGGCTGCGCATCATCGATCAAGGGCCGGGGATTCCTGCCGAACAGAGAGAGCGAGTATTTGACATGTTCTTCACCGGCGGAGAGGGCGACCGAGGGCGCCACGGCAGCGGGCTTGGGCTAGCAATCTGTCGCGGGATGATTGGTGCGCATGGCGGTCAAATCCGCGCCCTGGCCAGTCCAACCGGAGATGGCACCTGCATCGAGGTTCGTCTGCCCCTGGAGTCGAATGACATGGAGGCAAGCGATGAGTGATGGGGTGAGAGGACGCATACTGGTGGTGGATGATGAGCGGCAAATCCGCCGCTTCTTGCGCATCAGCCTGGCATCGCAGGGGTTCGATGTCGTTGAGGCCGAGACGGGCAGCGAGGGCTTGCTGAAAGCCATGGAGTACGTGCCGGATCTGGTATTGCTGGATCTAGGGTTGCCTGATCTAGATGGCCAGGAGGTTCTTGAGGCGCTGCGTGCACAGAGTGATGTGCCGGTGATCGTGGTTTCCGTCCGCGAGCGTGAAGAGGAAAAAGTACGCGCTTTGGACAACGGGGCGAATGACTATGTCACCAAACCTTTCGGTATCCAGGAGCTTTTGGCGAGAGTCAGAAGACTGCTGCATTTCCGAGCCAGCCAAAGCGGCGAATCACTTGCAGTGCACTTCCATCAGGGGCGGTTGAGGATAGATTTGAGCAAGCGTCTCGTGCGCTTAGACAGTGAGGAGATTCGCCTCACTCCCAAGGAGTACGCGTTACTTGAACGTCTGTGCCGCCATGCTGGTCGCGTGGTGACCCAAACACAACTGCTTCGCGAAATCTGGGGGCCAACCCATGCTGAGGATACCCATTACCTAAGAATCGTCGTCAGTCGCCTCAGGCAGAAACTAGGGGATAACACCCAATCGCCGTATCTATTGCAAACTGAAGCCGGCGTAGGCTATCGCCTACTCGTCGAGCCCGACGACGCTAGTGACTCGGCCGGCAAGACGGAGAGTCCTTCATGAAAATCATCATCCTGGGCGCCGGCCAGGTCGGCGGCACGCTGGCCGAGCACCTGGCCCGCGAGGAGAATGACATCACGGTGGTGGACACCGACGGCGAACGGCTGCGCGAGCTGCATACCCGGCTCGA
>NZ_JAXQPR010000009.1:0-174678 GCF_046723295.1 Halomonas sp. A29
CGCAGGTTGATATTGCCACCGGAGATCGCTTCCAGGGTTTCGGAGAGGTGCACGACCGGCGTGCTCAGGCCCACCAGGTGGGACGGGAAGGCGATGGGCACCTGCCAGCGCACGCGCTCCTGGGCGTTGGCGGTGCTGGCCATGGTGGCGCCGGCCAGAATCACGGCGGCTGCCGTGCCGGCCAGCTTGAAACGTGCAGACCCTTTGAGGCCAGTTGAGGCTTGCATAGACGCGACTCCACTTGTTGTGACGGGTATTGTTCTAGGGAAAGGCCTATTCCAGCCGCGAAATTAGCCATGGCCTCGCGTGGAAAGCAATATTGGAAAATTGGTAAGACCAAAATTCGGAATTTCCGATTGTGAGTGCGAAAAAGTCGTGCGACGAATGAATGCCGTATTTGCACGATAAAATCTAAAAAAATGGCGCTAAAATCTCACATATAAAGCTTATGTTTAGCTTGCTTATGCTGTTTTCCGAGCATGGGAGTGCGACCAATTGTTAAGTTGATGTATCCCCGCGCAGCCATACATGAGGGGGAGAAGTGCATGGACCGAAGTCTCGAGAAAATATTAAATTGGTCTGACCGGGTGGGGGCGAAGGGGTGGAGAGGTCTGGTGTGGTTGGCCTCGGCTGGCGAGTCGGCTCGGGATCAGGCCGTTGCCCTATGGCGGGTGCGTGACTGGCACTCCTCCTGCTGGGTCTCACCATCGCCGCCGGATGTGCTGGGCGAAGAGAGATGGTTACCGCCTGGCAAGGCTCGTACTCACCTCGGGCGCGAGCACGACCTGATCGTCTTCGACGCCGCATCTGCCGGGGCCGGCTTCGACGCTGACGCCTTCGGAGCGTTGAGTGGCACCCTGCGTGCCGGTGGCTTGCTGGTGCTGATGACGCCACCCCCCGATGCCTCGCCGAGCCGCTACATGGCCCGATTGCTATGGCGTCTGTCGCGGGCTGCCGAGGTGGTGCGCTGGTTTCCCGGGAAACCGCCGCTGCTGCCTCGAGTGTCTGCATGTGCTCTCGAAGCCGTCGGTGACAGCGGTGATGCCGACTGCCTGACACCTGATCAGGCCGAGGCGGTGAGGCGACTGGTCGGGCTCCGTCGGCGACGCCCGCTGGTACTCACCGCCGACCGCGGCCGCGGCAAGACCGCGGCGCTTGGCATTGCCTGTGCACGCCTGATGGCGTCGGGCCAGGAGGAAGTCTGGGTGACGGCACCGCGTCCGCAGGCCGTGACGGCTCTGTTCGAGCGCCTGGAAGCGCTGCGCCCGTATGGCCAGCGCCAAGGCAACCGCTTCGTCGACGCGCAGGGCGGGCGGGTCGAGTTCATTGCTCCCGATGAGCTGGGCCTCAAGGTCGAGCGTGGCGAGGCTGGCGGCCAGGGAAGCCGGCTGCTGGTGGACGAGGCCGCCGCCATTCCCGCCGCCATGCTGGGGCAGTGGCTCACGGCGTTCCCACGTATCGCCTTTGCCACCACCGTGCATGGCTACGAGGGCTCCGGTCGCGGTTTCGCCCTGCGCTTTCGCAAGCGGCTCGAGCGAGCGACGCCCGACTGGCGCGAATTTCACCTTGCGGCACCGGTGCGCTGGGCCGAGGGCGATCCGCTCGAGCGCCTGGCCAGCGACCTGCTGCTGCTCGACGCCGAGCCGTCTCCGCTCCCACCCAGGGTCGCAGCGCCACTAGAGGCAGTGCGCTGGTCGCGCGCGGCGCTGGCCGCCGATGAAGCCACCCTGCGCGAGGTCTTCGGCCTATTGGTGCAGGCGCACTACCGCACCACGCCTGCCGACCTGCAGCGACTGCTCGACGAGCCGGGGCTCGGTATCACGACCCTGGCCGATCATACCCATACCCAGGCCGTCGCGGTGTGTGCCGACGAGGGGGGCTTCGCCCCTGAGCTGGCCGAACGCGTGGCCCGCGGTGAGCGCCGCCTGCCGGGTCATTTGCTGGCGCAATCGCTGGCTGCCCACGGCGGTTCCCGCGAGGCGCTCATGGCTCGTCTGCGTCGCGTACAGCGCATTGCGGTGAACCCGCAGCGCCGCCGCGAGGGGCTGGGGCGCCGATTGCTGGAGCATGAGCGTGAAGCCGCCCGGGAGGCCGGTATCGACCTGCTGGGGGCCAGCTTCGGCGCCGAACCGGAGCTGCTGGCCTTCTGGCAGGCGCTGGGTTTTCGTGCCGTGCGCCTGGGATTGTCACGCGAGACCTCCACCGGTGAGTACGCCGTCATGGTCGTCGCTCCGCTTGGTCCCAAGGGTGAATTGCTGGCCGAATCACTGGTGGAGCGCTTCCAACGGCTGCTGCCCGTCCTGCTGGCCTTCGAGCTTGCCGATCTCGATCCCGAAGTGGCATTGGCACTGCTGGCCGAAGGGAGGCCATCACGCTTGAGTGATGCCGAGCGCGGCGATATCGCCGATATGGCCCATGGGCGTCGCGAGCCGGCCCTGGTACGTCCTGCGCTGCAGGGGCTGGTGCGGCGTGCGGCAGCGGCGGGCTCTCGGGAGCCAGAGCTGGCCTGGCTGGCCGCCTGGGCCTTTCAGGGCCGCGACACGGCCTGGCTGGCAGCCCGGTTCGGTGCCAAGGGGAGGCGCCAGGTCATGGACCGGCTGCGCGATGTCGTGGCCCGCTTTCTCGGCGATGATCCGCTCATGCCATGAGCGGGCTTTTCCCGGCGCCAACGGCCCGGTAAGGTAGTCCGGTTATCCCCATGCAGACCGATCATGAACGAACATCTCGAGCAACTCGCGCCGCAGCCGCTGTGGCGTCATTTCCGTACCCTGTGCAATACGCCGCGGCCGTCGGGGCACGAGGCCGAGCTGGTAGCCATTCTCGAGCGTTGGGCCGAGCGGCACGGGCTTGCCCACGACCGTGACGACTTCGGCAACCTGAGACTTCGCAAGCCGGCCACGCCCGGCAAGGAGGGCGCCCCGGGCGTCATCCTGCAAGGGCATCTCGACATGGTGGCCCAGGCCAACGCCGACCATCCCCATGACTTCACCCGCGACCCCATCGAGACCTATGTCGAAGATGGCTGGCTGCGCGCCCGGCACACCACGCTGGGCGCCGATAATGGCCTTGGCGTAGCGGCGGCGCTGGCGATACTGGAGGACGAAGCGCTGGTTCACGGTCCGCTGGAGGCGCTGTTCACCCTCGAGGAGGAAACTTCGATGGGGGGCGCATTGCAGCTGGCGGAACACTGGCTCGAGGGGAGCGTGCTGCTCAACCTGGATTCGGAAGATCGTGGCGAAGTGTTCATCGGCTGCGCCGGTGGTGCCGACATCCTGGTGGAAGCCCAACTGCCCACGGCCGACGTGGGACCCGACGAGATCGGCGTGCAGCTGGCGCTGACCGGCCTGAAGGGCGGCCACTCCGGTATCGATATCCACCGCGGTCGCGGCAATGCCAATCGCCTGCTGGTACGGGTGCTCAGGGTGCTGGAGGCCTATGACATCCGGCTGGTCAGCTATCACGGCGGCACCTTGCGCAATGCCATCCCGCGCGAGGCCTTCGCTACCCTGGTGCTGCCCGCCGACGAGGTCGCCGCTGTCGAGAGTCGCGTAACCGTGCTGGAGCAGGAGCTGCGTGCCGAGCTGGCCGGGGTCGACGACAATCTGACGCTGATCATGACGCCGCTCGAGGCACCGCCTGCACAGGCGCTCAATGCCCATGCCAGCGGCATGCTGCTGGCGGCGCTGAACGTGGCGCCCTACGGCGTGGAGCGCATGAGCAGTACGGTGCCCGGCGTGGTGGAGACCTCCAATAACCTGGGCGTGGTGAGCCTCGACGGGGGCCGCTTTCATCTCTGTGCTCTGGTGCGCTCGCTGCGCGACAGTGCGGTGGACGACATGGCCGATCGTTTTCGCGGTCTGTTCGATCTCATCGGCGCGCGTACCCGGGTCGAAAATGCCTACCCTGGCTGGACACCGGTGCCGGACAGCGCCTTGCTGGCGCGCTTCCGGCGCCTGCATCGGCAGCAGGTGGGCAGTGAGCCGGCAGTCAAGGTAATCCACGCGGGTCTGGAGTGCGGCATCCTGGCGGGCAAGTATCCGCAGCTCGAAATGATCTCCTTCGGCCCTTCGATCCGCGGGGCGCATTCTCCCGACGAGCGGGTGGAGCTGAGTTCGGTGGAGGAGTTCTGGGAACTGCTGCGGGCACTGATCGAAGACCTGGCCAACGAAACGGTGGTGCAGGAGGCCTGAGCCGGCCAGGGAGTTTCAAATAGACCGCCGCTCGCTGTGGGGCGAGCGGCGGAAGATACATTCAGGCTTAGTACATCAGGCGTGTTGCCGGCTGTGCTTGCCTTCGGCGATCTCCTCGACGAGCTTGCTGCAGAACGCTTCGAGATCGTCGGGCTTGCGGCTGGTGACCAGGCCGCTGTCGACCACGACCGCCTGGTCGACCCATTCGGCTCCGGCATTACGCAGGTCCTGCTCCACCGAAGGGTAGGACGTCATGCGGCGGCCCTTGGCGACACCGGCATTGATCAGTACCCATGGGCCGTGACAGATCGCGCCGACCGGCTTCTTCGCCTCGAAGAAGCGCCGGGTGAACGCCAGCGCCTGCTCGTTCTGGTGCAGGGCGTCGGGATTGAACAGCCCGCCGGGAAGCTCCAGCGCGTCGTAGTCGTCGGCATTGACCTGCTCCAGGTGACGGTCGACGTCATAGGAGGGGCCCCAGTCCGTACCGGCCCAGGAGCGAATGCTGTCCTTGTCCGGTGCGATCACGTGTACCGTAGCGCCCTCTCGCTCCAGCGCGGCCTTGGGCTCTGTGAGTTCCGACTCCTCGAAGCCGTCGGTGGCCAGGATGGCGACGGTCTTGCCTTTCAGCTTCTCGCTCATGTGCTACCTCCTTGCACGCAGTGATTGCTGGCTCCGCCAGCATGGGTGGCGAGTCGCGACTGTGTACTCCTGAAGGGTTGTAGCGGATGGCCTCGACGACAAGGGCGGGAATGTTGCGAATCGTCAAACTGGTTGTCGGCGTGTGGCCCTGTGTTCGCATGGAGCCGGGTTGCCCCCGGCTCCGACAGCGATGACGCTCAGCCCAGGTAGGCGTTGAGCATCCAGACGGTCTTCTCCTGCTCGCGGATGTAATCGCCGGCCTGGGAGGCAGTGCCCTCGTCGTCGGCATCCGAGGCCAGGGCGAGCAGTTCACGCTGCAGCTCGATCAGAGTCTGGTAACCTGCGAGCACGCCGCGCACGCAGGCTTCGCCGTCGTGTATGTCCTTGTCCTCGCGGATCTGCGCCATTGACACGTAGTCGCTATAGGCGTGTACCGGCTTGTGGCCCAGGGTCAGGATGCGCTCGGCGACTTCGTCGACCTTGGTCAGCAGGTCGGTATAGAACTCTTCGAACTTGGCATGCAGCTCGAAGAATTGCGGCCCCTTGACGTTCCAGTGGTAGCCGCGAACGTTCATGTAGAAGACCTGATAGTTGGCCAGCAGAACGTTGAGCTTTTCGGCAAGCTGGCTAGCGCTGCCTTGATGCAAGCCGATGGCATTGGTATCGCTCATGTGCGGACTCCTTGTTCGCATGCGGATGAAAGAGATCATGAGAAGTCTATGGTTTTGCCGGGCAGTGATTAAGCAATTTCTGGTCATTGGGGCGATAGTAAGCATGCATGATGGGCCGGGCGCTGCTGCAGCTGTCAATCGAGAGCCGTCTGGTCGGGAACCCGACGACCTGTCGGGACTCTCAAGACAGCAGCGACGCCTTGCAAGGCGGCCAAGTCTGCGTAGACTGCGGCCAATAACGAACAGGAGAACTCCCATGCGCCTGTGGTGGACGATACCCGGCCTGGCCCTGCTGGCCGGCTGCCAGGCGACGCCGACGGTACTGCCCTCTGCGGAACCGCGGCCTGCAGCTGAGTGCCGCTGGGAAGCCGACGGCATCGAGCCGCGCGAATGGGTGCGCCGGGCGCTCAATGCGCTGGAAGCGGATGATTTCGTGGTGCGCAATACCGAACTGGCGCTGGGGATGGTCAGTGCCGAGCGAACCCGGACCATACCGGGCTACGGCGACCGCTATGACAGCTGGGAGCGTACCGGCTTCTTCGGTGGTTTCGGCCTGGGAGGCGGCCGTGGCGTTTCCAGTGGCGTGATGATCGGCTTCGGTGGTGCCGGCGGCAGCATCACCCAGGATGCGACTCAGCTCGAGCGCGTCTCGGTAGTCGCGGATCCAGGCTGGGTGCGGGTCAGTCGCGATATCCAAGTCATCGACTGGCGCGGCGAGCTGCGTGAGTCGCGCAGCGCCAGTGATACGGCTTTTTGCCGTTCATTGCACCAGGCCATGATGACCCCCGCAGTCAGGGAGGAGCCCTGATGCGTGCTCTTGCCACCGTGCTGGTGCTGGTCCTGCTGTCGGGCTGCGCCGCGACGCAGCCTGCCCCGGAGCCGCGTGAGCTGACGCTGGCAGCAGCGCCAGAGGCGACCCTGCGGGAGGTCGTCGGTCTGCTGATGGAGGAGGGCTACGTGATCCGCCACGCCGATGCCGAGCTGGGGCGCGTCGAGGCGGTGCTTGCGCGCTGGCCGGGCTACCGAGTCAGAGCTGCCGTCTCTTCCGAAGGGCAGGGCGCCCGAGCCTCGCTGACGGCAACCCGAGGTGGCGTGCCGTTACCGCCACACCTGCTCGACCCATTGCTGGCCGAGCTGCAGCGCCGGCTGGGACTGGCGCCTTGATCGTTTCGTTCTCGTTGATGAGAGTTTACTAGCGACATGAATCGCTTCCTTCTTTTATTCAGTGCCGGGGCAAGACGTGCCTGGTTGGCTGGACTGCTGGTCCTTCTCTTGTCGCCCGGGTTGGCCCTGGCCCACCCCCACGGCTGGATCGATATCCGCGTACGTCTGATCGTCGACGAGGATGGGCAACTCGAGGCGCTGCACCAATCCTGGCGCATGGACCCTTTCTACAGCCTGGTACTGCTCGAGGAGTTGAGCCGGACCGAGGGCGGGCTTGAAGCCGGCCTCGACCGGCTGGGCGGCGAGATTCGCGGCAATCTCGCGCCGTTCGATTTCTTCACCGAGGTGCGGGTGGGAGACGACCAACTGGGCTTTGGCGACGTGACCGAGTACACCGTGATGGAGCGCGGCGGCCGGGTGGAGTTCATCTTTCTGCTGCCGCTCGCCGAGTCTCGAGCGCTGGGTGAGCAGACGCTGCAGTACCAGGTGTTCGATCCCACCTACTATCTGGAGGTCGTCCACGAGGCGGAGGGTGACACGCCTCCGGAAGAGGCGCTGACGATCAGCGGTGAGCTGAGTTGCTCCACCCGTATCGTGCCCGCCGACCCCGATCCCGAACTGGTGATGGAGGCCGCCATGCTCGACGTGAATGATGAAGCCGAGCCTGGCCTTGGGCGTCATTTTGCCGAGACCGGGGTGGTGACATGCGAGTAATGGCAAGGATGATGGCAAGTACCCCTGGCAGGACCTGGCTGGTTGGGCTCGTTCTGCTGGTGGTTGCCGCGCTGACGCTGCATTTTTTCAGCCAGGGCGGGCTGCAAGCATTGAGCCTCCAACTTGTGGCCTGGCAGCGCGACTTTCACCGTTCCCTTACCATGGCCATCAGCGAATTTTCCGCCACACCCTCGCCGGGTGCCTGGGCGGCGCTGCTGGGCGTCAGCTTCGGCTATGGTGTCTTTCATGCAGCCGGCCCTGGGCATGGCAAGGCGGTGCTGACCACCTACCTGCTCTCACAGGGTGGAGCGGTGCGCCGGGCGCTGACCCTCTCCTTCGCCGCGTCGCTGCTGCAGGGGCTGGTAGCTATCGGCCTGGTGGTGGTGCTGGTGCATGGCTTGGGCTGGGTAACCCGCCAGGCAATGGGCAGCGTCGCCTGGGTCGAGCAGGCCAGCTTCCTGATGGTGACGCTGCTGGGCGGCTGGCTTTGCCTGCGGGCGATTCGTCAGCTGAGGCGCCCGGTCGCCGGGCACATGCATGAACCGCATGGCCACTCTCACCACCACGAGCATCATCACGATCACGGCCATCACGCGCACGACCCTGCCTGCTGCGGCGGCCATCACCACGTCGACCCGAGCCAGGCTGCCGACTGGCGCACTGCGCTGGCCACGGTGGTCGCCATCGGCATTCGTCCTTGCAGCGGCGGTGTGCTGCTGTTGGGTGCGGCCACCCTGCTGGGGCAATTCATGGTCGGTGTGGCGGCGGTCATGGTCATGGCATTGGGTACGGCGCTGACTGTCTCCGGGCTGGCACTGGCCAGCGTCATGGCGCGCGGCTGGGCCGAGCGGCAGCTGGCGAAGCAGAGCGGCATGCAGCGGGTGGGGCGCCTGATGAGCTGGGCCGCCCTGGGCGGCGGGCTTGCCATCATGGCGCTGGGTATCTCGCTCACCATCACCGGTGTGACCCAGCCCACCTCGATGCCACTGCTGGGGGAGCCGCCGGCACGCAGCGCTCCGGCAGAACGCTCACCATCGCCCAGCGGGCATCCTTTCGGCAACTGAGCGTAACGGGAGCTGAGCGAAACCTCAGAGGCGCTGCTTCAGCCCATCCAACTGTGCCAGCAAATGATCGCGCATGCTGGCCAGTTCGTTCAGGTCGTAGGGCTGTCGTTGTCCCTGCCCCCATACCGGCCCCGGCCAGGCGACATCGCCATTCCGGCGGGCAACGACGTGGACATGCAACTGGGTAACCACGTTGCCCAGGTTGGCCACGTTGATCTTGTCGGCCTGGGTCAGGGACTTGAGCATGCGCCCCACCTCACCGGCTTCGTGCCACAGCTGTCGTTGGTCCGCCTCGTCCAGGTCGAAGACTTCGCTGACCGCGTCGCGCCGGGGAATCAGGATCAGCCAGGGAAAGCGCGTGTCATCCATCAGGCGCAGTTGACATAGCGGCAACTCCGTTACCGGATAGCTATCCGCGACCAGACGTTCATCCAGCTGTACTGGAGCCATGTTCCTCTCCCTGACGGTGACGATGGACTCCATCATGGCACAGGCGGGCGAGATGCGCCTGGCACAGGAAGCAAGCGAAGCGGGGCGACAGCGGCTAGAGTGAGAGTGTGAGCCCGGATAGCAAAGGAGAAAGGGAACATGAAACAGACGATAGCGGTATTGTTGGCGGCTCTCATGGGGCTGTCGCTGCTCAGCGGTTGCAATACCATGCGCGGCATGGGTGAAGACATCGAACAGGGGGGCGAGGCGATACAGCGTCAGTCAACTTCATAGTAGTGATATCGAATTTAGCGGTTATGCAAAGCGGCGCAGGGCTGTTACGCTGAACAAGACCATTGCTTCACGGTAAGGAATGGATTTCCCGATAGTGTTTCAAGGAGATATGACCATGAAGAAGGCAATTGCCCTGAGTTTTGCTGTGCTGATGGCTGCCGGTGCCCTGGCGGGCTGCAACACCATGGAAGGCGCAGGTCAGGACGTCGAGCGTGGCGGCCAGCACGTGCAGGACGCCGCCAGCTGATCCATGTGGTCCGGCATGACAGCATGCGGGCGACTTGGCAGTCTCCCCGCGTGCTGCCTGCACGCAACCTTCCCCTTTATCCCTTCTCACTGTAGCGAGATCTTACGCATGGTAAGCCCTCTGAGGTTGTGCCTGATAACTGCCGGCCTGACGTTACTGACAGGTTGCACTCCCATGTCGAATGCCACCAATGCCTCACACGACCCCGCCCCCAAGCCGCCTCAGGTCAGCGAGAGCGATAACGAGAACGCTTGTGGTGCGCAACACGTTCAGGATCGGGTTGGCCGGCGCTACGACGAGGCGCTAGGCGAGTCGATACGCCAAGAGAGCGGTGCCGCCGCGCTGCGGGTCATCCGCCCGGGGCATGCCTACACCATGGAGTACCGGGGCGACCGGATCAACGTGCATATCGACGACAGCGATACCGTGACCGATATCAACTGCGGTTGAGGGGTATATCGTCGACAGGCGAGCGGAGTACGTTTTCCGCTCGCTCATTGCCGCACCCGCCCTATCTCTCCGCGCCGTGCCTATTCTACGCCGTGCTCAGCCTGGGTGCGGCGTTCGGCTTCTTCAGCCTGCTTGCGCAGTTTCTTGCGCAGCGCCGCCTTGTCGAAACGCAGCTTCTGCAGCGATGTCTCCAGCTTGAGTGGTGGCACCCGTGCCGGCTTGCCGTCGGCATCCACCGCCACCATGGTCAGGTAGCAACTGTTGGTGTGGCGAATGAGCTTCTGCTGGATGTCCTCGGCCACCACCTTGATGCCGATCTCCATCGAAGAGCGCCCCACATGGTTGACGCAGGCCAGGAAGGTTACCAGCTCGCCGACATGGATCGGTTGCTTGAACAACACCTGGTCGACCGACAGCGTTACCACGTAGTGGCCTGAGTAGCGGCTGGCGCAGGCGTAGGCCACTTCATCGAGCTTCTTGAGAATGGCGCCGCCGTGCACCTTGCCGCTGAAGTTGGCCATATCGGGTGTCATCAGTACGGTCATGATCAATTCATGCTGGCCGGGTAGGGCATGTTCGTCCATCGAGGCTCTTCCATTGTCGGATTTTCCCACAGCATAACGTCTTCACTGCGGAAAGGGGCAGGCGGTGGCGCGCCTGGTCGCGTGCTTGCGTCGCTGCGGCCGGCCGGGGTGTTATGATCTTGTCATTCCGGAACACCAAGACCGATGCCGTCGACCGGGAAGGAGGAGAACCCATGTGGCCGCCATGCCCGGAGCCGCTGCCTTGAACTGGCAGCGGCGCTTGTTGACTCTGTGCCTGGCCGGGGTGGCGCTGGCCAGCCTATGGTGGCTCTGGCACTGGCAGTATGCCCAGTCGGAGGCGGAAGCGCGTCGCCATGCCGACAACCGATTGTCGCTCTACGGCAGCAGCCTGCAAGGGGCTCTCGAACGTTCCAGCTACCTGCCCGGGTTGCTTGCGCACCAGGCCCAGATACAGGCGGCGCTGCTCGATCCTACTGGGAGCCTCGTGCCCCAGGTCAATGACTTCCTGGCCCTGGTGGCCGAGCGCTCCGGCGCCGAGGTGATTTTCCTGTTGGATGCCGAGGGACTGACCCTGGCCAGCAGCAACCATGCTGAGTCCGACAGCTTCGTCGGCCATGACTATCGCTTCCGCCCCTATTTTTACGAGGCCATGACCACGGGCCTGGGGGAGTTCTTCGCCGTGGGTAGCACCACGGGGCGCCCAGGCTACTTCGTCTCAGCCGCCGTGGGGCTCGGCGATTCGGAAACGCCACGGGGTGTACTAGTGGCCAAGGTCTCGCTTGAGGCACTGCAGGCGGACTGGCGCCGCGCCGGTGAGAAGGTACTGCTCACCGACGCCAACGGCGTAGTGATCCTTTCCAGCCGACCCGAATGGCGCTACCGACGCTTGGGAGAACTGACGCCTCAAGCCCGTGAGGAGATTCGCCGGCAGCGTCAGTTTGTGGACGCGCCGCTCGAGCCGTTGGGACGACGTCTGCGGGACGGTTCGCTGCTGGCAGGAGAGACGGGATATGGCGAGCGTCTGATAGACAGCACCCTGGCCCTGGAGACCCTGGGCTGGACGATGCACTATCTGGTGCCGGTACGGCCTCTTTATATCAGCGCTCGCAATGCCCTGATGGCGGGCATGGCGGTATGGTTGGCACTGTTGCTGCTGTCATTGTGGCTGCGCGAGCGACAGAAGCGCCAGCGGCTGAGGGACAGGGAGGCGGCGATCATCCTCGAAGCCAACGAGCGGCTGGAGGCGCGAGTGGTGGAGCGTACCCGGGAACTGCAGGAAGCCCAGGCAGAGCTGGTACAAGCCGGCAAGCTGGCGGCCCTGGGCACCATGGCCGCCGGTATCGCCCATGAGCTCAACCAGCCACTGTCCGGAATACGTACCTATGCGGCCAATGGCCAGCGTCTGCTGGGTCGGGGGCGCCCTGAGGCGGCCAACGACAATTTCCAGCGTATCCAGGCGCTCTGCGAGCGGCTCGGCGGCTTGATCCGTCAGCTCAAGCTGTTTGCCCGCAAAGGTGGAGCTCGGAAACCGGTGGACCTGGTGGCGCGCCTCGATTTCGTTCTCGAACTGTTGGCGGAGCGCTGCCGCGAGCAGGGCGTGCAACCCCGGCGACGCGTGAGCGAGACGCAGGCGGGACTATGGGTGTTGGGTGACGAGATGCGAGTCGAGCAACTGTTGACCAATCTGTTGCGCAACGCTCTGGATGCCTTGCGCGGGTTGCCCGAGCCATGGCTGGAGGTTGCCATCGAAGCCAAGCCCGAGCGTCTGGTAGTGACAGTGGCCGACAATGGTGCAGGTATCCCCGAAGCGCTGCTGGAACAGCTCTTCGACCCGTTCTTCACCACCAAGGCGGTGGGGGACGGCCTGGGGCTGGGCCTGTTCATCAGCTACGGCATCGTTCAGGACCTCGGCGGGCGCATCCATGCCGGCAATCGCCTATCTGGAGGCGCCTGGTTCCGTGTCGAGCTACCTCGTGCACCACAAACGGTGCGTCCCGAGTCCCCGCCTGCGATCAGGGAGAACCATGATGAGTCATGATGTGTCCGCCGATGTTCTGCCGGTCTGGCTGGTCGACGACGATGCGGACGTGCGTGAGTCCCTGAGCCAATGGCTGGAGATATCGGAGCTTGCGGTGCGTAGCTTCGCCCGCGGCCAGGCAGCACTGGAGGCGCTGCAGGCCGGCGATGTCTGCGGTGTGCTGGTGAGCGACGTGAAGATGCCGGGCCTCGATGGTCTGGCCCTGCTGGGGGCCTTGCAAACCCTCGAAGCGCCTCCTCCGGTGGTGTTGATCACCGGGCATGGCGACGTGCCCATGGCGGTGGAAGCGATGCAGGCCGGTGCCTGGGACTTCGTCGAGAAGCCCTTCGAACCCGAGCGCCTGGAGGAGAGCGTGCGCCGCGGTCTGGAGAGCCGCCGCCTGGCGTTGGAGAACCGCCGGCTGCGCCGAGCGTTGCGCGAAGGGGACCTTGCCGCGCGGCTGCTCGGCCAGGCCCCGGGTATCGTGCGCCTGCGCCAGCAGCTCGCCAACTTGGCGACCACCCGCGCCAACGTGCTGGTGCTGGGTGAGACCGGCAGCGGCAAGGAGGTAGTCGCACGCTGCCTGCACGAGGCCGGCGGGGCGAGGGGACCCTTCGTTGCCCTCAACTGCGGCGCCATCGCCTCGGAGCTGATCGAGTCGGAGCTGTTCGGCCACGAGAAGGGAGCCTTCACCGGTGCCAGTGAAAGGCGCATTGGCACCTTGGAACACGCCAGCGGCGGTACCCTGTTTCTCGACGAGGTGGAGTCGCTGCCGCTGGCGGCCCAGGTCAAATTGCTGCGCGCCCTTCAGGAAGGAGAGATCACCCGGCTCGGCAGCAATGCCGTGCTCAGCGTCGACCTGCGGGTGGTGGCGGCCACCAAGGTCGACCTGCTGGCCCTGGCTGCGAAGGGTGGCTTCCGCGAGGATCTCTACTACCGGCTGGCCATTGCCGAGTTGGCCATTCCTTCGCTGCGCGAGCGTCGCGAGGATATCCCGCTGATGTTCCAGCACTTCTGTTGTCAGGCCGCCGAGGTGCACCAGCGACCACTGCGGGAGCCGGACAGCGAACTCCTGGCTGCCCTGGGGCGCCACCCATGGCCGGGTAACCTGCGTGAGCTGCGCAACGCGGCGACCCGCTTCATCCTCGGGCTGGAGCTGCCATGGCTGGCTGGGGAGGCGGCGCAGGAGGAGAGCTCCCTGGCGGCACAGCTGGCGGCCTTCGAGGCGGCGCTGTTGCGAGAGGCATTGAGCCGCCATGGCGGCAACGTCCAGGCCGTGCTGGAGGAGCTGGAGCTGCCGCGGCGTACCCTCAACCAGAAGATGCAAAAGCATGGGCTGCGCCGCGAAGCCTTCATCGGCAGGGGCGGGAGCGACTGACGTCATCTTGACGGCCACTCGGCAAGTTCTTGCCAATGAAGGACTGACCATCGGCAAGAACTTGCCGATGGTCTCGGCGGGATGGGCTTCCGAACTGCCTGAACGCCATGCAATTCATTGACGCAACTAGGTATCCATCTAACTGGCAGGCTTCTCGCTATCGACTCGGGGCATAACCACAACAGGCTCCCATCGATAGGAGAAGCTCCATGCACAAGCGCCAGTTCCTCAAGTCTGCACTGTGTCTCGCCACTGCCGGCCTGCTCGGCATTACCGCCACCGGTGTCGTTGCCCAGGAGAATGGCAGCGCGGGCGGGCAGTACATCATGGGTACCGCCACCACCGGCGGCACCTTCTACCCAGTGGGTGTGGCTCTTTCCACCCTGGTGCGGGTCAAGCTCGAGCCAACCCACGATCTCACCGTCTCGGCCATCAGCTCTGCCGGTTCCGCCGAAAACTTGCGGCTGATGGAAGACGGCCAGGCCCAATTCGGCATTCTCCAGGCTCTTTACGGTGCCTGGGCCTGGAACGGCAGTGGCCCGGTACCCCATGCCTACGACAACATCCGCTCGGTCTCCATGCTGTGGCAGAACGTCGAGCACTTCGTGATGCGCAGCGACCGGGTCGACACCGGTACCATCGACGACCTGGCCCATCTCTATGGCCGCGGCTTCTCCATCGGTGCACGGAACTCTGGCACTGAGGGCTCCGGCCGGCAGATTCTTGCCGGTCTCGACATCGACCCCGAGCAGATGAACCTGGCCTACCTGGGCTACGGCCCCAGCGCCGACTCCATGCAGAACGGCAACATCGACGGCATGAACGTCCCCGCCGGGGTGCCTGCTTCGGCGGTAACCAGCGCCTTCGCCAACATGGGTAGCGATATTTCCCTTCTGAGCGTCTCGCAAGAACAGCTCGAGCGGATCAATCGCGAGTATCCCGTGTGGACTCCTTTCGAGATTCCCGCCGGCACCTACCCGGGCCAGGCCGAAGCGGTGCATACCATCGCCCAGCCCAACATCCTGGTGGTCAACGCCGACGTACCGGAGGAGCACGTCTACCAGATCACCAAGGCGATGTTCGAGAACCTGCCATTCCTCCATAACATCCACCCGGCAACCCGCGACATGGCGTTGGAGAAGGCGCTGGATGGTCTGCCGATGCCGCTGCATCCCGGTGCCGCCCGCTACTTCCAGGAGCAGGGGCTGGAGATCCCCGAGCATCTGCTGGAGAGCTAAGCACGCCTTTCCAAACCTTGCCAGAGCCTGCTGCCGGGCCATTCCCGGTGAGGGGCGCCGGGGGCAGGCCGAAGAGGAGGTCTTTTTCCAGGGAAGGAAAAAGTAGCGCCCAGGGATGGGTTCACAGCGCCTCCTCGATGGTCCGACACTTCGGGGCCTGCGCCCGGCAAAGCCCCGAACCAGGCCACCGGCAACGCCTTCCTCATCCATGCCAGCTCCGTGAGAACGCCCATGAATACAACGTCACCCCCCGCGGTGCGCGACGAGGCCGCCAGCGAATCCCCAGAACGCCTCGAGCATCCCTGGCTCGGCCGGGTGCTGTTCGCCCTGGCCATCGTCGTGGCCCTGTCGCATCTCTACTTCAATACCCTGGGCACCCTCTCCGAAGTGTGGGTCAGTGCCCTGCACTTCGGCATGTTCGGCCTGCTCTGCGCCCTTTCTGTACCGATGCTCAAGGCCCGCTCCGCCAGCGGTCAACGCCTGGTGCTGACGGTGGACATCCTGCTCGGCCTGGCCGCGCTGGGCTGTGCCTTCTACCTGATCGGCTTCGAGGACGCCCTCTACGCCCGCGGGGTACGCTTCTCCACCGCGGATTGGGTCGTCTCCATCGCGGCCCTGGCCCTGGTACTGGAGTTCGCCCGCCGCACCACCGGCTGGTTCATCCCGCTGCTGTGCCTGGTGGCACTGACCTACGTGGCCTGGTGGGGCCGCCATGTGGGCGGGGTGTTCGGCTTCCCGGGTCTTCACTGGGAGACGGTACTCTTCCGCAGCTACCTGGGCGGCGACGGCATGCTAGGCTCCATCGCCCGCATCTCCTGGTCCTATGTCTTCATGTTCATCCTGTTCGGCGCCTTCCTGGTGCGCTCCGGCGCCGGTGACTTCATCATCGAGCTGGCCCGCTGTGCGGCTGGGCGCTTCGTCGGCGGCCCCGGCTTCGTGGCGGTATTCTCCTCGGGGCTGATGGGTTCGGTGTCCGGCTCCAGTGTTGCCAACACCGTCTCCACCGGTGTCATCACCATCCCGCTGATGCGCAAGGCCGGGTTTCCGCCGCGTTTCGCCGCCGGGGTCGAGGCGGCGGCCTCCACCGGCGGCCAGTTGATGCCTCCGGTGATGGGAGCCGGGGCCTTCATCATGGCCTCCTATACCCAGGTTTCCTACCTCACCATCATCGGCGTGGCAGCCCTGCCGGCACTGCTCTACTTCCTTTCGGTGGCGATGTTCGTGCGCATCGAGGCCAGGCGCAGCAACGCCCAGCACGTCGAGACCGAGGAGGCGCCGCGGCTTCTCGAGGTGCTCAAGGGCGGCTGGCACTTCTTGTTGCCGCTGGTGGTGCTGGTGGCGTCACTGATCCACGGCTTCACGCCGACCTATGCCGCGGGTATTGCCATCCTCTCGGTGGTGGGAGCCTCATGGCTGTCGAAGCACCCCATGACTCCCAAGGCGGTGCTGGAAGCCCTGGTGCTGGGTACTCGCAACATGATCACCACAGCGATCCTGCTGCTTACCGTGGGGTTGATCGTCAACGTGGTTTCCACCACCGGTATCGGCAACACCTTCTCGCTGATGATCACCGACTGGGCCGGCGGCAGCCTGCTGATCACCCTGGTGCTGATCGCCATCGCCTCGCTGGTGTTGGGCATGGGCCTGCCGGTCACCGCCGCCTACATCGTGTTGGGCACGCTCTCGGCGCCGGCCCTCTACGGCCTGATGGCCCATGGCGAACTGATGGATCTGTTGATGGCCGGCGAACTGCCCGAGCAGGCCCGGGCGATTTTCATGCTCGCCGCGCCGGAGAGCTTGGAAGCCTTGAGTGCGCCGATGGACGCCGCCACTGCCCGCGAGCTGCTGGCCCTGGTGCCGGATGATTTCCGCAGCCAGCTCTACGAGCAGGCGTTGTCGCCTCACACCCTGGCCCTGCTGCTGGTGGCAGCCCACATGGTGATCTTCTGGCTCTCCCAGGACTCCAACGTCACCCCGCCGGTATGCCTGACCGCCTTCGCCGCAGCAGCCATCGCCAAGACGCCGCCGATGCGTACCGGCTTCACCGCCTGGAAGATCGCCAAGGGGCTCTACATCATCCCGCTGCTGTTCGTGTGGTCGCCGTTGATCACCGGTACGCCGATAGAGATGGCGACGGTGTTCGCCTTCGCCCTGTTCGGCATCTACGCCATCATTGCCGGCCTGGAAGGCTTCCTGGAACATGAACTCTCCTGGTGGCTGCGCCTGGCAATGTTTCCCATGGGCGCACTGATGCTCTGGCCCCATGGGCAGCTAGCGCTGGATCTACTCGGTCTTGCACTGTTCCTGGGAACCCTGGGATGGAGTGCGCGTATGGGGCGTACGCCGGTACGAGCGGCGATGGCCTAGCAGAGGTTGGGTGCCATCGGCTCGGTACCGCTTCATTCGTTCTTGTCGCGCCGGGAGGCGTCTGCATCCTTGTAGCGGCTGTCCTGCCACGGCCAATGTCCTTCTACCTCGACGTGAAGGGTAAAGCCGAGGAAGGCGCGGATCAGGACGATGACGCCGAGGGTGGCGACCTGTTGGCTGGTATTGGCGATGATGACCGTCTTGATCACGTCACCGGCAATCAGAAAATCCAACCCCAGGATGAGCGAGCGGGCGATGCCGTGGCGGTAATGCATGAAGGCCCGCTGCTGGTGAAACATGCGGTGGTGCAGGAATCGCCAGGAGGTAATGGCGAAGCCGCCGACGATGATGGCGACCCCCAATACCTCGATGAGCAGTGCAATCGTGTCGATGGCTTCAATGAAATAGTGCATAGGGCCCGTGACGTTGGAAGAGGCGACGGCCACGGCACAACATGCCGGGGCCGCTCACGAGTAGGCCGCTCAGAACCAGGTCAGGCCAATCGAGATGATGACTCCGGTGATTACCAGTTGGATCAGGCAGTAGCCCATGATGTCCTTCGCCTTCAGTCCGGCGATGGCGAGTACCGGCAGGGCCCAGAACGGCTGCAGCAGGTTGGTCCAGGCGTCGCCCCAGGCCACGGCCATGGCCACGCGAGCCACGTCCACGCCGAGCGCTTCGGCGGCCGGTAGCATTACCGGTGCCTGTACCGCCCACTGCCCGCCGCCGGAGGGTACGAACAGGTTGACGATACCCGCGCTGATGAAGGACCAGAACGGCAGAGATGTCTCGGTGGCGAAGGAGATCAGTCCTTCTGACATGGTTTCAGCCAGCCCCGACTGCACCATGATGGCCATGATGCCGGCATAGAAGGGGAACTGGATGACAATACCTGCACCGCCCTTGATCGCCTCGTTGAGGCTTTCCAGCAGGCTGCGTGGGGTGCGATGCAGCACGATGGCCAGGAACAGGAACATGAAGTTGACGATGTTGAGGTTCAGGCCGCCACCACGCAGCAGGAAGTGGTCGAGCAGGAAAATCACCCCGGGGATGCCGACCAGCCAGGCGAGCGTCACGCTGTTCTCAAGGCGCTCGGCGGGGCGGGTGATGCGAACCCGCGCGGCGGGGCTGTCGTCGAGCAGCTTGGGATCGATGTAGACGCTATCCTTGTCATCGGGGAGCATGGCCCGGTTGACCAGTGGTATGGCGATGAACAGGCACACCACGATCGCCAGGTTGAAGAAGGCGAAGATGGTCGAGCCGGTACCGATGATGCCGATCTGGTCGGCGGTGAAGTGGCCCTCGGTGGCGATGGTCAGCGGGATGGAGCCGGCCAGGCCGCCATGCCAGACCACGAAACCGGAGTAGGCGCTGGCCACCAGCAGGCGATAATCGACCCGCACCAGGCGGGCCAGCTCCTTGGCGAACAGCGCCCCCACCACCAGGCCGAAGCCCCAGTTGACCCAACTGGCCACCAGCGAGACGAAGGTCACCAGCAGGATGGCGTGTCCGGCGTTCTGGGCCAGGCTGGCGAGCCGCTGCAATAGTCGCTTCACCGGTGGAGAGCTGGCCAGCATGAAGCCGGTCACCAAGACCAGCAGCATCTGCATGGAGAAGGTCAGCAGGTTCCAGAAGCCATCGCCCCAGAAACGCATCACGGCCAGGGGCGTCTGGCGCTCCACGCCGATGGCGGCAGCGGCAGCGATGATCGTCAGCAGCAGTACGAAGATGAAGGGGTCCGGCAGGTAGCGTTCGACCAGCTTGACGGCGGGTCTGGACAGCATTTTTAGCATGGCGGCGTCGCTTCTTCTGATTGTCTGGAATGCGTCTGAGAAAAATAGCGCAAAGTCATCAGCTTGCCCTAATAAAAACGGGCATTTGCAGGTTCAGCAAGAACGATCGTGCATCCGTGGCGTCGTTTCATCGTCCATTCTGCGGCACCACTGGGTACGGCGATGGTGCCAATAGTAGCCGACCAGTACCAGCGATCGCACCACGGCAAAGGCGAGGAACGCCAGCCATAGGGCATGGTTCTCGTGGCCGGGTAAAGCAAACTCCCGTGCCAGCCACCATATAGGCAGGTAGGCGGCCAGGGCAACGAAGATACTGTTGCGCATCTCGCGGATCGCGGTGGCCCCGATGAAGACACCGTCGAGCAGATAGCTCCACACCGCAATCAACGGCATGGCCACCATCCAGGGCAGGTACGTGCCAGCGGTTTCCTGCACTTCCGGCAGGCCGGTCAGCAGAGCGATGAGATAGTGGCCACCCAGAGCGAAGGCGAGCGCCGCGGTAGCAGCCGTGACCAGAGAGAACCAGGCGGCGGCGCGCACGGCAGTGCCGAATTCGTCCCAGCGCCGCCTGCCCACGGCGCGACCGGTGGTGGCCTCGGCGGCATGGGCGAAGCCGTCCAGGGCGTAGCTGGTGAGCATGATGAACTGCATCAGCACGGCATTGGCGGCCAGCACGGTGTCGCCCTGAGCCGCGCCCCGTGAGGTGAAGAACGCCATGGCGAACAGCAGCCCCAGGGTGCGCAGGAAGAGGTTGGCGTTGACCTGGAACAGCTCTCCGTAGGCCGCGAGCCGGAATAGCCGCTCACGCAGGAAGCGGCCCTGCAGCAGTTTCAGCTGCCGGGCGACCAGCCAGGTGCCGAAGGCCAGCGCCGTATAGTCGGCAATCACCGTAGCCCAGGCCACACCGTCGCTGGTCATGCCGAGGCCGACCACGAACAGCAGGTCGAGGGCGATGTTGACGCTGTTGGTCAGCACCAGGATGGCCAGCGTCACGCGGGAGTTCTGCTGACCCAGGAACCAGCCGAGAATCGCATAGTTGGCCAGTACCGCCGGTGCCGAAAGGATGCGGATATGGGCATATTCGGCTGCCAGAGCGGTGGCGACCTCACTGCCGTCGAGCAGCCACAACCCTGTAGCTATCAGCGGATTGGAGAACAGGATCAGCAGCGTCCCGATGCCCATGGCCAGCAGCAGCGACTGCCCCAGCAGGTTGCGTACCTCGCTGTCGTTCTCGCGGCCCAGCGCCTGGGAGGTCAGGCCGGTGGTGCCCATGCGCAAGAAACCGAAGCCCCAGTAGAGGAAGCTGAACAGGGTGGCGCCCAACGTCACGCCGGCCAAGTAGCGCGAATCCGGCAGGTGGCCGACCACGGCGGTATCCACCAGTCCCAGCAGTGGTACGGTGATGTTGGAAAGAATGATCGGCCAGGCCAGGGTCCAGATTCGCCGACGGGCGGCGGAGGGTGTCTCGGCTTGCAGGGTTGCCACGTCTTGTCCCTGTGATTGACGAATCGAGCAGCATGGCGGGTGGGGCGGTTTGACGCAACCGAGTCATGCCGCGACCGGATGTTGGTCTCGGCTATGGGATTCAGGGAAGGCAGAGGAGTATCGTGGAGGCGATACTCAGGCCAAGGGTGCCAGGAGGGGATGAGATGGAACGTATGGAAAGTATGATGGTGGGAATGGCGAAGAGAATGGTGACGAGGGTGGCGGTGGCCACGTGCATGGCAATGGCCTTGTCGCTGGGCGCTATGCAAGCCCAAGCCCAGGAGCAGCGTATGGAGGCGCGGCCGAGCGGTGGTGCGATGATCGCCGATGCCCTGATCGCCCGGCCGCTGCTGTTGGTGGCCACGCTCGGCGGCACGGCGCTGTTCGTCGTCTCGCTACCGTTCTCGGCGATGGGCGGCAACGTCGATGCCGCCGCCGAAACCCTGGTCAAGACGCCGGCAGAGGCGACGTTCCGTCGCTGCCTGGGGTGTACCTCGATCAATCCGCGTCCCCGGCCGGAAGAGCGCTGACAGGCGCTTGAATGCCAAGCCCCGCAGAAGCGGGGCTTGGCATGTGCTGCTGGGCTTACGGCAATCGCTTCAGGCGGCGGTGATCAGGCGGTACTTGGCCATCAGCTCGTCGCGGCTCTCGCGGCGCTCGGGATCTAGTGGAATGCAGTCGACCGGACACACCTGCTGGCACTGCGGCTCATCGTAGTGGCCTACGCACTCGGTGCAGCGGCTGGGATCGATGATGTAGATCTCCTCGCCCGCTGAAATGGCGTCGTTGGGGCACTCGGGTTCGCAGACGTCGCAGTTGATGCACTCGTCGGTGATCATCAGGGCCATGGGTTACCTCGCGATCGGGCAGGCCGCGTCCGGCCTTGCCCTGGATAAAGCGGCTCGGGAATTACCGAGTAATACGGTCAGGTATTGTAATGCTTGCGCAGCGTTTCGGCGACCCTGGGATGCACCAGGCGCGACACATCGCCACCGAGCTTGGCGATTTCGCGCACGATGGTGGAGGAGATATAGGAGTTCTCCACCGCCGGGGTGAGGAAGACACTTTCGAGCTCGGGCGCCTGGGCGCGGTACATGTTGGCCAGCTGCAGCTCGTATTCGAAATCGGAAACCGCGCGTAGGCCGCGCAGGATGATATGGGCCTGCTGCTCGGCCATCATGTCGGTGAGCAGCCCGGAGAAGCCGATCACCTCGACGTTGTCGAGCCCCGCGGAGACCTCGCGGGCCAGAGCGATCCGGGTGTCGAGATCCAGCGCCGGATTCTTGCCGGGGCTGGCCGAGATGGCGACCACCACCTTGTCGAACAGCAGGGAAGCACGCTCGATCAAGTCATAGTGTCCGTGGGTGATGGGGTCGAAGGTGCCGGGGTAGACCGCGATTTTCATGGCGTTCCGCTCATAGCCAGCTCAAGAGGGCTCAGGGTAACCGCCCACGGCCGAGGCGACAACGCCGGGCCGGGGCCAGCGTATCAGTCTTCCAGCTTGCCGAAGGGATTGTCCACTGTCAGCGATACCGGGTGTGTATAGCCGGGGATGACGATGCTGGTGGCACTGACGTCGAGTTCTGGCCCTTCCAGCACACCTTCGCCGAAGCGATAGCGCACCTGGTAGTGGCCGCCGTCGGCCTGGGTCAGATAGGCCCTGCTGACTTGACGGGTGGCTTCGCGTCGCTCATGCCAGGCCGCGATGGCGGCTTCGCCATGGCGTTTCACCAGCAGGCGCTCGGTTACGGCAGGCGACAGCACCACACCGGTGGCGTTGTTGCCGCCGAAGCCCTTGGCGTTGATGAAGGCCGCATCGGCAGTGAAAGGGATCGGCGTGCTGGAGAAGCGCAGCCGCTCGGCATGAACGTCATCGGCTACCGCATCGAGGGTGGGGATGCCGGGCAGCACGCCATGGGCGAAGCTGCCCAGGGCGCTGGTCAGCTGGTCGCCGGCAGCGCTGCCCTGGGAGTGACCGACGAAGGCCTTCACCGCCACCACCGGCCAGTGCTCGATGCCGTTGGCTCGGGCGACCAGATCGAAGACGTGGGATTCCGTTACCCGGTTCTTGGGCGTGCTGGTGCCGTGGGCATGCAGGAAGGTGCGCTCGCGCAGCGCCTCCTCTCCGAGCATGTCGCGTACCAGGGAAGCCGCCTTGCCCAAGGTGATGTAGTTGCCGATACCGGGGGCGGAGATGGAGCGCTTCCAGCCGTCGGCGTTGACGAACACGCCCGGCACGCTGCCGAGGATTTCTGCGCCGAGCTCCAGCGCCAGGGCGTCGTCGAGCAGCAGCACGAACTGACTGGCCTCGGCGATGGTGAAGCCGCAGTTGCGCGCGAAGGGGCGGCAGGCGCGCTGGTAGTCGGCATCGGTAAGCAGCTCCAGGGCATCCAGTGCCTTGAGGCTGTCGTCGTCCGCCAGGGCGCCCATGGCACGAAAGCCCTCGATGATCTCGGGCGTCACCGGGGCGTCGGAGGTGCCTACCATTACCGCACGGCGCTGGCCGCTGCGGATGTCCTCGACGCCCAGGCGGAGGTTGTAGAGAAAGCTGGCGCAGGCGCCGAGCACGGCGCCGGTGCCGCCGACGCTGCCGAGTACATAGGCGTTGAGGAAGTCGGCAGGCATCTGCCCGTAGCCTAGCGGCATCTGCTTGGAGGTGGCGCGGTTACCTGAGACGAAGCTCTTGAGCAGCCCGCCCCAGCCCTCGTCGTCGAGCTGGCCGATGGAGTTGCCGGCGTAGACGGCGATATCGTCGGGATCGAGGCGGTCGCGCAGGGTCTCCCACTCCAGGCCGCTGCTCGACAGGCAGTCGCTGGCAGCGAAAATCGACATCGACAGGCCGCGGGGATGGTGCACGCTGCGGTAGTAGTGGCTGGGGTCGAAGCCGCTGGGCAACTGGCCGGCGGCGCGCACCTGGGCCGGCCGGGTCTCCGGCAGCAGCACATCGAGCTCGCCGGGAGGCACGGTGACCTCCAGGGTGTGGCGGTCCAACTCACGGACCTGCCAGGTCGGCGGCAATCGCTCGGGCAACTGGCGGCGACGAATGCTGAAGGTCAATTCCGACGCCAGGCCAAGGCCGGCGCGGCGATTGGCTGGCAGCCCGTCGTCGTTGAAGCGGGGATCCTCGATGCGCCGGATCAGGGTGTGGTCGAGCACCTGGGCGCGGCAATTCTCGGCCAGCCGGCCGGCAGCGATGGGATTGCCTGAAGCATCGTACCAGGCGCCTTCCCGGCAGCTGCCCAGACCCATCAGAGCGGCCAGGCCGAGCAGCAGCGCTTGCTGTTCGGCTTCGGGCAGGGCGTCGATCACGGTGCGACGAAATGCTTGATGGCCTGAGGTACGACCGGCGGCGTTGACGCCGCCCATGCCGACGATCACCGGTAAGTGTGACAAGCCGCTTTCCTCGTTGTGCTGTTCGTGCGAGTCGGTAATGTAGATATAAGGGAGAAGATCATATCACCCGCCTCGGGACGTCGTCATGGGCGGGTGGCGCAAGTTATGGCGACAAGGATAAAACAAACGTTTGAAAAGAAGCGGCGGATGCGCTATGCTGTCGGTGCTGTTTGAGTCATACGAGTGGGTATGTGGGCGCTCCCTGTTTCTTGGGTGCGCCTTTTTTTTGCTTTCGTAGCAGGTCAGCACTAGGGCCGGCAGGCTGCTAAAATGGCCAGTTCGTCAGCTACCGAACCGTTTCCGCATGCTTGCCACCTCCCGCGCCATCGCCACCAATCAGCACGGCCCGCACAAGGACGTTGCACGAAGGGTCGAACGCGCCCTGAGTCACCCCCTGCGCAAGCCAGTGGCCGCCCATACCCGCGAGGCGTTCGAGCGGGCCCGTGCCTGGTACGAGCGCGACGGTGGGCGGCGCCCGCTGATTCTCGATGCCGGATGCGGCGTGGGATTGTCGACGCGGCAGCTGGCAGCGTGCTTCGACGATCATCTGGTCATCGGCGTGGATCGCAGTGCCGACCGGCTCTCGCGGGAGCATGGCGAAGTGGGCGACAATGCACTGCTGGTGCGCGCCGACCTGGTGGATTTCTGGCGCCTGGCGCTGGCTGCAGGTTGGCAGCCGTCGCGTCACTACCTGCTCTATCCCAACCCTTATCCGAAATCGGCGCACCTCAAGCAGCGCTGGCATGGTCACCCGGTGCTGCCGGTGATCCTGGCGCTTGGCGGCCGGCTGGAGTTGCGCTCCAACTGGCGGCTCTACGTGGAGGAGTTCGCTCTGGCGCTGGAGCAGGTGACCGGTGTCGCCGCTGCGGTGGAAGCCTGCATTCCCGGTGAGCAATACCTGACGCCCTTTGAACGGAAGTACCACTTGAGCGGTCAGTCTCTCTGGTGTCTGGTGGCGGACCTGCCCCATGCGCCGCAGCTCGTTCCCGGTGGTGCAGAGGAGGTTGGCTGATGGCGTTCGTCTACCTGGCATTGGCGATCGTGGCGGAAGTGGTGGCGACCAGTGCGCTCAAGGCCACCGACGGCTTCACCCGCCTCGGACCCAGCCTGGTGGTGGTGGTCGGCTACGTGATCGCCTTCTTCATGCTGTCGCTGGTGCTGCGTACCATCCCGGTCGGCATCGCCTATGCAATCTGGGCCGGCCTGGGTATCGTGCTGGTGGCCCTGGTCGGGGCGCTGGTGTATGGCCAGCGCCCCGACCTGCCGGCGGTACTGGGTATCGGCCTGATCGTCACCGGTGTGGTGGTGATTCAACTGTTTTCACGCGTTTCCGCCCATTGAACCGGCTTCCTTGGGCGTAGGATGGGTTTGACCGAGATGCTATCGATTGCTGTCGTCAGGCTGCGTTGCCTGGTTCTGTTCTGTGGCTTGTGGCTGCCTCTGGCGGCCTCGGGGGCGGGTTTCCCCGCGCTGGAAAAAATGCTCGAGAGTGGCTTTCGCATCAGCGCCGAGGCTCGGCTGCTGGGCGACGGCGGGCGCCCCGGTGAGGTGCTGGGTGCCATCGAGTCAGAGCGTCAACTGTCACCGGCCTCGGTGTCCAAGGCCTACCTGGCGGCAGCAGCGCTCGACCGTTGGGGCCCCCAGCACCGCTTCACCACGCGTTTGGTCAGCACCGCCAGGCCCGACGCCAACGGCGTGCTGCGCGGTGACCTGATACTCGACGGCGGCGGCGACCCTGCGCTTGCCAGCGAGGACCTGTGGCGTCTGGCCCAGCGGCTGCACCAGGCCGGCGTGCGCGAGGTCGATGGTCGCCTGGTGGTCAGCCAGTGGCGCTTCGGCCCGGTGGAGTGCATCACGACGGACCGCTGCGAGGCACTGTCTCGCACGGCTAACAGCTACAGCGCGCTGCTCTCGTCTGCCGGGGTCAATCATGGCAACTGGTGCGTCAACGTGGCCCCTGGGGCAGCAGCAGGCGAACCGGCCCGGGTCACCAGCTGCGACAGCCAGTCGCTGATCGTGGGTATCGACAATCGCATCGAGACGCGTGCGGCCAATGGCGGCACCGAGTTCAGCGCCGAGCGCGTCACCCGCGAAGAGGGAGACGTCATGCTGCTGAGCGGCCACATCTCGCTCGATGCCGAGCCTCGTGACGTCTACCGTGCCAGTGGCGACCCCGCTCGCCAGACGGCGCGAACCCTCACGGCCATGCTCGAACAGGCCGGGATCACCATAGGCGGCGGCTACGCCACCAGCATCGAGGCGCCTCCTTCTTCCGCACGCACCCTGGCACAGGTGGAAGGCAAGCCGCTGCAGGAGCTGCTGCTGCATGTCATGAACTACTCCAACAACTTCATGGCCGACGTGCTGGCGCTCAATCTGGTCGGTTCGCCGCGGGCGACCCTGATCCAGGCAGGGGAAGCGATCCAGGACTACGTTACAGGCCTGCCCGACCACGGCCCGGTGATCATGCTCAGCGGCAGCGGCTTGACCACCGAGAACCGCACCTCGGCGCAGGGTGCCAACGTGCTGCTGGAGAGCATGTTCCATCGCTCTTCGCTGTTTCCCAGCTTCGTTGCCAGCTTCCAGTCCCCGGCCAACGGCGTGGCCCGCTTCATTCGCCGTGGCTCGCCGCTGTTCCAAGACCACATCATGCTCAAGACCGGTACCCTCAACCAGCCCTATGCGGTGCGTGCCGTCAGCGGATACTTCCGTACCCGTTCGGGGCGCTGGGGCGTGTTCACGGCGCTGGTCAACGGCACCGGTTCCACGCCCTGGCTCAACTGGGCCCAGGTACTGGACCCCTTGTCACAGGACCTTGAGCGCATGATCGAGGCGCATTGATGCCTGCCCGCAAGTAAGGATAGCGAGACGATGAAACCAGCACGTACCGGGTGGCGGCACATCATCGATGCCACGGGCTATTCGCTCAAGGGGCTCAAGTTCGCCTTTCGCCACGAGACGGCGTTTCGGCAAGAGCTAGCCCTGTGCGTGGTGCTGCTGCCGCTGGCCTGGTGGGTCGGCTCTGGGCCGGTGGAGTGGATCCTGCTGGTAGGCAGCTGCCTGCTGGTGCTCACCGTGGAGCTGATCAACAGCGCCATCGAGAGCGTGGTGGACCGCATCGGCACGGAACACCACGAGCTTTCGGGGCGGGCCAAGGACATCGGCTCAGCGGCGGTAATGATTGCGCTGGTGGCCGCGGGGCTGACCTGGGGCCTGCTCGTCTGGCAGAAATTCTTCGGCTGAATGTCGCTGCTCCATCCGTCAGGGGTGCCGCAGCGCCAGCGCCTTCGATATGCTGGGGGTGACCCAGCTGCGACAAGGCCCGTTGCCATGCCCATTCCCGACGACTTCCTGCCTGCCGACGATCTTTCCCCCGCGCTCGTGCCCACCCTGGGAAAGGCCTGGCAGCGCCTCGGCGAGAGCCTGGCACGGGGCGACAACGTTGCCGAGATGACCGGCCAGGAGCTTCCCTCCGAGAACTGGCTGGGCCTCGACCCCGAACGCCGGCGTCAGCTGGCGCGCGTCATTGCCATTTCCGATTTCGCGGTCGATACGCTGGTACGCTACCCCGACTGGCTGCAGCATCTCGATGCCAGCGGCGAGCTGGATGCAGCCCCAGACGCCGATACGCTCGGCGCCTGGCTGGCCGAGCGGCTGGAGAATGCCGAGGACGAAGCGGCCCTGCACGCGGCGCTGCGCCGTTTCCGCCGGGCGCGCATGCTGGGCATCGTCTGGCGCGACCTGACGCGGCCGGCGGGCACTGACATGTGGGCGACGGCCGCTGCGGTGTCGCGGCTCGCCGAAGTGTGTCTCGAGGGTGCGCTGGGTTGGCTCGAGCAGTCCCTCGAGCCGCGCTGGGGGCGCCCTGCGCTGCGCACCGATGGCAGCGAGCAGCGCCTGGTGGTGTTGGGCATGGGCAAGCTCGGCGCCGGTGAACTCAACCTCTCTTCCGATATCGACCTGATCTTCGCCTACCCCGAGAAGGGCGAGACCGTTGGCGGGCGCACTGCGCTCGAACACCAGGAGTACTTCACCAAGCTGGGGCAGAGGCTGATCGCCGCGCTGGATGCGGTCACCGCCGATGGCTTCGCCTTTCGCGTCGACATGCGCCTGCGGCCGTTGGGCGATGGCGGCCCGCTGGTCGGTAGCTTCAGCTCGCTGGCCGCTTACTACCAGGACCAGGGTCGCGAGTGGGAGCGCTACGCCATGCTCAAGGCACGGCCGGTGGCCGGCGACCTGGGGGCCGGGAGCGAGCTGCTCGGCAACCTGAGGCCCTTCGTCTACCGCCGTTACCTCGACTTCGGCGCCATCGAGTCGCTGCGCGAGATGAAGGCGCTGATCAACCGTGAGGTCAAGCGCCGCGGTGTGCAGGCCAACATCAAGCTCGGGCCTGGCGGCATTCGCGAGGTCGAATTCGTGGTGCAGGCCTTCCAGCTGATCCGCGGAGGGCGTGATACCGAGCTGCAGGTCACCTCGCTGCGTACCGCACTGGCACGTTTGCCGGAGCTGGGCCTATTGCCTCAGGCGGTGGTCGACGAACTCCTTCCCGACTACGTCTTCCTGCGCGACCTGGAGCATGTCCTGCAGGCACTCGAGGACCGCCAGACCCAGAGCCTGCCCGACGACGAACTCGATCGTGAGCGGGTGGCCCAGGCGCTCGACATGGAGGACTGGCCTTCCGTCATGGCGCGTCTCGACGAGGTGCGCGCCAGGGTGCGCCAGCACTTCGATGCGGTGATCTCCGACCCGGAAGATGAGGTCGAGGTGGTGAGTGATGCCCCTGGTGCGGGTACCCGGTCGCTCGACGACTGGCGCGCGCTGTGGTGCGGCGAGCTCGAGCCTCAGGAGGCACAGGCGATGCTGGCCGAGGCGGGCTTCGATCAGGCCGAGACCGCACTGCGACGGCTGGTGACCCTGCGTCAGTCACGTCAGGTCCAGTCCATGCAGCGCATTGGCTTCGACCGCCTCGAGGCGCTGATGCCGCTGCTGCTGGATGCCGTGGCCGCAAGCGACACTCCCGATACCGCGCTTGAACGGGTGCTGCCACTGATCGAGTCGGTGCTGCGGCGTACCGCCTACCTGGCGTTGCTGCGTGAGAACCCCGAGGCCTTGAGCCACCTGATGGGGCTGTGCGGCGCCAGCCCGTGGATCGCCGAGCAACTGGCTCGTTACCCGCTGCTGCTCGATGAGCTGCTGACCCCGGAAACCCTCTACACACCTGCCGACAAGTCGCGCCTGGCCGATGAGCTGCGCCAGGCCCTGGGCCGCATTCCCGAGGACGACGAAGAGGCCCAGCTCGAGGCGCTGCGCGTGTTCAAGCACGCCCACGTACTGCGCGTAGCCGCCTCGGATATCGCCGGTACCCGGCATCTGATGAAGGTCAGCGACTACCTCACCTACATTGCCGAAGTGCTGCTGGAAAGGGTGCTTGCCATGGCCTGGCGCCACCTGGTGCGCAAGCATGGCTATCCGCGCCGCCGCGACGGCTCGCGCGCCGGGGCCGAGCCGGAATTCCTGATCGTCGGCTACGGCAAGCTGGGCGGCATCGAGCTGGGCTATGGCTCCGACCTCGACCTGGTCTTCATCCACGATGCCGATTCCCAGGGCGAGACCGACGGCACACGGCCCATCGATACGCCGGTGTTCTTCACCCGCCTGGGCCAGCGCATCATCCACCTGCTCACCGCGGTGACCCCCGCCGGTGCCCTCTACGAGGTGGACATGCGCCTGCGCCCTTCGGGCAATGCCGGGCTGCTGGCCACCACCCTCGAGGCCTTCGGCGAGTACCAGCGCCGCGAGGCCTGGACCTGGGAGCACCAGGCGCTGGTGCGCGCCCGCGTGGTGGCCGGCCATCCGCGCCTGGCGCAGGGCTTCGATGCGGTACGTAGCGAAATCCTCGGCCGCGAGCGTGAATGCCAGGCCCTCCGCGAGGAGGTGGTGAAGATGCGCCAGAAGATGCGCGACCATCTGGGCGGCAAGGTGGGGCAGGGCGAGTTCGACCTCAAGCATGACCCCGGCGGCATGGTCGACATCGAGTTCCTGTGCCAGTTCGCGGTGCTCTCCATGGGCCACGAGACACCCGAGCTGCTGCGATGGAGCGATAACATGCGCATCCTCGAAACCCTCGAGAGCACCGGCCGGCTGCCCGCCGAGGAGTGCCAACGCCTGCGCGAGGCTTACCTGGCCTTGCGTAGCACAGCGCATCGCGCCTCGCTGACTCGCGAGGCGCCCCGCGGCCGCGACGCCGATTTCCATGCCCACCGCCAGGCAGTGGTCGAGGCCTGGCAGCGGCTGCTGGAGCCACCGGCATGAGGCCAGCCCACCCGTTTCCTTTCCCACGAGAGAGATCGTAATGAACAAGGTTCTGATACTTCACGGCCCCAATCTCAATCTGCTGGGCACTCGCCAGCCGGAGATCTATGGGCGTGAAACCCTCAACGACATCAACAATGCGCTGTACGAGAAGGCCGCCGTCAACGGCTGGGACATCAAGGCCTTGCAGAGCAACCACGAAGGTGTGCTGATCGATGCCATTCACGCTGCCCGCGAGGACGGCACCGCGGCGATCATCATCAATCCCGCCGCCTACACCCACACCTCGGTGGCCATCCTTGATGCGCTCAACGCCTTCGAAGGCAAGGTGATCGAGGTGCACCTCTCCAACGTGCACAAGCGCGAGAGCTTCCGCCACCACTCCTATGTCTCGCTGCGTGCCGACGGCGTGATCGCCGGCCTCGGCAGCCAGGGCTACCTGGCCGCGCTGGACGCCGTGATCCGCGCCGCCGAACGCGCTTGAGCCTGCTGCCCGCTGGCGTACCTCACGACGGCGGGCCTTTGCATTGCCATCTCCTCAGCGAAGCGAGTCGATCAGCTCACCATTGACGAGCAGCGCCTCGTGGGTGACGAACAGGTGGTTGTTGAACTCATCCATCTGCTCGTCGCCCTGGGGCCGGTGCTGCTCCAGGTACTCGATCGCGGCCACGTGCAACTCCATCTGGTAGGCCAGGAAGGCCTCGTCGAAGGCTTCACCCTCCAGCTCATGCAGTGCCTCAAAGGCTTCGCTGTCATGAACGGCCTCATCGCTCCGTTCGGGAGCCTCACCACGCTCGTCGGCCGCCACCAGCCATTCCTCGAGAATGCCGTGGTCACGCTCCAGGGTACTTGCCAGCTGGGCTACCTCGTCACGTTCGGCGCGCTCCCTGGCCAGCTCGGCCAGTTCCGCCTGGTGCGCATGCAAGGCATACAGGGCATCGCGCACCTCGTCGCGATCGAGATCCGCCCAGGCCGAGCCGAGCACGAAGAGCCAAGCCGTCCCAACCGTTACGATCATTGCACCGTATGAAAGGAATTTTTTCATTCAGCCTCCTGATGTGCTGGGTACCAAATAAAACATGCCTGGTATTTGCATGAACGACTAATGCTTCCTACGGTAGTACAAGACGACACGCTACGGTGCCGGTTATGGATCACACAATAGACAAGTGCGGCAAGCCGCCCAAGCCAGGAACGCCGGAAGAAACCCGCGAAAAGCGTCGGGAGCTGGCCGTTTTCCTCTTCTTGGCAGGAATCCTTTTTCCCATTCTGGCCGTCATCATCGTGGCGGGATATGGCTTTGCCGTGTGGATAGTGCAGATGTTTATCGGCCCTCCCGGTCCACCGGGATAGGTGCATATTTCGGCCTGTTTCCCTACATAAAATAACGACATAAATCGTGACGAAAGCGCCAGTTCGCCTGGCCGGTGGGAGTCTCAGCATGCCACCTGTAGATCCGTCGCGCCGTGCGCTGCTGAAAGGTCGCATGCGGCATGAATCGGTGATCAGACCGCCTTGGTCCATCCCAGAAAGGGCTTTTACGCAACTCTGTACCCGCTGCGGCGAATGCGTAAGCGCCTGCGAAACCCAGGTCATCGTTGCTGGAGACGGCGGTTTCCCTGAAGTGGACTTCAAGCTGGGAGAGTGCACCTTCTGTCAGACCTGCGTCGAAGTCTGCCCGGAACCGATCTTCGACGTCCGCAGTCAAGCATCCCCTTGGAGTCACGTTGCTACCATCAGCCAAAGTTGCCTGGGCTTTCAGGGCGTCTACTGCAAGAGCTGTGGCGAAGTGTGTGAGATCGTCGCCATTCGTTTCACCTTCAATTCCATGCATGTACCCGAGCCTGAAGTCGATACCGATGCCTGCAATGGCTGCGGGGCCTGCGTGCAGCTGTGTCCTGTACAAGCAGTCGAAATGAAGTGTGATACCGCATCGAAAGTCACAGTGAACGCCAGTTAGATCAAGGAACGAACATGGACGACAACGTACACATTTCCAGCTTGGTGGCGCAGGTGAAGCCGCAGTCTATCGATACGATAAAGGCGCAGTGCAGCGCCCGCGAAGGGGTGGAAATTCCTGCTGTAGACCCCGTGGGGAAGCTGGTGGTGCTGCTGGAGCTGCCTTCGCAGCGCCACATCGTCGACTTCATCGACTGGCTGCAGGAGCGTGAAGGGGTGATATCGGTAAGCATGGTTTACCACCACGTGGAATCCAGGTTGGCGTTGGAGCAGGAGGTGCAGGGAACATGAAGCTGACACGGCGTGATTTCATCAAGAATTCGGCGGTGGCCACGGCGACCACCGCGGCGGGCATGTCGACCGCAGCGCAGGCGCAGAACATCGTCACCGATGCCCAGCATACGCAGCTGCAGTGGTCCAAGGCGCCCTGCCGGTTTTGCGGTGTGGGCTGCGGCGTCAACGTGGCCGTGCGTGACAACCGGGTCGTGGCCACGCACGGCGACATGCAGTCGCCCGTCAACCGCGGCATCAACTGCATCAAGGGTTACTTTCTCTCCAAGATCATGTACGGCGAGGACCGCCTGACCCAGCCGCTGCTGCGCAAGACCAACGGCGAGTACGACAAGAACGGTGAATTTACTCCTGTGAGCTGGGATGAAGCCTTCGATGTGATGGCCGATAAGTACAAGGCTGCCTTGCGCGAGAAGGGCCCCGGCGCCATCGGCATGTTCGGCTCGGGTCAGTGGACGATCTGGGAAGGCTATGTGGCCAACAAGCTGATGAAGGCCGGCTTCCGCTCCAACAACCTCGACCCCAATGCTCGCCACTGCATGGCCTCGGCGGTGTTCGGCTTCATGCGTACCTTCGGCTCCGACGAGCCGATGGGCTGCTACGAGGACATCGAGGCGGCGGATGCCTTCGTGCTGTGGGGGGCCAACATGGCCGAGATGCATCCGATCTTGTGGACGCGCATCACCGATCGCCGGCTGTCGCATCCCCATGTCAGGGTTTCCGTGCTCTCCACCTTCGAGCATCGCTCCTTCGAGCTGGCCGACCAGCCGATCATCTTCACGCCCCAGGCCGACCTCGCCATCCTCAACTACATCCAGCGCTACATCATCGAGAACGATCGGGTGAACTGGGACTTCGTCAACGATCACGTGCGCTTCATGGAGGGTAACGTCGATATCGGCTACGGCTTGCGCCCCGAGCATCGCCTGGAGCTGGCGGCGGCCAATGCCCGCGACAGCGCCGGCGCGCGCGACATCGACTTCGAGCGCTATCGGGAATTCCTGCAGCAGTACGATGCCGAGACCGTCACTCGGCTCTCGGGTGTACCCAAGCAACAGCTCGACCGGCTAGCCGAACTCTACGCCGACCCCGACACCAAGGTGATGTCGTTCTGGACCATGGGCTTCAACCAGCACACCCGCGGTGTCTGGGCGAACAACATGATCTACAACATCCACCTGCTCACCGGGAAGATCTCCACGCCGGGCAACAGCCCCTTCTCGCTCACTGGGCAGCCCTCGGCGTGCGGTACGGCGCGCGAGGTCGGCACCTTCTCCCATCGACTGCCGGCCGACATGGTGGTGACCAACGACAACCACCGACGCTACGCCGAGGAGATATGGAGGGTGCCGGAAGGCACCATCCAATCTCAGCCCGGTGCCCATGCCGTGCTGCAAAACCGCATGCTCAAGGACGGCGACATCAACGTCTACTGGGTGCAGTGCAACAACAACGTGCAGGCGGCGGCCAACCTGGTGGAGGAGACCTACCCCGGCTATCGCAACCCTGACAACTTCATCATCGTCTCCGAGGCCTACCCCACCGTCACCGCCGAGGTGGCCGACCTGATCCTGCCGGCGGCGATGTGGGTCGAGAAGGAGGGCGCCTACGGCAACGCCGAGCGGCGCACCCAGTTCTGGCAGCAGATGGTCACGGCTCCCGGCGAGGCGCGCTCCGACCTATGGCAGATGATGGAGTTCTCCAAGCGCTTCGATATCGAGGAGGTATGGCCGGAAGAGCTGCTCGACGCCAACCCGGAGTATCGCGGCAAGACCCTCTATGAAGTGCTGTTCCGCAATGGCCAGGTGGACGCCTTCGGCCTCGATGAGCTCAATCCCGACTTCGCCAACGACGAGTCCCATCACTTCGGTTTCTACGTTCAGAAAGGGCTGTTCGAGGAGTACGCCCGCTTCGGTCGCGGCAAGGGCAAGGACCTGGATACCTTTGACAGCTACCACCAGAGCCGCGGCAAGCTCTGGCCGGTGGTGGATGGCCAGGAAACCCGCTGGCGCTACAACGGCGACTACGACCCCTACGTAGAAGAGGGGCGCCAGTTCCAGTTCTATGCCCAGGCCGACGGGCGTGCCGTCATCTATGCCGTGCCCTACGAGCCGCCCGCCGAAGCGCCGAGCGAGGAGTATCCGCTGTGGCTGGTGACCGGGCGCGTGCTCGAGCACTGGCACTCCGGTTCGATGACGCGGCGTGTCCCCGAGCTGCACCGCGCCTTCCCCCAGGCGGTGGTCTACATGCATCCGCAGGATGCCCAACAGCTGGGCGTCAGACGCGGCAGCGAGGTGCGTATCGTCAGTCCGCGGGGTGACATGCACACCCGAGTCGAGACACGGGGCCGCAACCGCATGCCACGCGGCGTTGTGTACGTGCCCTGGTTCGACGCCAGCCAACTGATCAACAAGGTCACGCTGGATGCCACCGATCCCATCTCCAAGCAGACGGATTTCAAGAAATGCGCCTGCCGTATCGAGGCCGTCTAGGAGGCGAACATGCGACTGATCAGCATTACTTTCCTGTCCTGCTTCGCCGCGTTCGGCCTGCTGGCCCTGCACAGCTTCGCTGCCGAAGGTGAGCTCGATGCGCTGCGTGCCAACGTACCGCTGCTGGAGGAGCCGACCCCGGAGCCGCTCTATCGGGTCGAGGATCGCAGCCTGCGCCCGGTCCGCGAGTACCCGATGCAGCCACCCACCATTCCGCACCGCATCGACAACTACCAGGTGGACCTCAACGCCAACCGCTGCATGGCCTGCCATGCGCGCACCCGAGTCGGAGAAACCCAGGCGATCATGGTCAGCGTCACCCACTACATGGATCGTGAGGGCAACTTCCTCGGCGACCTGTCGCCACGGCGATACTTCTGCATGCAGTGCCACGTGCCGCAGACCGACGCCCCCTCGCGGGTGGGCAACACCTTCGTGGACATGAGCGATCTCATCCGCGGTTCACGTCAGACAGGCCAATAAAAGGAGGACGCAATGTTCAGATGGATCGGCAACGTCCTCGGCACGTTCTGGCGGGTATTCCGCTCCCCCAGCGGATACTTCAGCCTTGGCTTTCTCACCGTGGGTGGCTTTATCGGCGGCGTACTCTTCTGGGGCGGCTTCAACACGGCGATGGAAGCCACCAACACCGAGCAGTTCTGTATCAGCTGCCATGAGATGGAATCCAATGTCTATCAGGAGATTCTACCCACCATTCATTACACCAACCGTTCGGGGGTGCGGGCGGTCTGTTCGGACTGCCACGTACCGCACAACTGGACCGACAAGATCGCCCGCAAGATGCAGGCCTCCAAGGAAGTGTGGGGCCACATCTTCGGAGTCATCGATACCCGCGAGAAGTTTCTCGACCACCGTCTCGAGATGGCGGCCCGCGAGTGGCGGCGCTTCGAAGCCAACGACTCGCTGGAGTGTCGCAACTGCCATGACGAACAGTACATGGACTTCACCCGGCAGAGCCCCCGGGCAGCCGCGGCGCACCAGCGCGGCCTGGTGGAGGGCGATGCCACCTGCATCACTTGTCACAAGGGCATCGCCCATGAGCTGCCGGACATGGCAGGGGTTCATGGCTGGGAATGAGCGGCACACCGCGCGGGAGGAAAGGACGATGAGCTATCGCAAGGGAATGGGCGTCCTGGTGGCGATGTTGGCCATAGGGGTATCTTCGAGCATTCATGGCCAGGATGCGTTTCCTGAGCCAAGCACTCCGGCGCAGCGGGGATCGGTTGCCGAGGAGGCGACGATTGGCACCATCGAGGCGCGAGACGACGACTTGGGCGTTGCCCGTGACGAACCGGAGCAGGACATGCACGGCACCGGTTCAAGCGACGAAGACGAAGCACGACCGGGTGCCGATACAGGGGCGGATACCGAGTCACAGGCAGGGCAGGGCGGCAGTGAACGTCAGGGAGAGGGCAATGAATTCGACTCCCCTTACGCTGACCTGGAACCGGAAAGCCCTGGCCTCGAAGAGCCCCGCCAGCCGATACGCCCGGGGCAGATGGAGCAGGAGTCCGGCAGCCAAGATTGATTCATGGAAGGTGGATCAAAGCTGTTTCAGGGCAGTTTCCAGCCCGTGTAGATCACGAATGGTGATGGTATCGCCGGGGAAAGGCGAGGCGCTTGGGTCGGCGGTGACACCGACGAAGTGAGTCCCGTTGGAGCGGGCGGCGCGGAAATCGTTGTAGGAGTCACCGATCATCACTGACTCTTGTGCGGCATGGCCCCGGCGAACCAGGAGATTACGCAAGCCCGTGACCTTGTCGGGAGGCGAGCCCACGACCTCACGGAAAAAGCATGTGAGTTTGCGCTTCTCGACGATGGCCTTCAGCTCTGCCTCCGGCGTGGCCGATAACAAATAGAGCGGACGCTTGCCGGCCCAGCGGGCGAGAAACTCCACGGCGCCGGCAATCGCCGGGGCCTCGAGGAGGCGTTGCTCGACACTCGCCTTGAACAGGTCACAGAGCTCACGGATACGTTCCTCACTGGTTTGCCGGCCAAAGATCTGCGCCTCGATATGTCGAAACTTGACCTCGCGTGGCTGGCCACCCTTTCGGCCCAGGTAGGCGCACACGGCCTGGTACTGGGGGCCAGGCGCCTCGGCATAGAGATCGGCGAAGGCCTGCCGCTTGAGGGTGGCCGAGTCCAGCACCACGCCATCGAAGTCGAAGACCAGCGCATAGTGAAGGGCTGGATCGGTCACACTCACAACCTTTCGTTCGTTTGTCCTCACCGCTGGCGCGGCCGGGTATGGTCGCGCCAAGGTGTGTCAGGCCCTGCTGAAGCGTTTGGCCACCCAGCCCTTGAGCGGAGTGTTACCCAGCAGTACCAGTGTGATCACGCTGGTCAACACCAGGGACAGCGGGTTGCTGACCAGGGCCAGCAGGAAATCGCCACCGCGATCGCCGACCGACGACATCGCCTGGCGATAGGACTCGTCGAGCAGCGGCCCGAGTATGACGCCAAGGATGATCGGGCCCATCTGGAAGCCGAATACCTTGAGCCAGTAGCCGAGGATGCCGAAGGCGAGCATCCAGTAGACTTCCATCATGTTGCTGTTGATGGAGTAGGTACCGACCACGCAGAGCACCAGGATCAGCGGGATAAGCACCGCCTTGGGCACCTCGACGATCTTCGAGAAGATCTTGATGCCGGTAAGGCCGAATACCAGCAGGAAGATATTGGCCAGCGCCAGGTTGCCCACGGTGAACCAGAAGATGTGCGGGGTTTCGATCATCAGCATCGGGCCAGGGTTGAGGCCGTGGATGACCAGGGCACCGATGATCACGGCGGTCACTGCATCGCCGGGCATGCCCAGCGTCAGCATCGGCACATAGGCACCGCCCACCGCTGCATTGTTGGCTGTCTCCGGTGCCACCAGGCCCTCATAGGCCCCTTCGCCGAACGGCCGGCTGGGGTTCTTGACGGTGCGCTTGGCGTGATCGTAGGCAAACAGCGAAGCGATGTCGCCACCGGTACCGGGCAGTGCGCCGACGACGACGCCGATTATCGCGGTACGTATCGAAAGCGGCAGGAACTTCAGAACCATGTTCAGCGGTGGCACGATCTTGTCGACCTTCTGCTTGATCGGCACCTTGGCCAGGTTGTGCAACTGGTAGAGCGCCTCGGCCACACCGAACAGGCCGATCATCACCACCACGTAGTGGATCCCTCCGAGCAGCTCCATTTGCCCCATGGTGAGACGCGGCTGGGCAGTGACCATGTCCATGCCCACCAGGCCGATGACGCTTCCCAAGGCCACCGAGAAGATACCGCGTGACAGCGACTTGCCGGAGAGCGAGCTGACCAGCAGCAGACCGAGTACGGCGATCAGGAAGTAATCGCGAGGAGCGAACTGCAGCGCCAGGTCGGAGAGATAAGGGGCGGTCCCGGCAAGTACCGCAACGCCGATCAGCCCGCCGATGACCGACATCACCGTGCTCAGGCCGATGGCGCGGCCGGCCTCGCCGCGTTGGGCGAGCGGATAGCCGTCGAAGGCGGTGGTCACCGCCGAGGGAGCGCCGGGAATGTTGAGCAGGATGGCGGTACGTGAGCCGCCGTAGACGCCACCGACGTAAATGCCGACCATCAGCGCCAGGGCATTGTTGATATCCCAGGAAAAGGTGAAGGAGATCAGGATCGACACGGCCATCGTCACGGAGAGGCCGGGGATGGCGCCGATATAGATGCCGGCCAGTACGCCGAGGGCGGTCAGGCCAAGCAGGCCCGGGTCGAGCCAGGCCATGAGCAGGAAGGAAAGGGTGTCACTCATCGAGGGCCTCGAGGGTCAGGGAAGGTAGACGCGGAAGACCACGGTGAAAAGGACATAGATGATCGCAAGGGCGACTGCGGTAATGAGCAGCGAACTGACGACCTTGCCCTGGCGCAGGTAGACGAACATGGCCGCCAGGAAAATGAAGGTGCTGACATAGAAGCTTGCCCAGACGATGGCCGCGAGATAGATCACCGCGCCAACCGAGAAGACCACGATATGGGGCTTGAAGTGCTCGTGTAAGAAGACCTGTAGCTCATGCAGGGCGCTGTGAATGCGTTCATCACGTCGCTTGTAGCGGTGGCTGATCAGGATGGCCAGCGACGAGGCCAGCATCACCAGAGCCAGGCCTACCGGGAATGAGCCGGCCGAGTTGAGCCGTAGCCCGCCGTCGATGCGGTAGGCCTCGACCAGCACACCGATACTCAGTAACAGAAGCAGCCAGTCGAAGACCTTTTCGCCAGCCTGTACGCGCTCGATTTTCTTGCTCATCAACAGACTCCGAGGGGGAGGCTTTGCCTCCCCCTTCACCGCGAGGGTGGATTACGGACGCGGAATGCCAAGCTCTTCAGGCGTGGCTTTCAGCGTCTCGGCATCGGCTTCGAACATGGACCAGGCGGTCACCGACTGCCAGCTGTCCAGGTATTGCTGGGCTTCCTCGCCACGCAGGTTCAGCGGTTCGGCGCCGAAGTTATGCAGGAACTCGACAAACTCATCCTTGGCAACGGCCTGCTCGTAGGCCTCTTCCAGGGTGGTCTTGATGTCGTCCGGGGTGTCCTGATGGACGAAGACGCCCCAGAACGGCCCCCACGGCAGGAAGGCTTCGATGTCGGGCAACGCCTCGGTGATCGGCGGCACGTCAGGCAGCGACTCGATCTCCTCGGCGCTCAGTATGGCCAGGCCTTTCATCTTGCCGCCGCGAATCTGTTCACCGGCGGCGGCCAGGCTCAGCGGCATGAAGTCGATGTGACCGCCCAGCATGGCGGTGATGCCGGGGCCGTCGCCGCCGAAGGTGACGACACGGACGTCGAGTTCGTCCACGGCATTGATCATGGCGTGCACGGTACTCGGCAAGCCGCCGGCGCCGGTGCCGCCCATGCGCAGCTCGTTCGGGTTCTCATGAGCATGTGCGAGCAGGTCGGCGAAGTTGTCGAAGGGGCTGTCCGCCGGAGCTGCGATCACCACCAGGCCCTGGCCGATGATGTTGACGGTATGCATGTCGTCATAGGTGAAGTCGGCCAGTCCCATCAGCGGATAGAGCTGCGGGTTTTCGGCGCCGATCAGCAGGTTGTAGCCATCGGGGCGCTGGCGCATGACATGGTTCATGCCGATTACACCAGTGCCGCCCGGACGGTTGGTCAGTACGATGGTGGTATCCAGGATCTCTTCGACATGGGGGGTGAGGCTGCGGGCGACGTTATCGGTGGCGCCACCGGCCCCCCACTGGATGGTGCCTTGAATGTTGCGCTCCGGATAATCGGCGAGCGCACTGCTGGCCATGGCCAGTGAGCCGAGGGTGACAGCCAGGGATGTGAGCAGCGGTTTGAACATGGAATCCTCCGGGATTGTTGTGTTTGGTTGTTATTGGCCGTTCGACGACGGCTTCCTGTCTTGGCAGGTATGGGTTGTGTTCGCTTTGCGAACGATAGTGCTTTTTGCGAACACTAGAACTCCCTTCCAAAACTGTCAATGCCTGGGGAGATTTCTGCGACGAAGGTTTAATGCCTGCCTTTGCTAACGCATGCACGCCCAAAAAGAGGCAAGATTCGAAGACCGTGTCCTGCATCTATGATATCTGCCACGGCTCATCAAGAGCTATGCAGATGAAAGATGAACGACTAGTGGTGGATATTGCGAACTAAAGGACGCTATGCGAACATTGAAACTGTGTTCTAGTTCTCTTCGGGACGGGACGACAGAATTTTGAATGAACAAGAAGGCTGCTCATCGCTGTCAGGCGAGGGGGCCAGGAGGGGTGAGGATGCGTGCCATTGCCACGGTCTGCTTGAGCGGTGATCTCAGGACCAAGCTGGAAGCGATCGCTCGCGCGGGCTTCGAGGGTGTGGAAATCTTCGAGAACGACCTGCTCTCGTTCGACGGATCCCCCGAGGAGGTGCGTCAGCTCTGCCAGCGCCTGGGTTTGACCATCGTTGCCTTCCAGCCGTTTCGCGACTTCGAGGCCATGCCCGAACCCCAGCGTAGCCGCAACTTTCAGCGTGCCGAACGCAAGTTCGACCTGATGGAACAGCTCGGCACCGATTTTCTGCTGGTATGCAGCAACGTCTCGCCGCAGACCATCGACGACATGGAGCGGGCCGTGACCGATCTGCGCGAACTGGCCGAGCGCGCGGCCAGGCGCAGCATTCGCATCGGCTTCGAGGCATTGGCCTGGGGGCGCCACATCGCGGATTATCGAGATGCCTGGGAGGTGGTGCGCCGAGCCGATCATCCCAACCTTGGCGTGGTGCTCGACAGCTTTCATATCCTCTCGCGCGGCCACGACCTCTCTACGATCGGCAAGATTCCCAAGGAGAAGATCTTCTTTGTCCAACTGGCCGATGCGCCGCTGCTGGACATGGATGTGCTGCAGTGGAGCCGACATTTCCGCTGCTTCCCTGGCCAGGGGCGCCTGCCGCTCCATGATTTCATGACCGAGCTGGGCAAGTCGGGCTATGACGGCCCCCTTTCGCTCGAGATCTTCAGCGATGCCTTCCGCGCCGCCCCGACCGAGGTCACTGCCCTGGATGGCCTGCGCTCGTTGATCTGGCTAGAGAACCTGGTCGAGCACGGGGCCTGGGCGAGCGAGCTGCCCCCCACGCCGAACTATCACGGTATCCATTTCATCGAGTTCACCCTCGACGAAGAGAGCGCCGCTCCCCTTGGCGAATTCATCGACGCGCTGGGGTTTCGTCACGTGGGGCGGCACCGCTCAAAGAATGTGGAGCTGTGGAAGCAGGGTGAGATCCACCTGGTGCTCAATTTCGAGACCGACAGCTTTGCCCACACCTTCCGACTGCTGCATGGCACTGCGGTATGTGCCGTGGGGTTCCGAGTCGATGACGTGGAACGGGCGCTGGAACGAGCGCGGGCCTTCAAGGCACAGCTGTTCCGCAGCCAGGTGGGCGAGGGGGAGATGGAAATCCCGGCGCTGCGTGGTGTGGAAGGCAGCCTGATCTATCTGGTGGACGAGGCGGCTGCCGATGACCTGCAGTGGCGCACCGACTTCGAACTCTTCGATCAGGAGAGCCGTGACGAAGCCGGCCTGGTGCGTATCGATCACCTCTCCTATGTATTGCCGGCGACGCAACTGCTGGGCTGGCAGCTGTTCTACCGCACCGTGTTCGGCTTCGCCGCCGAGGCCGAGAACGAGATCGTCGACCCGCACGGCATGATGATCAGCCAGGCGGTGGTCAGCCCCGACCGCAGCATTCGCCTGCCGCTCACCGTCTCCCAGGCGCGCGAGACCCAGCCGGGGCGCTTCCTCAGCGCTTTTCGCGGCGGTGTGCAGCAGATTGCCTTCGAGAGCCGCGACATCATCGCCACCGTGGACGAAATCCTGGCCCGCGGGCTGCCGCTGTTGAAGATTCCGCGTAACTACTACGACGACCTGGAAGCGCGTTTCGACATCGCCCCGGAGCTGCTCGACGCCATGCGCTCGCGCAACATCCTGTTCGATCGCAACGAAGACGGCGACTTCCTGCACGCCTACACCGAGACCTTCTCGGGGCGCTTCTTCTTCGAGATCGTCGAGCGGCGTGGCGGCTACCAGAAGTTCGGCGAAGCCAACGCGGGCATACGTCTCGCCGCACAGTCGAAGGCCGGCTGAAACCAGGCAGAGTTGGTAGTGGCTTTGGGACCGACTTTTGAGATTTATGCGAGCGCAGAAGGTTCGCCCCCGTTCAGGAGACAGTGTTATGAAATTGGGCTTGATCGGCAAGGCCATCATGAACTCCAGCTCGCCGGACCTGCACGTACGGCTCGGCGAGCTGATCGGCATATCCACCACCTATGACCTGTTCGACGCCAATGAGCAGCCGATCGAGTCACTCGAGAGTCAGGTGAGGAAGGTGATGGCCGCCGGATACCGGGGCGTGAACGTCACCTATCCTTGGAAGGAAGATGCTATGCACCTTGCCAACCGTGCCTCCGAGGGCGCGCGGATGGTCGGGGCCGCCAATACGCTGATCTTCGAGGAAGATGGCATTTTTGCCGAGAATACCGACTTCACCGGTTTCATCAGCGGCTATCGCGCTACCCTCGGCGAGCGTGAGCCGGGGCGGGTGTTGCTGCTCGGCACCGGCGGCGTGGGCAAGGCGGTCGCCTTCGGCCTGGGCAGGCTCGGTGCCTTGGAGGTGGTTCTGATGGACCTGGATCCGGCCAAGTCGCGCCAGTTGGCCGCGGAACTGAAGGCCCAGGGCTTTGCCGCCTCCACCATCACCCCGGCGCAGCTGGCCGAGACGGTGCCGGCCTGCGATGGCCTGGTCAACTGCACCCCCATCGGCCACGAGAAGAGCCCCGGCTGCCCGCTACCCGCGGAGCTGGTGGCAGCCCACCACTGGATCTTCGATGCCGTCTATGTGCCGGCGGTCACCGAGTTCGTTACCGCCGCCAAGGCGGTCGGTGCCGATGTGATGAGCGGTGTGGGCCTGTTCGTCTTCCAGGGTGTCGACGCCTTCAAGCGGTTCTGCGAGGACGAGAGCAAGCGTGCTGCTGCCGACGAGCAGGCCGCCGCGCTCTATGCGCTTTACCGCCGCGAACTGCTGAAGGAGGCGTGATCGTTTGCCGGCGCCGTTGAGAACCAGCCTCAACCGATAACGACGCTTCGTGCCTTGTCGAGGGCCTGGCGGGCTCGCTCCAGAGGGGTGACGCCCTGACGGCGCAGCGACTCGGTGGGTATTTCGAGGCTCAGCGGCCGGCCAGCGGGCAGGGTCGCCAGCAGAGCGCGCAGGTCGATATCGCCGTCGCTAGGGAAGCAGCGCTGCTGCCTGGCCTCGTGCAGAATCGCCTCCATGCTGTCCGGGATAGGGCCGGCCACGTCGCACAGCTGCACATAGCGTAGCCAATCCGGCGGCACGCGTTCGAGGTCCTCGAGGCGGCTGGCCGAGCGGTTGAAATGGAAGGCATCGACCAGCAGGCAGGCATTGTCATGCCCGGCTTGGCGTGCGGCGGCGACGATACGGTGCGCCTGGAGCAGGTTCTTCACCCCCGTCCACGGCATGAACTCCAGGTGCGGGTGCAGGCCCAGGGGGCGGGCCAGTTCGCACAGGGCAGCGAAATTGTCGGCGGTGCGCGCTTCATCGTCGTCGTTTCCTGCCACCAGCACCTCGCTGGCGCCCAGCTCGGCGCCGATTTCCAACACCTGGCTGAAATCCCGGCGCACGTCGGTGTTCGGCTTGAGACGCAGGATCTCGATATCCAGGACCCGCAGCCCCGTCTCCTGCAATCGCTGCTGGGTTTGGCGCAGCAGGTCGGTATCGCTGGCCAGGGGATAGTGGTGCTCCTCGGGCGTGGCGGGAATGAGTCGCAGGCCCACGGCCTGGTAGCCGGCCTGGGCGGCCACCTCCACCATGTCCGGTGGAGACAGCTCGAGCACGGTGAGAGCGGCCAGGGAAAAGATCGGGTCACGCATGGGCGGCGTCGGCTCCCGTGGTGGCATTGTCATTTCGATCACTGTCGCAACAGCGCTTGCCAGCAGCGTGCAGGCCGGCAATGTAGCCGAAGGCCATGGCCGGGCCGAGGTTGATGCCGCCGGCCGGGTAGTAGCCGCCCATGATGCTGGCCATATCGCTGCCGGCGGCGTAGAGGCCCTCGATCGGCGTGCCCTGGGCGTTCAGCACATGTGCATGCTCGTTGGTCTCGAGACCGGCGAAGGTGCCGAAGCAGCCAGGCACTACCTTCACTGCATAGAAAGGACCCTGGTCCAGGGGTGCCACGCAGGGATTGGGGCCGTGGGCAGGGTCGCCCTGCTTGCGGTTGTAGGGGGTGGCGCCGCGCCCGAACTCGGGGTCCTCGCCCCGGGCGGCGTGGCGGTTGTAGTCGGCCACGGTGGCCGCGAGGCCGTCCGCATCGATACCGCACGCTTGCGCCAGCTCGGCAAGCGTCTTGCCGCGCTTGAGATAGCCCTTCCTGATCCAGTGTCGGAAGGGCACCGGCGCCGGACGGGTGATGCCGAGGCCATAACGACGCTGGAAGCGGTGAGTGCAGATCAGCCAGGAGCAGACCTCCTCGCCCTCCGGCACCGCCTTGACCATGGCGTCCACGTAGTCGTAGTAGCCGCCGGCCTCGTTGACGAAGCGCTTGCCGTCTTTCAGCACGCCAATCAGGCCCGGCTTGCCGCGGTCGATGATATGCGGGAAGTGCCCGACCCGGCCACCACCCCAGGGCACCAGCGACACCGGCGCCCAGGCCACCGGCGAGTAGAGGTCGGTGCCCACCGTACCGCCCACTGACTCGCCCAGGCGCAGGCCGTCGCCGCTGGCCGAGGGTGGCGGCAGCGGCCAGTGCTCCTGGCCCGTCGGCGTACGCGGGAAGAGTTCCCGGCGGCGTTCGACGTCCCAAGGGAAGCCGCCGGTGGCCAGCACCACGCCACATCGGGCCCGGAGGGTCACCGGCCCCTGCGAGCCCTCGACCACCACGCCGGTGACCCGTTCATCCTCCATGATCAGGCGCTTGGCTGGCGATGAGACACGCAGCTCCACGCCCAGGTCAACGGCGGACTTGGCCAGACGGCCGATCAGGGCCACCCCGTTGACCAACTGCATGGCGCGGCCGTAGCGGGCCAGGTCGAGGAAATGTCGGGTGAGGCGTCGGGTGACATGTACGAAGGATTTCAGCGAGCGGGTCGCGGTCAGGAAAGCCAGCAGGTCCGGCCCGGCCTGGATCGGCATTCCCAGAAAGGCTGTCTCGGGCATGGTCCTGCGCAGCTTGGCCAGCGTTTCGCGATCCAGTTGGCGACCGTCGAAGGGAGCGGCAATCACCGAGCGGCCGCCGGTGCCGGCGCCGGGGGTGTCGCCATGGATGTCGGCGATGGCGTTGCCGTCGGCGAACTGCAGTGCCGTTTTGTCGTGAAAGAACTCCACCATTCGCGGTGCGGCATCGAGAAAGGCGTCGATCTTCGCCGCGTCATAGCGTTCACCCAGCTCATGACGCAGGTAGGTACGCACGGTCTCCGGATCTTCATCGATGCCGGCCGCCTTGGCCAGCGGATTGAGCGGCGCCCACATCCAGCCGCCCGACCACGCGGTGGCACCGCCCAAAGCCTCGGCTTTCTCTACCACCATGACCTTGAGGCCGTGATAGGCAGCAGTGGCAGCGGCGGCGAGGCCGGCGGCGCCGGAACCTACCACCACCAGGTCGTAATCCTGTCGTATGTCGGTCATGTAGAGACTCGCTGGAAGGCTGATGGAACAATTTAGAACGAAGTTCCAGTTTTATCAATGGCCAGGTAAGTCGGAGAGTCTCGGGCATGGTGGCTAAGGGGGCATTGAACGAGAGCGGCCCCTGAAAAGGGGCCGCGTTTGGGCGCGTGATTCACCGAGATCCGATTATGGATCGGCGTCTTCGACCAGGCGTAGCGCGGCCTCGACGGCTGTCCGATAGCCGGCCGGCCCCAGCCCCGCGATCACTGCCGTGGCGGTGCGCGAGACGAGCGAGCGATGATAAATCTCTTCGCGCCGGTGGATGTTGGAGATATGCAGCTCGATGATCGGTCCGGGAAACATCTTGAGCGCGTCTAGGATCGGGATCGAGGTGAAGGTCAACCCCGCCGGGTTGATGACGATGGCGGCAGCGGGTTCATCGATGGCCTCGTGAATCCATTCCACCAACTGTCCTTCGTAGCCGGACTGGCGAAACACCACCGGCCGGGTGCCGGCGGCCTGCCGGCACAAGGACTCGACCTCCGCCAGTGTCGTATGGCCGTAGATCTCTGGTTCGCGCTTGCCGAGTCGGTTCAGGTTCGGGCCGTTGAGAATATGAAGGCTATGCATGGACATTACCTCTTATCATTATTCAGCCTTGGTAGCCGAACTGCCGCGGTAGCCAGAGGACGAGATCAGGGAATAGCGTGATGATCGCCAACGACAGGAAGAGTGCGGCGATGAACGGGATGAGATCGAGGAACAGGCTGCGCAACGGGGCGCGGGTAATGCTCTGCATGATGAAGATCAGTAGTCCATAAGGCGGTGTCACCAGCCCGATCATGATGTTCACCACTGCGATGACGCCGAAATGCACCAGGTCGACGCCCAGGGCATTCGCCGTAGGGATAAACACCGGCACGATGATGAGGATAATGGCCGTTCCCTCGAGCAAGCAGCCCAGCAGCAGCAGTACGAGGTTGACGAGCAACAGAAACTGCAGCACCGAAAGGTCGTAATCGGCCAGGAATATGCGCAGTGCCTGAGGAATGTTCTCGGACGTCACCACGTAGTTGAACACCAGCGCGCCCGCGATCAGCATGCCGATGGCGACGGAAGAGCGGGCGCTGTTGACGAGTGAACCGTAAACCTGTCGTGCATTGATGTTGCGATAGAGCAGGACCGAGATCAGAAAGGCGTATGCCGCGGCGACGGCGGCTGCCTCGGTGGGCGTCATCGCTCCGCTGTAGATTCCACCCAGCAGTACCACCGGCAACATCAATGCCGGGAAGGCGCGAACGGTAATGCCCGGCAATTCCCGCACTGGCGTGGGCTTTTCCACCGGAAACCGGCGGCGACGCGCCGTGACCATCACCACGATCATCAGCATGACCCCCATCAACAACCCGGGAATGATGCCGCCGAGGAACAGGTAGCCGATGGAGGCGTTGGACACCAGGGCATAAAGCACCATCGGAATCGAGGGTGGAATGATCGGCCCAATGACCGCCGCGCTCGCCGTCAGAGCGGCGGCGAAGCTGCGGGTGTAACGACCGTCCTGGATCATCATGTTGGCGATGATCCGCCCAGAGCCTGCCGCATCGGCGAAGGCCGATCCGGACATGCCGGAGAAAATGATCGACTGCACGATGTTCACGTAGGCCAGGCCGCCGCGGAAGCGTCCGACCAAGGCATTACAGAAATGCAGCAGGCGATTGGTCATGGTGCCGATGTTCATCAATTCCGCGGCGAGGATGAACAGTGGCACCGCTAGGATGACGTAGCTTGTGAACATGCTGTTCAGTAACCGCTCGGCCACCAGCCCCATGTCCATCCCGTTCATGAAGAGGTAGACGATGGAGCCCGACATCATGGATAGCCCGATGGGTAGCCCCAGCAGAGCCAGGGCGATGATCACCAGAAGCGTGAGCATGAAGGGATCCATCCTTAACCTCGCTTTGTTTCGTCGTCGGCGTCGCGGGCGGTCATCGGGTCGTGTCCCAGTGCGGCGCGAGTGCCAATCCAGCCGTAGCGGATGATGATGGCCAGGGCGAAGACCACGTAGATCGAGTACAGCCAGTCGTAGCGGATACGCAGATATGACGTGCGCTGCACCTTCATGAAGGTCACGTAGTCGTAGACCGCGGGCAGGGAAACCAGGAAAAGGCCGACGACGCCAAGGGAGAAAAGCACCGTCATTACGCGGCGAATGGGAGGCGGAACATTGCTGTAGAAGATGTCGAAGCGGATCTCGTCACGCTCGCGGAGCAGAAAGGCCGCACCGAACAGCACCAGCCAGACCCACATCACGGTGCTCAGTTCCGAGGCCCAGCCCGCCGGCCAGTTAAGAACGTAGCGGAACAGCACCGTGATCAGGAAGGAAACGAACATGACGGCGAGCATGGCGGCCGCAATGGCGTCGGCGCCATGGCGCAGCCATGCCGCCCACCGGAGAATCCTTTGGCGCATCTGCGTACCTCCAGTGTGGAGTGGGATCGACCGCGACGCGGCCGATCCATCAGCCATCAAAGGTTGTTGATGCGCTCGAGCATGCCTTCCGGCCATGCGTCGGAGATCGAGGATTCCAGGTACTGCTGCTGCGCATACTCGCGGAAGGCATCGATATCCGGCGTGTAGACATCGAGCCCCTGCTCACTGAAGAAGTCAGCCAGCTCCTGCTCTTTGCGCTGATGTTCCGCCGTGCTCCAGGCGATCGCCTCGTCGGCAGCGGCCTGGAAGGCTTGCTGCTGCTCCGGCGTCATGTTGTTCCAGACGCTGGAGGAGACCATTAGCAGGTCGAACGCCACGAGATGCGACGTCAGCGCGATCTGGTCCATGACTTCGTAGAAACGCATGTTCTGGACGTTCGGCAGGGGATTGTCCTGACCGTCGATGGCGCCGGTCTGCAGGCCCGTATAAACCTCGGCATAAGCCATGGCGGTCGGATTGGCCCCGAGCGCCCGGCCCAGGAACTGCCACGACTCACCCGGCGGCATGCGTAGCCGCACACCGGACATGTCCTCTGGGGTCTCGATTCGCTCATCGTTCACCAGCCCTACATGGCGAGTGCCGAAGAAGGTCGGGCCCAGAATGTGGACGCCAAGCTGCTCCTCGGCCATGGCCTTCATTTCTTCCCCGGCTTCGCTGCCGAAGAACGTCAGCAGGTGCTCGGCATCACGGAAGAGGTAGGCGGAGGTCAGAATGGACCAGGCCGGGATCTGGTTGGCGACGTCCTGGGGAGCGACGTTGCTCATCTCCAGGTTGCCACGCTGGAGCGCGACCAATTCCGAGCCCTGGCTGAAGAGCGATCCGCCGTAATGCAGCTCCATAGTGAAGTCGTCGGCGATGGCCTCTTCGAAGCGCTGCATCATCTCGGCACGGATGTCCTGCTCGGAGAACACCGCCGAGAAACGCAGCCTGGGGTTGTCTTGCGCGATGGCCACGGACGCCGTGGTCGCTGCGAACATCATGACGCCGGCGGCAAGAATACCGCGGCACTTGGCGGGAATGGGCATGGAGTGACTCCTTTTTATCTTGTCATTGTGATGCGCCCGCGGCGAGATGGCTTGCTCCCCACGCTGGACATCTCCATGCTACATCACGCATTTTGGTGATCAACTGATTTTAGATATTTCCTACTATATTTTTGATAATGTCATTTGAGTTGTGTTTTTCTCTTGCTGGCTTCACTGGCGAGGAACAAAATGGTCAGTACAAAAAGGGAGGTGAGTCTTGCTGCCTGTACCACAGGAAACGGCGGGTGAAAGCGCTTACCGGTCCATCCGGAGCGACATCATTGGCGGTCGTCTGGCGCCGTGCTCCCGGCTGCGCCTGGAAGCGTTGAAGGAGCGCTACTCGGCCAGCGTCAGTACCCTTCGCGAGACCCTTTACCGGCTATCTGCCGAAGGCCTGGTTCGTTCCGAAGGTCAGCGCGGCTTCGAAGTCGCCGCCGTCACCCAGGAGGAGTTTCAGCAACTCGCCGATCTGCGCGAACTGCTGGAGAGCCACGCCCTGCGCGAGGCATTCCGCAAGGGCGACCTGGAGTGGGAAGGACGAGTGGTCGGCGCGTACCACAAGCTCGAGTCAATGGAACGCCTGATGATAGCGGGCGATACCAGCCGCAGCGCCGAATGGAAGCACTATGACCGTGAATTCCACCATACCCTGATTTCCGCGTGCGGCTCGGCGGAGCTGCTCCAGGTTTATGGCGCTATCTTCGACCGCTACCAGCGTTACCAGATCGTTGCCGTCATCTTTCGCGGCAAACCCGCGGCGCAGGAACACCGCCTGCTGTTAGATGCAGCCCTGGCACGCGATGCCGAGCGCGCTGCTGCCGTATTGCATCAGCATATCGCAGCCTGTGTGGCACATACGGTGGAGACCGGTCAGCTCTCCTCCACCGATTCGGATCCAACGCCCCTAATTCACGGAAGACTGAACAAGTCAGAGGCGCCGGTCTCGGTGGGCGAGACGGCCTGGCGCTGCATACGCGCCGACATCATCGCCGGCAAACTGCCCCCGGGGAAGAAGCTGAAGTTGAGCAACCTGCAGGATGATTACGACACCAGCGTGACCACACTGCGCGAAGCTCTCAACCGGTTGACCTCGGAGGGCTTCGTCGTCGCCGAAGGTCAGCGTGGCTTCGAAGTCGCGCCGATATCGGCCGAGAATGCTCGCGAGCTGGCCGAATTGCGACTTCTGGTGGAGGGGCGGGCGCTGGAGGACTCCTTCGCGCATGGAGACATCGACTGGGAAGCGAGAGTCGTAGCGGCCTACCACAAGCTCGCCACCATGGAGGCGGAGATGGCGAGCGGCAATCTACAGGTCGCCGAACTCTGGAAGCGGTATGACTGGCAGTTTCACCAGGCGCTGACCTCGGCTTGCGGCTCCCAGGTACTGATGCACCTGCACAACGCGGTCTTCGACAAGTACCTGCGCTATCAGCTCATCGCCCTGTCCTACCGGGGCCGCATCGCCGCCGACGAGCACCGAGCGCTATACGACTGCGCCCTGCGGCGCGATGCCGAGGGCGCGCAGGAAATCCTGCAGCGCCATCTGCGGGGCGGAACGGAGCACGCCCTGGCGTCGGGGTCCATTGCCGCCTGAAGACTCTGCATCTGGAGTGACACGAGGAGCCAGATGCCTAGTGCCGTATTCTTTCAAGAGCCGGACCCAGGTGGCCCCTACGCCTGCGGCCAAAGGAGAAACCAGCCCCAGGCCAGTCACAACAACTCGACGCATACTCGATTCCTCGTCTGCCATTCGTGAAGCCCGCAACGCTCATACTCTGGAGAGAAAGCGGGATCGATTCAGGCGAGCCCAAACGTTTTTCTGAGGCCTTTCTCGACCGGGCCAGCGGGCATGAAGCGGCGTAATTTCCTCAGAAGAGAAGCCTCGCCTTTGGGCGTGTGCCGCATTTTCCATGCACCCAACGCGGCATCGACAATCGTGGTGGCGACCCCATCGGGCTCGGGCGCTTTTTGGACATTGTTTTGGATGGCTTGAGAAACGACGCCTAGCTCCTTGCTGTAGTCAGGGATTCTGGAAGCCGCCTGGGGCGCATTGAGATCCAGGTTGGTCTTGGTGAAGGAGGGTTCGACAAGTGCCACGCGGATGCCGAATTGACGCACCTCGTGATCCAGGGTCTCGGATAGCCCTTCGACGGCATGCTTGGATGCCGAATAGAGTCCCATGTACGGCGCAGGCAGAAAGCCCAGCACCGAGCTGAGGTTGACGATGCGACCAGAACGCTGCTCACGCATGTGCGGCAGCACCGCCTTGGTCGTGCGCAAGAGGCCGAAGAGGTTGGTGTCGAACAGCGTCTGGGCTTCGGCAATCGACGTCTCCTCCGTTGCGCCGAGCAGGGTCACGCCAGCGCTGTTGACGAGCACGTCGATGCGCTTGGCCTGAGCGATGACGGTCTGGATGCCATGTTGAACTGACGCTTCGTCACGGATATCCATCTCGACCAGCTCGACTCCCGGTATTGGCTGTGCCTTTGCCGTGTTGCGCGCGGTGCCGAACACCCGGCAGCCCTGCTCGACGAACTTCACCGCGGCGGCACGTCCGATGCCCGATGACACGCCGGTAACGATGACAATTTTGGAATTCGACATGGCAGTTTCTCTCTATTAGGGGGATTGGGGTGATGGCGACCAGCTTTGCGATGGGGCCGGCTTGATCCTGAACCAGATGGCGTACATCGCCGGCAGGAACACCAGGGTCAGCACCGTCCCGGCGAAGGTGCCGCCGATCAGGGTGTAGGCCAGCGTTCCCCAGAACACCGACTGGGTGAGCGGGATGAAGGCCAGGATGGCGGCGAGCGCGGTCAGGATGACCGGGCGCGCGCGCTGCACGGTGGCCTCGACCACGGCGTCGAAGGGCGCGAGTCCTGCCTTCGCGTTGTCGTGAATCTGGCCGATCAGGATGAGGGTGTTGCGCATCAGGATGCCGGCCAGCGCAATCAGACCGACGAGCGCATTGATGCCGAATGGCTGGTTGAACACCAGCAAGGTGGGCACCACGCCGATGAGGCCCAGCGGTGCGGTAGCGAACACCATCGTCATCGCTGAGATCGAGCGTACCTGAAAGATGATCGTGATCAGCGTCAGCGCGATCATGATGGGGAAGACCGGTAGCAGGGCGCTATTGGCCTTGCCGGATTCCTCGATGGAACCGCCCATCTCTATCCGGTAGCCCGCCGGTAGTTCGGCGGTGATCGGCTGAAGTTCTTCCCAGATGGCTTTGGACACGTCGGGCGGCTGTAAGTCTTCCGCTATATCACCACGTACGGTGATCGTCGGCGTGCGGTCGATGCGGCGCAGGATGGGGTCTTCCATGTGGACCTCCACCGTGCCGACCTGCGATAGCGGAATCCGCTGACCGGCCGAACCGGACAGTGTGAAGTTGCCGATCCTGGCCGGATCGAGTCTTGTGTCTCCGGCCGAACGGGCAACCACCTGCACCGAACGAATGTCTTCACGCACCTCCGTGATTGGGACGCCATTCAACAGGAACTGGAGCTGCTGGGCCGCGTCGCTAGAGGTCAGGCCCAGGCTCTGCAGCCGGTCCTGGTCGAGCGAGAAACGCAGCGAGGGCACGCGCTCGCCCCAATCGGTATTGACCGTTCGCATCTTAGAAGAAGCCTGCATTACGGCACGGACCTGGGCCGCGATGTCGCGCAGTTCATCGGGATCCGGCCCCATCACGCGGAAGGCCACAGGGAAGGGTGAGGGTGGGCCGAACACCAACTGGGTCACCCGCACCCGCGCCTCTGCCGCCAGGCCATCGGCCACCGCCTGACGTAGCCTAAACTTGAGTGCTTCTCGCGCCGTCTGGTCGTCCGTCAGGACGACGATCTTGGCGAAGGAGGGATCGGGCATCTCCGGCGACATGGCGAGATAGAAGCGTGGTGCACCCTGGCCGATGTAGGACGTCACGATCCTGGCTTCCTCTTGCTCCTCCAGCCAGGCCTCGACTTTTGCGGTCGCCGCACTCGTCTGCTCGATCGAGGTACCATACGGCATCTGCACTTCGACCAGCACCTCGGGCCGATCAGACGTCGGAAAGAACTGCTTGTTGACCACGCCCATGCCCAGGATCGCGAGAATGAAGGCACCGACCACGAACGTCGCGACTAGCCATTTGCGCCGGATCACGCTGCCCAGCAGCCGGCGGAAGCGCTCGTAGTTCGGCGTCGCATAGATCGCCCCGTGCCCACCCTCGCGCTTCTTGAAATCCGGGAGCAGCTTCACCCCCAAGTAGGGCGTAAACACCACGGCAACGATCCAAGAAGCAATCAATGCGATGCCGACGATCCAGAACATGTTGCTGGTGTACTCGCCGGCAGTGGATTTGGCGAAACCGTTCGGCATAAAACCGATTGCCGTCACCAGGGTGCCGGAAAGCATGGGCGCGGCGGTATGGCTCCAGGCATAGGCCGCGGCGCGCACGCGGTCGTAGCCTTCCTCCATCTTCACTACCATCATTTCGATGGCGATGATCGCATCGTCGACCAGGAGCCCCAGCGCCAGGATCAACGAGCCGAGAGTGATGCGGTCGAAGTTCTTGCCGGTGGCCGCCATGACGATAAAGACGGCGGCCAGGGTCAGGGGAACTGCCGCCGAAACCACGATACCGGCACGCCATCCCATGCTGAGGAAGCCGACCAACATCACCACGCCGAGGGCGGCGAAGAACTTGAGCATGAACTCGTCGACGGCCGAGCGGATATTGACCGACTGGTCTGTGACTCTGGATAGACTCATGCCAAGCGGCATATCGGCGTTGATAGCCTCTGCCTCCGCCTCCAGCGCGCGGCCGAGATCGAGACCATTCCATCCCTCGCGCATGACCACACCGAGCAGCAAGGCGGGTTCGCCGTTATTGCGAATGAGGAAGGTGGCGGGATCCTCGTAGCCCCGCTTCACCTCGGCGATGTCGCCGAGCTTTAGTGTATGGCCCTGCGCGACGACGGGCGTATTGCGAATCGCCTCAAGGTCGTCGATCGCCCCGTCCAGCCGGATGAAGACCTGGGGGCCCAGGGTGTCAATCGAGCCGGCGGGCGTCATCACGTTGCGCTCGTTCAGTGCCGTGAAAAGGTCGTGCGGGGAGACGCCAAGAGTGGCTAGACGATCATGGGAGAACTCGACAAAGATCCTTTCGGACTGCTCGCCGATGATATTCACCTTCTTGACGCCCGGCACGTGAAGCAAGCGCTGGCGCAGGCTCTCAGCCTCGCGGATGAGATGCCGATGAGGCTCGCCCTTTGCCTTCACCGCATAGAGTGCAAAGGTCACATCGGCGTATTCGTCGTTCACCATGGGGCCAATGACGCCGCTGGGCAGGCTACTGGTCTCGTCGCCAATTTTCTTACGCACCTGATAGAACTGCTCGGCGACCTCCTCGGGTGGCGTACTATCGAGCAGGTACACCGTGGTGAAGGCCAGGCCCGGACGCGTAAAGGTTTCGGTACGGTCATACCAGCTCAGTTCCTGCATGCGTTTTTCCAGCGGCTCGGCGACCAGTTCCTCCATTTCCTGGGCCGTAGCACCGGGCCAGGCCGTGGTTACGGTCATCTGCTTGATGGTAAAGGCGGGATCCTCCGCCCGACCCAGCGTCAGGAAGGCCATAATGCCGGCAATGAAGATCACCACCATCAGAAACAGGGTGACCGAGCGCTCGCGTACTGCGAGGGCGGAGAGGTTGAAGGCACTCATGGCTGCTCTCCGCGATTGGCGGCCAAGCCCGTGGTAACCTCATGCTCATCTAACTGCACTTGCTCGCCCTCGTGCAGCAAGTGCACGCCGAGCGCCACGACGCGATCGCCCGCTTCCAGGTTGCCAACGACCGAAGCCGTTTCATCGCTGAGGCCAGCCACCTGTACGGCCTGCCAAGTGACCCGGGGCGTTTCTCCTTCGATCAGCCATACGCCGGGCCCTTTACCTGGATCGAAGAGTGCGCCTATCGGCACCTGCAATGCTGAAGCGGAAGGGTCGATCCGGATACCGACGGAAACGGTCGAGCCCAGAGGCGCATCTGCGAGATTGTCCTCCAATACATAGCGTGCCTCGAAGGTTCGCGTCAGGGGATTTGCGGCATCCGACAACTGGCGAAGCGTTGCAGCACCCGTGAGCCCGTTGCCATAGAGGGTTGCACGGCCTGTGGAGCCGACCGCTGGGCGCAGCGTTTCGGGGAGGTCGATGAGTGCCTCGCGGGGCCCCGCATGGGCCACCCGCACCACGGGTTGACCAGCAGCAACGACCTGGCCGGTTTCTGCCAGCGTTTCCACTACCACCCCGTCTGCATCGGCGAGAAGAACTGCATAGTCGGTTTCATTGCGAGCAACGTCTGCCCGAGCCTCGGCCGCCATGAGATCCGCCCGAGCCGTCTCGGCGGCTGCCCGGGCGCTGTCGTAGGCCGATGCTGACACCGCGCCTCTAGAGACCAGGTCACGGTATCGCGCCTCGTCCTCTGTGGTTTGATGCGCGCGCGCCCTGGCGGCAGCCACGGCCTCCTCTTGGGTGCGCGCGGCGAGCATCAAATCTGTGGGATCGATGCGCATGAGTGGCTGGCCGCGCTCGACGGCCTGACCTGTATCGACTAAACGCTCCTGTATCTTGCCGGGTACGCGAAAGCCGAGATCGCTTTGCACCCGCGCGGCAACAATACCGGCAAATGAACGCTCGGCCTTTTCGCCGACCTCCACCTCCGCTACCCGTACATAGGGGTTCTGCGTCCGTGGGTCGGTTGAAGAGGTGGCATCGCTGCACGCTGCCAAGGCAAGCGGCAGCAGAGCGATGACGGTAAGGAATGAGACATCACGGCGCTTGAGCATGGAGATCTCCGGAAGGACGGATATCTCACAGCTTATGACGAGTGACCAAATTTGTAAATAGTCACTTTTTGGGTTCGCTAGGCCACTAGGGAGCCAGGCTGCGCAGCACCAGGTTCGACAGCTGCACCGGCGCCTCCTCGACGAGATCGAGGTTGTACTGGAGCAGGAGCGGATTCGCGTAGGGTTGAATGACCAGGAAGATCGCTTTCACCGTCTCGTCCAGCGGCGTCTTGCGCTCGAACTCACCGCTCTCGCGCCCTTCACGGACCACTTCCGTCAGGATCTGTTCGATGCGCTCACCGTAGGCGCGGGCAGATGGCCAACCCTCGCCGGCAGAGTGCGCGGCAATGTCGTACAGCTTGCGATCATTGAAGAACAGGCTCACACCAGTCGATACCAAGCTTTTGAACATTCTGCGGAATTTTTCCGTTGCCGTGGGCGCGTCGGCCACGGCCTCTTCGACCGCCACGATGATGGCGCTCAAGGTCTTGGCGCAGATGGCCTCGCCGATGGCCTGCTTGGAATCGAAGAACTTGTAGATGTAAGCCTTGGAAAAACCAATTGATTTTGCCAGGTCGGAGACCGTGGTCTTGTCGTAACCGTAGTGGCTGAAGTGTTCTTCGGCGGCCTCCACGATCTGCTCGCGAACATTGTGATCGGCAGGGCCGCGCGATTGGGGGGCGGAAGACGCGTTTTCACTCATGAGACACCACACCTCGATATTTTGGGTTTGACAACTTGTGACTATATTGGACTATAGTCACTTCAACAAATTCCACCCCTGGAGACTCCCATGCTTGCCCCTCCCCGCTCTCTCGCCCTTCTGCTGAGTGTCAGCGTCTTGACGGGCTGCGCGGTCGGCCCGGACTACCGGCCGCCCGAAACTGCCCTGTCGGCTCGCTTCATCGGGCAGGAGAGCGTTGAGCAGCGGGAAGTCCAGAGCCAGGCGGACCTCCAGGCCTGGTGGGCCGCCTTCGACGATCCCTTGCTGGCGCGCTTCGTCAGCCTCGCCCTCGAGCAGAATCTGGATATTGCGCAAGCGGCGGCCCGTGTCGCCCAATCGCGTGGCTCGCTGCGCCAGGCCGATGCCGCACTGCTGCCATCGGCCAACGTGAACGCTCACGGTGCGGAAGTATACCAGTCGATCGAGACCCCGCTGGGGCAGGTGCTGTCTGCCACGCCCGATTTCGATCGCAGCGGCAGTGCCTACGAGGCCAACCTCGAGGCGGGCTGGGAGGTCGACATGTTTGGCGGCCTGCGGCGAGGACGGGAAGCCGCGCGCGCGGAGTATGTGGCATCCGAAGCTGGTGCCGTCGCGACACGGCTGGCCGTGGCCGCACAAACGGCGGATGTCTACGTCACGATCCGAGGCCTGCAGGAGCGCCTCGCGATCGTCAGGCAACAGGCCGAGACCCGTCGCGAACTGCTCGACACGATCAAATTCCAGTACGAGAAGGGGATTGCTAGCGAGCTTCAGGTGAACCAAGCCGAGGGTGCGCTAGCTCAAGTCGAAGCACAGATTCCCGTCCTGGAAACGGGACTCGACGCGGCGATGAACGCGCTGGACGTGCTGCTCGGCGCGCAGCCTGGGACCTACCGCGCCGACTTGAGCCTGGCGGAGCCGATCCCGGTCGCACCGGGGCTGGCCGAGACCGGTACCCCGGCCGAGATGATTCGGCGCCGGCCGGATCTCATCGTGGCCGAGCGGCGTCTCGCTGCAGCGAACGCACGCATTGGCGTGGCGATGTCTGAGTACTATCCCAAGCTCTCGCTCGGCGCCCTGCTGGGCAGCGCCACCACGATCTCGAGCGGCAACCTCTTCTCTGGCGATGCCAGCCAGGCCCAGGGCGTCCTCGGGCTGCGCTGGCGCCTGTTCGACTTCGGTCGCGTCGAGGCGCAGATCGCCGCTGCGCGTGGCCAGGAGGCCGAAGCGCTCGCGGCCTACCGGCTGGCCGTGCTGCGGGCGGCCGAGGAAGTGGAGAACGCCTTTTCCTCCCTCGTCCAACGCGAGGCCCAGGTCGGCATCTTGGCACAGGGGGAGGCGTCGCTTGCCCGTGCCCGCGAGAATTCGCTTGCCGCCTACGAAGGCGGCATCGTCAGCCTGATCGAGGTGCTCAATGCCGACGGCAACCTGCTGCAGGTGCGCGACGCGAAGGCCCAGGCGCAAACCGAAGCGGCGCGCGCCGCTATTGCTTCCTTCCGGGCATTGGGGGGCGGGTGGGATGCACCGCATGCAAGTACCAATCGCCTCTACAGTGACCTCTCCATCACCGTCGACGGGGATGCGAAATGACCACAACCGACGCGATGAATTCCGAAGAAACGCTCGCTCGCTGGCAGGCCGAGGAAGCGGCCGTGCGTGCCCGTCTTCAGACCGTTCCCGGTGTGGCGTCGCCTGATCAGGTCGCCGGCCGCAGTGGATTGCAAATACTCGAAGCGATCCTTGCCGGCGAGCTGCCGCTCCCCTCGATGGTCGCCACGCTCGACTGCGTCCCTGTGCGCATCGAGCCTGGGCGTGCGGTATTCCAGGGACGGCCGGGCTCCAGATACTACAACCCGATGGGTACGGTACACGGCGGCTGGTTTGCGACCATGCTCGACACGGCGATGGGATGTGCCGTGCATTCGACATTGCCGCCTGGTAAGACGTACACGACCCTGGAGCTGAAGTTCAATATCATCCGGGCCCTCACCGAGGCGGTACCGCGGGTTCGCGCGGAAGGTCGGCTGGTTCACGGTGGCCGCCGAATGGCGGTGGCGGAAGGCCAGCTCTACGGACCAGACGGCAAGCTTTACGCCCTTGCGAGTACGACCTGTCTGATTCTCGATCAGGCTTCGTAAGGATCGCTCATGTTGAAACGTCCCTCCGGTTCACTCGACGCATTGCTAACCAGTGGTCAACAGACCAGAGACATCCATTAACCAGATGCCCGCACTCAGGGTCACGAAAGCCGTCAACGTGCTCATCATCAGCGCGGCAGCGCTGACGCCGGCCATGCCATAGCGCTGGCCGAGCAGCGGATAGATGCTGATCATCGGCGCACTGGCGAACAGCAGCGCCCCGGCCAGCAGGGTGGGGTCGGTGGCGGGCATGAGAAGAAACAGACCGAGTATCAGCAAGGGGTGAAAAATCAGCTTGCCGACGACGATCTGGCCGACGTCACCCAGCATGCCGCGTACCTTGAGACCGAACAGGGTGCCGCCGATCACGAACAGCGCCGCCGGTCCGGAAGCGTTGGCCAGCATGTCGACGACCTGTGCCAAGGGGCGTGGCAGTGCCGTTTCCGTCACGGCCAGCAGCAGGCCCAGCATGATGCCGACCAGAACGGGATTGCGGGCCAGGCGCAGGAAGGTCTTGCGCGCCACGCTGGCGACGCCGGTCCCGCTCTGGCGCCCCACCTCGGCCAGGATCAGCGCCGCGGGGATGATCAGCAGGTTCTCGATGATCATGTTCAGGGCCATGAAGACGGCTGCCGGTGAGCTGCCAATCACCATGGCGGCGACGGGATAGCCGATGAAGCCGCTATTGGAGGCGGACATCCCCAAGGCATGCACGGCACCTTCGCTGAGAGGCTTGCGCTGAACTGACAGGGTCAGTATCAGGGCCAGGCCGAAGATGACGACCGAGCCCAAGCCATAGGCCAGCAGGTATTGGGGCTGGAGTACCTCGTCGAGGGGATTTTGGGTCAGGGCTCGTATCACCAGCGCCGGCAGGGCGAAATAGAGTACGAAAGTGGCGATGCCCTGGATCTGTTCCCGGTTCACCAACCGGAGCCCCATGGCCAGATAGCCGGCACCGATCAACAGGAAGATCGGCGTGGTAATGGTAAGAATTTCCAGCATGCGGTCTCCATGCCAAGGTAGCCGCGACCGGGTCCTGGGAGAGCCAGGCCGGCCGCTTTCTGGATCGGAAGATCAGGCGAAGAGGCGCGAGGAGGGCGTAGCTTGCGAGAGCTCTTCGGCCGCGGTCACAAGGGCAGAGCCCAGTTCCCTTACCCGGTGTTCGTCGAGGCGCACGCTGGGGCCGGCGATGCTCAGGACACCCTGGGGGTGACCGTCCAGGGGGTGACGCACCAGCGCGGCCATGGCGGCGGTACCGGGCCCCATGCTGTCATGCGTCCAGCTGTAGCCGCGCTGCCGCGTCTGCTGCAGATGTTCGAGCAGGGCTTCCTTGCTGCGTGGGGCGTTGGGTCCCAGCGGGTGGTCGGTCTCCATGCCCTGGGTGTCGACCAGCGCCAGGGCTTCCTCGTCGCTCAGGGCCGCCAGCCAGGCGTGGCCGCTGGCGGTACAGAACAATGGCGCTTCCTTGCCCATGTCGGGGTCATAGCGCAGGCCGCTGCGGGCGCCCTGGGCCTTGGCGATCCAGGTCAGGCGGTCGCCTTCGATCACCGAGAGGCGCACCAGCTCACCGCTCTGCTCGGCCAGGCGGTCGAGCACCGGCTGCACGATATCGCTGGCGCCGGTGCTGGAGAGATAGCGCAAGCTCAGTGCCACCAACCGGGTCGTGAGTTGGTAGCGCTGGCTGACTGGGTCCTGGCGAACATGTCCCAGGCGGATCAGCTCGTGGCAGATGCGGTGCGCCGCGCTCTTGGGAATGCCCAGGCGCTCCGCGACGATCAGCAGCGGCAGGCCGTCGGCATCTTCGGAAAGGGCTTCAAGCACCCCGAGGGTGCGTTCGATCAGACTGCCCGCCATGATGATGTCTCGCTGGCTAAATTGGCCATTCTAGAATCGTGTTCAAGAAATGTCATGTCGCCTGTTGTGCTTTCAACTGACAGTGGCGCGTATATCCCGAGCCTTCTGCTGCAACAGCGGCAAGTACTCCTTCATCAGCGTATCGAGATCCACCCGCGCGGCGTTGGTGCTGATGTTGATCGCACCTAGCAGCTTGCCGTTGGCATCGAAGGCCGGCACGGCCAGCGAGCGCAGCCCCGAGTCCAGCTCCTGGTCGGCGATGGCGTAGCCTTGCTGGCGCACCTTGAGGATGCACTTCTTGAGTGCGGCCTTGTCGGTCACGGTCTTGTCGGTGTAGCGCGTAAGCGTGACCCGTTCCAGGAAGGCATCCAGCTCGGCATCGGGAAGCTGGGCCAGTAGCGCTCGCCCCATCGAGGTGTGGGCGGCAGGTAGCCGGGTGCCGACGGAGAGGGTGATCGCCATCAGCCGGTGACGGGCCGAGGAGCGCGCCACGTAGGTGACCTCGTCGCCGTCGAGTACGCCCAGGGAGGAGGATTCGCCACTCTCGGCGGTGATGTCCTCCAGCACCTGCTGGATCACGCTACGATAGTTGTTGGCGGAGAGAAACGCGTAGCCGAGCTGCAGCACTCGTGGGGCCAGCTCGAAGTTACGACCTTGCTTGCGCACGTAGCCCAGGGCATGCAACGTGAGCAGGAAGCGCCGGGCGCGGGCACGGTTCATGCCGGTACGGCTGGCGACCTCGCTCAGTGTCATGCGCGGATGGGTTTCGTCGAAGGCCAGGATGACCTCCAGGCCGCTGGCCAGGGCGGTGACGAAGTCCCGGTCATCCGGGCTGAGAACCTCTTCCTCTGATGCCATTTTTGTTCCGTCGCTATCTTGGATGGTTTGCTCTTCAGAAGTCTTTCAATCTAGCATAGTGTTCGAATTGCGAACATATGTACGACTATGGGCTAAGCTGGGCCTGACCTTGAGCCTGAATTTCGCGATTGAGCTTGAGACCGATCTTAAGACTGAGCATGAGCCAGCCCTTCCTGAGGAGAGCATGATATGCCTGACGCCCTGCTTCGGCATCCCTTCATGAGCCAAACGGCACTGGCAGAGTGTCATGACCAGGCCATGGTCCAGGCCATGCTCGCTTTCGAGCTGGCGCTGGCCGAAGTGCAGGAAGCGCACGGTGCCATGCCCCAAGGGGCGAGTGCGGAAATGCACCGCTGCCTGAAAAGCCACGCCTTTGATGACACCGCCATCGCAGCCGGTATCGCCAGCGGCGGCAACGCTGCCATCCCCTTCGTCAAGCAGGGGCGCGCTGCGCTGCCGGACGAACTCAAGCGCTACTGGCACATGGGCGCGACCAGCCAGGATGTTATCGACACGGCGCTGATGCTGCTGCTCAAGCCGCGCCTGGCCGCGTTGGATGCACTGCTGCTGCGCTGTCGCGCCGCCGCGGTCGAGCTGATGAAGACTCATGAGCGGACCGTGATGGTGGGGCGCACCCTAATGCAGCAGGCACTGCCGATGACGTTCGGCGTCAAGGTGGCGCATTGGGCCATCGGCCTGGAGCAGGCGCGGCGCCGCCTGGCGCAGGTCGAGCTGCCGGTGCAGTTCGGTGGCGCCGTGGGAGTGCACTCTGGTTTGGACGAGCCGGGGCAGGACGAACTGGGCCTCGATTTCATGGACGCTCTCGCCGAGCGGCTGGGGCTCGCTGCTCCGGTGCTGCCTTGGCACACAAACCGTCAGCCGATCCATGCCCTGGGCACGGCGCTGGACGCGGCGGCGGGGGCAGCGGAGAAACTCGCCCTCGATATCTCGCTGCTGACCCAGACCGAGGTGGGCGAGGTGGCCGAACCCTCCGCCCCGGGCATGGGCGAGTCCTCCTCCATGCCGCACAAGCGCAACCCGGTACGCTGTGCCATGATCCGCGGCGCGACGCGACAGGTGCATGGCTACACCACGGTGCTGCTCAACGCCGCCGCCCAACCCCTGGAGCGCGGGCTGGGCGAGTGGCATGCCGAATGGTCGCCGCTGGTCGACAGCGCTCTGCTGCTGGAAGGCGCGCTGGAACAGGCCGCCACGCTGCTCGAAGGGCTCGAGGTGAATCCCGAAGCAATGCGCCGCAACCTGGCGGCTACCGGCGGCGGCATCATGGCGGAACCGGTATCGCGCCTGCTCGCGCCGGTGCTGGGCCAGGACGCGGCCAAGCGCATCAGCGCCGAAGCCGCCGAAATGGCGCGCCTTCAGGGCATTCCCTATGCCGAGGCACTCGAGGCGCATGCCGAGGTGAAAGCCGAAGTAGGGGGTAGGCTCAAGGTCGAGGTGCTGCACCAGGCAACGGATCCCGCTTTATACCTTGGTAGTGGCCAAGCGCAGTTGCGGCGCGCCATGGCCTGGCTTCAGCGGGAATGATTCGCTGAAAAATCACTATTTTGCATGTCCCGAGCAAGGGGAGGCCTGGCCTCCCCTTGTGCTTTTGGGTCTCCGGCGAGTTTGACGATCAGCTGGCATAGGGGTAACTTGTTCGCATCACAAAACAAAGTTCGCTATTCGAACTTATTTGAGAATACCCGCCAGGAGGACGACCATGGCCGAGTTCCTGAGCCTGCATGACGCGGTGGCACGCTACGTCGAAGACGGCGCCACCGTGGCCATGGAGGGCTTCACCCACCTGATTCCTTTCGCCGCCGGTCACGAAGTGATCCGCCAGAAGAAGCGCGACCTGACCCTGATCCGCATGACGCCGGACCTGGTCTATGACCAGATGATCGGTGCCGGCTGCGCCAGGAAGGTGATCTTCTCCTGGGGTGGCAACCCCGGCGTGGGCTCGCTGCACCGCCTGCGCGACGCGGTGGAGAAGGGCTGGCCGCACAAGGTCGAGATCCTCGAGCACAGCCACGCCGCCATGGCCTGCGCCTTCGAGGCTGGCGCTGCCGGGCTGCCGCTGGCCGTGCTGCGCGGCTACGTAGGCAGCGAGCTGCCCAGCGTCAACGACCAGATCAAGTTCATCGAATGCCCCTTCACCGGCGAGCGCCTGGCCGCGGTGCCCTCGGTGCGCCCCGACGTCTCCATCGTTCACGCACAGAAGGCCGACCGTGCCGGCAACGTGCTGGTGGAGGGCATCATCGGCGTGCAGAAGGAAGCCGTGCTGGCGGCGAAGAAGAGCATCGTCACCGTCGAGGAGATCGTCGACGACCTGCGCACCGAGCCGGACTATCATCCCAACGCCTGCATCATCCCGGGCTGGGCGATCAGCGCCGTCGCCGTGGCCGAGAAGGGCTCGTTGCCCTCCTATGCCCACGGTTACTACCCGCGCAACAACGCCTTCTACAAGGAGTGGGATGGCATCGCCCGCGATCGCGACAGCTTCAACAAGTGGCTTGATGAGAACGTCTACAGTGCAGGAGGGCAGTCCTGATGAGCCTCGAGTACACCTCAGCGGAAATGATGAGCGTCACCGCGGCGCGCGCGCTCGAGAACGGCATGACCTGCTTCGTCGGCATCGGCCTGCCCTCGGAGGCGGCCAACCTGGCGCGCCTGACCCACGCCCCCGAGGTGGTGCTGATCTACGAATCCGGCACCCTGCAGACCAAGCCCGACGTGCTGCCGCTCTCCATCGGTGACGGCGAACTGTGCGAGACGGCGTTGACCACCGTCTCGGTGCCGGAGATGTTCCGCTACTGGCTGCAGGGCGGCAAGGTCAGCGTGGGCTTTCTCGGCACCGCCCAGATCGACCGCTTCGCCAACCTCAACACCACCCTGATCGGCGACTACCGCGAACCCAAGGTGCGCTTGCCGGGTGGCGGCGGAGCGCCGGAGATCGCCACCAACGCCGGCGAGGTCTTCATCACCCTGAAGCACTCCAAGCGCGCCTTCGTCAAAGACGTGGACTTCATCACCACCCTGGGCTTCGGCCGCGACGGCAAGGGCCGCGACGGCGTACCCAATATCGGCAAGGGCCCGACCCGGGTGATCACCGACCTGTGCGTGATGAAGCCCGACCCCGAGACCAAGGAGCTGGTGGTCGTCTCGCTGCATCCGAACGTCTCCCGCGAGGACGTGATCGAGGCCACCGGCTGGGAGATCCGCTTCGCCGAGTCGCTCGAGACCACGCCGGAGCCCAGCGCCCACGAACTCGAGATCCTGCGCGAATTGAAGGCGCGCACCGAGCGCAAGCACGCGGGCGAGTAAATTCGCCTTCAAACGGGCTGCATTCGTCACGTTCTACAGCGAATTTCAGGAGATTTTTTTATGACCGACGTCTTCCTCTGCCATCCGCGGCGCACCGCCATTGGCCGCTTCGGCGGCACCCTGGCAAGCCGGCGCCCCGACGATTTCGCCGCCACCATCTTCAAGGCGGTACTGGCCGAGGCTCCGGACCTCGACCCGGCCGCCATCGAAGAGGTCTTCATGGGCTGCGCCAACCAGGCCGGCGAGGACAACCGCAACGTGGCGCGCATGTCCGCCCTGCTGGCGGGCCTGCCCACCTCGGTACCCGGCACCACCATGAACCGGCTGTGCGGCTCCGGCATGGACGCGGTGGGCACCGCCTTCCGCGCCATCAAGGCTGGCGAGATGGAGCTGGCCCTGGCCGGCGGCGTGGAGTCGATGTCCCGCGCGCCCTACGTGCTGGGCAAGGCCGATGATGCCTTCTCCCGCGGCCAGAAGATCGAGGACACCACCATCGGTTGGCGCTTCGTCAATCCGCTGATGAAGAAGGCCTACGGCATCGACTCCATGCCGGAGACCGCCGAGAACGTGGCCGAACAGTTCAACATCTCCCGCGAGGACCAGGACGCCTTCGCCCTGCGCTCCCAGCAGAAGGCCGCCGCGGCGCAGAAGGCGGGTCGCTTCGCCATCGAGATCACGCCCATCGAGATTCCCCGGCGCAAGCAGGAGCCGCTGCTGTTCGACACCGACGAGCACCCGCGCGAGACCACCCTGGAGAAGCTGGCCGGCTTGCCGACGCCGTTCCGTGAGGGCGGCAGCATCACCGCCGGCAACGCCTCCGGCGTCAATGACGGTGCCGCCGCCATGCTGGTGGCCAGCCAGGCCGCGGTGGAGCAGCACGGCCTCAAGCCCATGGCCAGGATCATCGGCATGGCCACGGCCGGCGTCGAGCCGCGCATCATGGGCTACGGCCCGGTGCCGGCGGTGCGCAAGCTGCTCGAGCGCACCGGCGTGACGATGGACGAGATCGACATTTTCGAGTTCAACGAGGCCTTCGCTGCCCAGGCCCTGGCCTGCACGCGGGACCTCGGCCTCGCCGACGACGACCCGCGGGTCAACCCCAACGGCGGCGCCATCGCCTTGGGCCACCCGCTGGGCATGTCTGGCGCCCGCCTGCTGATGACCGCGGCCTTTGAACTGCAGCGCACCGGCAAGCGCTACGCGCTGTGCACCATGTGCGTAGGCGTGGGGCAGGGGATTGCGACCCTGATCGAGAAGGCCTAAGAGAGAAGAGTGGAACCAGGCCGGCGGTGACGAGCTGCCGGCTTTTCCCGTTGCACTGCTGGGAGAAGGAACATGGCATTTCTGAACGTCGATGGCCGCAGTGTCGCCTATCGCCTGCTCGGCCCCGAGGCGCTGCCGCTGGTGGTGCTGGCGCATCCGTTGGGCATGACCCAGGCGGTGTGGGACGACCTGCTGCCGGCGCTGCTGCCGCGCTACCGCGTGCTGACCTGGGACCTGCCCGGCCACGGCGCCAGCCAGGCCTGGCCGGAGGCAGGTGGCGAAATCACCCCGGCGGCGCTGGCCCGCGATGCCCTGGCGCTGGCCGAGCACGCGGGGGCGGCACGCTTCCACTTCGTCGGCACCTCCATCGGCGGCGTGGTGGGTCAACAGCTGATCAGTGAGCACGCCGAGCGGCTCTACTCCGTCACCCTGACCAACACCGGGGCGGTGATCGGCAACAGCGAGCTGTGGACCACCCGGGCCGGGCGCGTACGCGACGAAGGTTTGGCGGCCATGTCCGGCGAGATCGTGCCGCGCTGGTTCGCGCCGGCCTGCTTCGAGGCCGAACCGGCACTCAAGGCCGGCTGGTGCACCCAGATGGCACGCACCGACGCAGAGTCCTACGCCCGGCTGTGCGAGATGCTCGGCCGAACCGACTTCCGCGGCAAGCTGAAGGGGCCGCTGGCGCAGCATCGCAACGTCAGCGTACACCTGCTTGGCGGCAGCGAGGACGTGGCCACCCCGCCCGAGACCCTGCAGGCGCTGGCGGCCGAGTGCGGCGGTGCACCGCTGGAGATTCTCGAAGGCTTCGCCCACGTGCCCTCGGTGGAAAATCCCCAGGCAATGGCCAAGCGGCTGCTGCTGTGGATGGCCGTCGATCGCGAAGACGTCGGCCAGCATGGCGTGAGCTACGCCGCTGGGCTCGAGACCCGTAAGCAGGTGCTCGGCGAGGCGCACGTCGCCCGTTCCACCGAAAACGCCAACAGTCTCGATGCGCCGTTCCAGCAGATGATCACCCGGCTGGCCTGGGGCGAGCTGTGGAGCAACGACGACCTCACCCGGCGCGAACGCAGCCTGATCACCACCGGCATGCTCGCCGCGCTGGGTCGTGAGGAGCTTGTACTGCACCTCAAGACCGCCAAGCGCATCGGCCTCAGCGAAGCGGAGCTGCGCCAGGTGCTGATGCACGTGGCCATCTACGCCGGCGTGCCGGCAGCGAATCATGCGTTTGCGTTGGCCAAGGAGCTGGGCTGGGGGCAGAAGGGCTGACCCGGGCGGTTCGCCGCTGGCGTGTCGCTGGTGTATCGTCTGAGCGAAATCCGACAATGACCGGCATCGCAATACCGAGGAGAGTCGCTTGCTCAACGCACGCATCAAGCTGCGCCATCTGCAGGCCTTCCTCGAGGTGGCCCGCCAGCGCAGCTTCGCCCGGGCCGCCGAGCGGCTGGCGATCACCCAGCCAGGCATCTCCAAGACCATTCGCGAGCTGGAGGAGAGCCTCGGTGCGGCGCTGTTCGAACGTACGCCCCAGGGCGTGGCGCTGACCCAGGCGGGCCTGACCCTGTTGCGCCACGCCGGGCCGGCCATGCGAGCCCTGGAGGAGGGCGTGGGCGCCGTCGGCGAAGCCCACGGCGCCCACGGCCTGCGGGTGGGGGCACTCTCCACTGTGGAGAGCCGGCTGCTGCCCGAGGCCATCCGCCGCTGGCACGCCGCGCCCGGCGGGCAGAACGCGGTGGGCGTCAACGTGGTGGTCGGCGCCAGCGCCTTCCTGCTCTCGCGCCTGCGCCGCGGCGAGCTGGATCTGGTGGTGGGTCGCATGACCGAGGCCCGCGAGATCCGCGACTTGGCCTTCGAGCATCTCTACTACGAGCCGCTGCTGCTATGCGTGCGCCGCGGCCACCCGCTGGCCGGTATCGCACCACTGGAAGCCGCTCGGCTGGGTGAATTCCCCTGGGTGCTACCGCCCCTGCAGACCACCCTGCGCCAGCAGGTCGACAGCTTCTGCGTGCGCCATTCGCTGACGCTGATGAGCCAGCGGCTGGAGACACTTTCGCTGCCCATCAGCCGGCGCTACACCCTTGAGAGCGATGCGATCTGGGTCGTGCCCGAAGAGGCCGTGGCCGAGGATCTGGCGGCGGGGCGGCTGTGTCGCCTCGGCATCGACCTGGAGCCCCGCGGCGGCTCCGTGGGGCTGTGCTACAACGCCAGCATGCAACCCTCGCTGGCGCTGGAGGCCTTCTGCGAAGTGCTGCGCGAGGTCAGCGCGGGCCACTCTCAAGGTGGCGGTGCAACATAACCCAGCGGTTATAGGGGGTGCCCGAGTCGTCAATTGGCGCACCTGCGGCAAGGCGCCACACTGGGCGAGACAAGACCACTCTCCCCAAGAGACGACACGCCATGCAAGATCACAACAAGCGCTTCGTAGAGCGCGACCGTAACTGGCATCCCCCGGCCTACGCCCCCGGCTACAAGACCAGCGTGCCCCGCTCGCCGCAGCAGGCCCTGGCCAGCATGCAGCAAGCCACCGCTTCCGAACTCACCGGCCCCGACTTCCGCCACCTGCGCATGGGTCCCCACGACAACGACCTTCTGCTCAACTTCCGCGAAGACCCGTCGCTTTCGGGCGCGGCCGGCCTGCCGGTGGGCGAGCGCATCATCATGTTCGGCCGCGTGATCGACCAGTTCGGCAAGCCGGTGCCGCACACCCTGGTCGAGATGTGGCAGGCCAACGCCGGCGGGCGCTACCGCCACAAGAACGACCGCTACCTCGCTCCGCTCGACCCCGGCTTCGGCGGCGTGGGCCGTACCCTCACCGACGAGCAGGGCTGGTACCGCTTCCGCACCATCAAGCCCGGCCCGTACCCCTGGCCCAACGACCCCAACAGCTGGCGCCCCTCGCACATCCACGTCTCGGTGATGGGCCCCTCGATCTCCACCCGCCTGATCACCCAGATGTACTTCGAGGGCGATCCGCTGATTCCGCTGTGCCCCATCGTCCACACCATCAAGGACCCGGCCGCGGTCGAGACCATGATCGGACGCCTCGACATGGCCCGCAGCAAGCCCATGGACTGCCTGGCCTACCGCTTCGACCTGGTGGTACGCGGCGAGCTGCAGACCTTTTTCGAAAATCAGTAAACGGGTTCGAGAATCAGTGAGGGGAAATCACATGAAACAGCCAAACAGCGTTCCCACCAGCGAGCTGATGCTGCGCGAGACCGCCTCCCAGACCGCCGGGCCCTACGTGCACATCGGCCTGGCCCTGGCCGCCGCGGGCAATCCGACCCGCGACGAAGAGATCTGGAACGAGATGGCCCGGGAAGGAGCCGAGGGCGAACACATCGAAGTCGTCGGCACCGTGATCGACGGCAACGGCGACCTGGTACGCGACGCCTTCCTCGAAGCCTGGCAGGCCGACGCCAACGGCGTCTATCAGCCCGAGTTCGACCTGAAGAAGCCGTTCAACAGCTTCGGGCGCACCGCCACCACCTTCGACCACGGCAGCGAATGGTCGCTGAAGACCGTCAAGCCCGGCCCGGTGGCTCACCCCAGCGGCCAGCTCATGGCGCCGCACATCAACCTGGCGATTTTCGCCCGCGGCATCAACATCCAACTGCAGACCCGCCTCTACTTCGAGGACGAAGCCGAGGACAACGCCGCCTGCCCGGTGCTCTCCCGCATCGAATCACCGACCCGCCGCCAGACCCTCATCGCCAAGCGCGAAGAGGTGGACGGCAAGGTGCGCTACCGCCTAGACATCAGGCTGCAGGGTGAAGGCGAGACGGTTTTTTTCGACTTCTAGACGCTTCGATTTCGGCGTCTGCCAAGCAAGGGCGGCCCGCTCAGCCGGGCCGCCAAGATCAAGAGCCAGCGCACTGCGTTGGCTCTTGGCTTTTTTGGTTTTGCGTTGACCTAGGTCGTTGGTTCAGGCGTGGCATGGAGTATAGGCTGAGATGCGTATCCTTTTGCAAGCTGGGCTTCGGGCGTGGGCAGGGGTGTCGGCAGCTGACGACCCAAAGCCGTCATGCAGGCAAAAGCAGCGCTTGTACATCGGTGTTCTGCAGCAAACGTGGCTGTTGATGTTATACTGCCGAACCATATTTAATAGCAGGTGTTTCAGGAGGTTAGGAGATGGACGGCGAGCAATGCAATATTCGACTTGCAGTCTAGATACCTGATGGACCTCTGGGGCAAGCGCCTACGAGACTCTGCCGGATACGGCACTACGAAAGAAACTAAGATGGAGCCCTGATGGGGACTACTGAGCCGCACAATACCGACCTCGCCCGCGCCGAGATACTCTGGAAGTCCGCCGACGCCCTCCGCGGGCAGATCGATGCCGCCGAGTACAAGCATGTGGTGCTTGGTCTGCTCTTTCTGAAGTACATCTCTGACTCTTTCGAAGCCCGAAAAGACGAACTCAAAGCCGAGCTGGAAGCCGACGGCATCACCGGCCCGCAACTCGAAAGCCTGCTGGAGAGCCGCGACGAATACACCGCCGAGCGGGTGTTTTGGGTGCCGCCCGAGGCGCGCTGGCAGAACCTCCAGAACCAGGCCGCGCGCGCCGACATCGCCACGCTGATCGACGACGCCATCCTCGCCGTTGAGCGCGACAACCCCAATCTCAAGGGTAAGCTGCCACGCGACTACGCCCGCCGGGGCATCGCGTCGGAGAAGATGAAAGGGCTGATCGACTTGATCGCCGACATCGGCTTCAAGGGCGACCGCTCCAGGGCACGCGACACGCTCGGCCGCGTCTATGAGTACTTCCTCGGCAAGTTCGCCCAGGCCGAAGGCAAGCTCGGCGGCGAGTTCTTCACACCGCGCTCCATCGTGCGGCTGCTGGTCGAGATGCTCGAGCCCTACGAGGGCCGCGTCTACGACCCCTGTTGCGGTTCGGCGGGCATGTTCGTGCAGTCCGAGCGCTTCGTCGAGGCCCACGGCGGGCAGAAGACCGACATCTCGATCTTCGGCCAGGAGTCCAACCCCACCACCTGGCGGCTGGCGCACATGAACCTCGCCATCCGCGGTATCGAGGCCAACCTCGGCTCGCAGCCCACCGACAGCTTCCTGCGCAACCTGCACCCCGACCTCAAGGCTGACTACATCCTCGCCAACCCGCCGTTCAACATCTCGGACTGGTCTGGCAAGCTGCTGGCCGACGACGTGCGCTGGCGCTACGGCACGCCGCCGGTCGGCAACGCTAACTACGCATGGATCCAGCACTTCATCCACCACCTCGCGCCGCCCAACGGCCACGGCGGCGGGGTGGCCGGCTTCGTCATGGCCAACGGATCGCTCTCCACCGGCTCCGGCGGCGAGGGCGAGATCCGTCAGCGCATCGTCGAGGCCGACCTGGTGGACTGCATCGTCGCGCTGCCGGCCCAGCTCTTCCTCACTACCGGCATTCCCGCCTGCCTTTGGTTTCTCACCCGCGACAAAACTGGCAGAAATCTCAAGCACGGCGGGCGTGATCGGAAAGGCGAGACGCTGTTCATCGACGCGAGCAAGCTCGGCACCATGCAGACCCGCACGCTCCGCGTGCTTACCGGCGGTGACGACGGCGAAACCCTGCTGGCCGATGGCATGGGTGACCCGAATTTTGATTCGGATATCGGCCGCATCGTCTACGCCTTCCGGCAGTGGCGCGGCGAGCCCGCGCCCGGTTGGTGGGACGAGGCCCAGCACGGCAAGTGGGCCTACCGCGACATCCCCGGTTTCTGCAAGGCTGAGACGATCGAGGGCATCGGCAAGCACGGCTTCGTGCTCACCCCCGGCCGCTACGTCGGCGCCGAGGAGCAGGCGGACGATGGCGAGCCCTTCGCGGAGAAGTACCCCCGGCTGCTGGCGGAGCTGGAGGAGTGCTTCGGGGAGAGCGAGCAGTTGACATCACTGGTAAGGAAGCACCTTGCATCGGTTTACCAGGAGGGCGCTACTAGTGAATGAGAGTCGTGCAAAGTTCGAGTCGTCCTTGCTCGAAGATTGCATGTCCGCAATCATCGACTACCGGGGCAAGACGCCCCGTAAAACCTCGATTGGAATCCCGCTAATAACTGCCAAGATCGTGAAGGGCGGTCGCATTGAGCCTCCGGACGAGTTCATCGATCCAAACGAGTACGATTCATGGATGTGCCGTGGTCTCCCGAAAATTGGCGATGTCCTTCTAACAACCGAAGCACCACTCGGTGAAGTCGCGCAGTTGACAGATGATCGGATCGCTCTTGCTCAACGCCTCATTCTTCTCCGGGGCAAGCCCGATCTACTTGACAACACCTACCTCAAGTTCCTCTTGATCTCAGAACCAATTCAGTCCCAGCTCCGTGGGCGCGCTTCGGGAACTACAGTTCTTGGCATCAAGCAAAGCGAGTTGCGGAAAGTGACGCTTCCACTTCCGCCAATCGATGAGCAACGCGCTATCGCCGGTGTCCTCGGCGCGCTGGACGACAAAATCGAGCAGAACCGGCGGACGGCACGGGCGTTGGAGCAGTTGGCGCGGGCGATCTTCCGGGCGTGGTTCGTGGACTTCGAGCCTGTCAAGGCCAAGGCCGCCGGCGCGACCGCCTTCCCCTCAATGTCCCAGGCCGTCTTTGATGCCCTGCCCACCCGCTTCGTCGACTCCGAAATTGGCCCCGTGCCGGAGAGGTGGGAGGTGAAGCCGATTGGCGATGTCGTAACGGCGAAGGGCGGTGGTACCCCGAGCACGAAGAACCCGAATTATTGGGACGGTGGCGAGTATTGCTGGGCGACCCCGAAGGACATGTCACGCCTCTCCCATCCGGTCCTGCTGGACACGGACCGCCGCATTACTGACGCAGGCGTCAACTCTATCAGTTCCGGCATCCTGCCCGTTGGTACGGTTCTGATGTCGTCGCGCGCCCCAGTCGGCTACCTAGCGATTGCAGGTGTGCCGACGGCTATTAACCAGGGCTTCATCGCGATGGTGTGCGACGGCCCGTTGCCGCCGACATACGTTCTCAACTGGGCGTTCACCTCAATGGACGCGATCAAGGCTCACGCGAGTGGGACGACCTTCCCCGAGATCAGCAAGAAGAACTTCCGCCCGTTGCCCGTTGTCGTGCCGACTTCCGACGTGATAGGCGCGTATCAGCAAGCGGCCGATCCGCTCTTTGAGCTGCTTACAGCTTCCGTGAAAGAAGGCGAGCGATTGGCGAGCGTGCGGGATTACCTTCTGCCACAGCTTCTATCGGGAGCGGTAAGGGTCCGGCTATGAGTGACTCGCCCGCCCGCGACCAGGTGGAAAGGGAGGGTCTCGATCCTGACCAGCACCTCCTCGATCGGCGACGCAAGCGAGACGAGGAGGACTATCGCCTGTGGTGTGAGTCTTCGTATGGCATGGTAGAAGTGGGAGAAGAGGTTTTTCATCCTGCGGACGTGCTGGACAAGCTAGCGCCAGACGCTGCCCGACGCGGTCGCGATGATGCGTCGGCCCAAGCTCGGGCGGACCTTGAGCAAACCGTGTACGAGCAGTTTCCTAGCCCTATCGCGGTCCCGTTCTATGCCTTCTTGGAAGGCCCTCGTCCGGCGCTCACACGCCTGCACCGACTACGTGACACGTGGGAGTCTCTCGTTCGTCTCTTGGCGGCCCTTGCCCTGTCTGAAGCTGTCAGATCTTCGACGCGCATGGCACCACTTGTCGTGCGTGAAGGGAAGGATCAAGGGTGGCGGGAGTGCAAGCGGCGCGATCTGTGCTCCGACAAGCTAGCAGTGCGCATCGGGCTCATCGAAGGGGTGCTGTATCGGGCCGAGCAAGTCGGGGTCGATCTACAAGTGGCCTCACTCGTTGAGGTTGAGGTGCTTGAAGAAATCCGGCGCCTAAACGTTGTCCGCAACGGCTTTTCACATGAAGCAACAAAGTCCGAGGGGCAAGCGAAGAAGATCATCGACGAGGCTTATCCCGTGATGCGCGAGATCTTACTCGATCTGCGTGACATGCAGAGTATCGAGCTGTTGCGAGTTCACGCTATTCAACCGGGTAGTCGGGGAGAGGTCGAGAAGCTGATGGGGCATGCACAGAGTCGCCGCATTCATGAGCTCACTCTCGACGCCGACGCGGCATCGCTTGCCATGACTGCAGCAACAGTGGACGGTATGTCGAGGGTTCTGGCTCGTATGAGTGGACTTACTATGGACCTTAGTCCATTCCTTTATGCGGCTGACGACGACACGGGGCACCGCACCCGCGTCTTTCATTTCAAGTGCAAGAAGGGCAATGACTGGCAGATGGAGTGCGTGGCTGATTCGACTACCAAGGCATCGGCGGCACCACAGCATGAAGACCTTCTTGTGCGGTTCGAGGGTCTGCTAAGACACAGCGGGGAAGGTGCATGATGGCGGGGCTGAGCGAACAGCTTGTCGAGGATCTGACATCTAGCCAATTCGAGGCGATTGGCACAGCCACCAAGTGTGGTGTCGAGATCGACGACGCGGGGGAACGCGGCGGTCCGACCGGCGTCATGCTGAAAGGCCGCCTCGGTGCGGCGCTGCATCGCCTCAACCCGGATCTGCCGCACGACACCGTTGAGGAGGTGGTACGCATTCTGTCGCGCCCGCCGCATCCGACGCTGATTCAAAACAATCGCTGGTTCCATGCGCTGCTCGCCGATGGCGTCGAGGTCGAGTACCGCGACGCGAAGAGCGGAGAAACGCGCGGCGGGCGAGCGCGCCTGCTCGACTTCGACGATCCGGCGGCGAATGAGCTGCTGGTGGTCCGCCAGCTCAACGTCGCCGGGGCATTGGGCAAGATCATCCGCCCGGATCTGACAGTGTTCCTAAACGGCCTGCCGGTCGCGGTCATTGAGCTGAAGGATCCGAGCGACACGCAGGCCGACCTCGGCGTCGCCATCGACCAGCTCGACCGTTACAGGCAGATCGCGCCTGACCTGTTCGTGCCAAACCTACTGCTGGTGGTGTCGGACGGCATGCTGACCCGCGTCGGCTCGATCACCAGCGGGCGCAGCCGCTTTATGCCCTGGCGGCCGCTGAATGACGACGGCGGAGGAGCGCCGACGTTGGAGGCCCTGATCCGGGGGTTATTTGAGCCGCGGGCGCTGGTGGACTACCTGCGGACCTGTGTGGCCTTCGAAGAGGACGAGCGCGGCGAGATCGCCAAGAAGATCGCGGGCTACCACCAGTTTCGCGCGGTGCGCAAGGCACGGGCCAGCGTACTGGCGAGCTTGCGGCCGCCCTCGGGCGAGGGCGACGGTCGCGGCGGCGTGATCTGGCACACCCAGGGCTCGGGGAAGTCGCTGACCATGCTGATGCTCGCCGGCGCGCTGATCCGAGAACCGCGCCTGACCAACCCAACGGTGGTCATGATCACCGACCGCAACGATCTCGACGATCAGCTCTTCGATACCTTCGCCACCGGGCGCGCGCTGCTGCGGCAGGCTCCGGTCCAGGCCGAGAGCCGGGAACAACTAAAGGCGCTGCTCGACCGCGCGGCGGGCGGCGTGGTGTTCACGACGATACATAAGTTCGCTGAGGCGCACGGTGTGGTGTCGACGCGTTCGAACGTGGTGGTGATGGCCGACGAGGCCCACCGCAGCCAGTACGGCTTCGTCGAGGGTGGCGCGCGCTGGATGCGCGAGGCACTGCCCAACGCCACCTTCATCGGCTTCACCGGCACGCCGCTAGAGCGCGACGACAAGAACACGATCCATGTCTTCGGCGAGTACGCAGACGTCTACGACATCCGCCAGGCCGTCGAGGACGGCGCCACCCGGCCGCTTTACTACGAGTCGCGCATCATCAAGCTCAAGGTGGACGAGGAAGGCGCGCGCGTCGCCGAGGAAACGGTTGACTACGTAGCGGGCGCCGACCGCGGCGGGGACGAAGCAGAGAATCGCATCCGCGTGCCGCTGGAGTCGCTGGTCGGTGCCCAGGAGCGTATCGAGCGGTTGGCGGCGTTTATTGTGGAGCACTGGGAGAAGCGCCGCGCCGCGATGGAAGGCAAGGCGATGGTCGTCACCATGAGCCGCGACATCGCCGCTCGTCTCTACGAGGCAATCCGCGCGCTGCGCCCCGACTGGCACGACACTGACGACGAACGCGGCGCGATGAAGGTGGTTGTGACCGGAACGGCCGACGACCCGGAGCCGCTGAGCAGCCACGTGCGCACGAAGGCGGCGCGCAAGCGGCTGGCCGAGCGCTTCAAGGCTGCGAATGATGACCTGCGGTTGGTGATCGTCTGCGACATGTGGCTGACCGGTTTCGACTGTCCGCCGGCGCACACCATGTATTTGGACAAGCCCCTGGCCGGGCACAACCTGATGCAGGCCATCGCGCGCGTGAACCGCGTCTATGGTGAAAAGCCCGGCGGCTTGATTGTGGATCTGCTGGGGCTGGCCGACCAGTTGGCCGATGCACTGGCCACCTACGCTCAGGCCGGAGGCACGGGTGAGGCGGTTCGCAAGGTGCAGGACGAAGCGGTGCCGGCGATGCAGGCAGCGTTTGAGAAGCTGCGCGGCTACTTTCATGGCTGCGATTACGAGCAGGCGCTCGACGCGAGCCCCGCAGATGTCCTGCCGGTATACCTGCGTGCTATTGACCATGTGTTTGGGCAGAACGACGGCTGGAAACGCCTGCGGATGCTAGTCAAGGAACTGTCCGCGGCCTTTGCACTGGCGGTGCCGCGTCCCGAGACCGAAGCTATCACGCCGCATCTGGCCTTCTTCCAGCGCGTCGTCGCGATGATTCGCAAGCGGCTGGTCGACGATAGCGGCGGCGCGGGCCATTCGCGTCAGAGCGACATTGACGCGGCTGTGCGCCAGGTGATCGGCGGCGCTGTCGATGCCGACGAGGTCGTCGACCTGTTCGCAGTCGCCGGCCTGGAAGAAGCCAGGCTCGACATTCTAAGTGACGAGTTCCTCGGTCGGGTGGCGGCGCTGGAGCAGAAGAACCTGGCCCTGGAGACGCTCCGTAAGCTGTTGAATGATAAGATCCGTATCACCGAGCGCACAAACCTTGTCCAAAGCAAGAAATTTCGCGAGGCGCTAGAAGATGCCATGTTGTGCTACACAAACAAGGCGATCAGCACCGCGGAGATGATCGCGCGGCTGATCGACTTGGCGAAGCACCTACGCGATATCCAAAAGCACGGCGAGGAACTCGGCCTTAGCAGTGAGGAGGCTGCCTTCTACGATGCGCTGGCAGAGAATGAGTCTGCCCTCGAAGCGATGCAGAGCGACACGCTGCGGCTGATGGCGCGGGAGCTCACCGAGATGGTCAAGAATATGCCCAAGTTGGACTGGACCCAGCGCGAGTCGGTGCGGGCGAGCCTGCGGCGCAACGTGAGAAGGCTGCTGGCCAAGTACGGCTACCCGCCGGATCTGGCGGAAGGGGCGACGCAACTCGTCTTACGACAGGCTGAGCTGTCGACGGAAAACTCGGAGTAGCGGGCGGGCTTGAGTCGATAACAGGAGGTCTGTCAACAGCATGCAGCGGACGGCGCTGATGTTGGGTGTTGTTTCAAAGCCACTGAACGCCCGATTTTGGCCGAATCTTGTCTCCCCACCCACTGCTACACTGCCGACAGTATCGATAGCTGCGCAATCATGAGCGAACATGTTGAGAAACTTCCCGTGCCGCTGGTTGAGGTGCGCCGTTATCTGGGGCCAAGGCTCATTGTGTTGATCACGTCGGTTTATGGTGGGCTATGCAATAGGCCAACGCCGCCTGCCCGGTGCTCTCCCGCATCGAGTCGCCGACCCGCCGCCAGACTCTCATTGCCAAGTGCGAAGAGGCCGACGGCAAGGTGCGCTATCGCCTCGATATCAGGCTGCAAGGCGAAGGCGAGACGGTGTTCTTCGATTTCTGACCCGCTATTATCGCGGCGAATCTGCCCCAAGAGGGCCGCGAAAGACCGAGAGCCGGCGCATGTGCCGGCTCTCGGTTTTTTTGGCTATTGGTTTGACGCAGGTCATGCGACTAAAGGCGAATAATTTAGACCAAAGTCTAAGCTTGGGGTATGCTATTAGCATCCTCATGAAGCGACCGAGAGCTCAGCCATGACCACCCAGACGCTTTCCCACAGTGTGACCGCCACCAACACCAGCGCTCCTCTGATGAAGCGCATCGGTCGTGCCGCCTATCGCATTCTCGAGCGGATGAGCGAAGCTGCCTACCGCCAGCATGCGCCCCGCCTGCGCAACAACTACTACCTCTAACGGTAGCGCCTGGCCCAGTCGGCCCGGCAACCTGACACGAAGAAGAGCCAGCGCACTGCGCTGGCTCTTCTCGTTATGGAGTGTCGATAGCGCGAGCCCCCGTTCGATGAGTTCCGGAGACATGCGAAACGGCAGATGCCTGCCATCGATGGAGCTGACAATGCTGAAACTCTATGGAACGCCGCCGACCCGCGTCCTGCGCGTCATCTGGTTGCTCAACGAGCTGGGTCTGAAGTACGAGCAGGTGCCGGTGGAGCTCATGAAAGGGGAGCACCACCAGCCAGATTTCCTCGCCCTCAATCCCGCTGCCAAGGTGCCCGTTCTGGTCGATGGCGACCAGATCATTACCGAATCGTCCGCGATCCAGCTCTACCTGGCCGAAAAATATCCACAGGCGGGTTTCATCCCCAGCGCTGTGGAAGAACGTGCCCAGATGTACCGCTGGATTTTCTTCCTGGTGACCGAGATCGAGCAGCCGCTGTGGCGCATCGCGCGTCACACCTTCGTTTATCCAGATGAGAAGCGCATACCCCAGGATGTCGACCTGGCCCGGCAGGAGTGCCTGGAGATGGTGGCGGTATTCGAGCGACACATGAAGGAACGCGATTTCGTGGTCGGCGACCGGCTCAGCGTGGCCGACTTCAATGCCGCCTACATCCTGGACTGGGCGAACGAGGAAGAAATGCTGGGCGATGCACCCAGGCTGAGAGAGTACCTGAAAACGATGTACGCCCGACCCACGGCGCCGCCCACCATCGCCGTAGCGTTCGCGGCGATGGAGAGTTAGGTCGACCTTGTCGAGATTAGTGGGGAGTTGCCAGCACCGAGAGCCAGCTATTGCGCTGGCTCTCGGCTTTTTGAACTTGCGTTGACGTAGGTCGCTGGTGCAGGTCAGCGGGAGCGTCTAGGCTGATTGTACGTGTTTATTTGTAAGCTAAATGGGGTGGTCGCTCTGGGTTGGATTCTTTATATTCTCAGCAATGTGGAAGGCTAATGTCAGTTAACGACCCAAAGCGGACATGCTGTTAAAGCACAAATATTCGGTATTATGCCGACGAGAGGTAATGAAAGCTCGTGATTTCAGTAGCTTGGGTGGCGTGCTAGATAACATTGTGAACGTGTGTGCACGTTCACAATGTCGGTGCGTGTTGTCAAACCATTGATGGGCATCTTGATTTTCCGAGGAGTAATCTTGTCAGTTGATAGTTCGTACTACGTTTACGCGCTGAAGGATCCTCGACAGGATCCGGCATTGCCCTTTTATGTTGGCAAAGGCACTGGTATCCGTTCATACGACCACCTGGTCAAGCCAGATGAGTCCCGTAAGGGAGCGCGCATTCGTGAGATAGAAGCGGAAGGGCATCAGGTGCTGGTGACGCGTCTCGTAGACTCCCTTACAGAAATCCAAGCTCTCCGACTTGAAGCCGAGCTTATCGCCGCGTTCGGTACAATAGACTCCGGCGGTTTGCTCACCAACTCGGTACTTCCTACAGGCCTGGGTGCGAAGACGCGAGCTTCCATCGTCCTTCCTTCTGGGGTCAAAGAGAAGGCGCAGCTTGGGCTCTCACTACTCAAGGAGGCGATACTTGAGTTCGCAAAGGCAAATCCGAAAGGAATTTCAAACTCCGAAGCGGCAAGTCTTCTTGGGCTGCGCAGCGACTACGGGGGCGGCTCGAAGGACTATCTCTCATACAGTGTCATTGGTTTGCTCATGCGAGAAGGAAAGTTAGAACGAGATGGGGCGTCGAGGAAGCATGTCGCGCGTGTGCGCTGAGGCGCCCCACCATCCATCGAGGGGCCAGGCAACCGGCATCATCGGTCGTCTGTCCTTCAAATTAAACGTTATGATGCTGGCTACGATGGATAATGAGGGAAGGAGATAAAGATGCACCGATTCATTGTGAATAATAATCAGCAGTCCAATGGAGATCATGAGGTTCATAACGCGACCATGGGTTGCTCATATATGCCAAAACCTGACGCGAACCGGCGCATCGGCGGCCCGCATTTACTCTGAAAGCCATGGCGGCGTTAACGCGCTCGACCCTGAGCTTCGCGTCGATGTGCCGTCAGCCATCACGATATATCCACGGGATATCGAGAAGTGTCCGCGCCCTTGGGCGGAGCAGCGGTACCGACAGATCGTCCGACGGAGTACGGCCGAACGCGGGGGGCATTTTCCGTCTCTGGAGGTGCCCGAGTATTTCGTCAGGGACCTGCAAGAAGGCCTCGCGGCCGTGCTGGCTGCTAATCGGGGCCGCTAGTCGGTGAACGCGGCTCCCTCCCGTTCCCCAATCGCCCCGATAACGCACTCGCAGAACCAGCGCTGTGAGGGGGAGCGGCTGGCCTGGGCCTGCCAGTGCAGGGCGACTTCGAACCCGGGTACGTGGAAGGGCAGTTCCTGGATGGTCAGTGGCGGCCCTTCGGTGAAGCTGGCGGCGACCTGGTGCGCACGAACCAGATGAGGTAAGACTTACCGCTGAGCAGTCGCAGCTTGGGTGCGACTACTGGCGGAGTGCTATGCAAAGGCTAAGGCCGTGGCTCATAGTACTGACTAAAGAGCTTAGGCGAGTTGCAGGAAAATAAGATTTATGCAAGATGAAGTTGCTTCTCGGCTAGTCTTGATTTAGGCATTAGCCTAGGAGGTCAAAGTATTGAAATGTTCCCTTTCGATGGAAATTCTCTCATGGAACCCGATTTCACAAAGCTCGTCCATTACGGATGGTGCTGGCTGGAAGAAGCCGTATAGCTATCTTCAGCATGCTGAACGCCTTCTCTCCCATTGCTGCGATGAGCATTACCGTATTGACTGCATTTTGAATCTCAATAGAGCGATCGATCATCGTGTGAAGCTCCTGGCGGCCTTATACCGTTTCAAGAAGATTCCAGTCCCTGAGAAGCCGGAAAAAATACTTGATATGCTGGGATATTTCGGCGTCGCAAGGCCAGCGATGCTGAGAGAGCTTTCCTCAGTTCGCAATCTATTGGAGCATCAATACAAGGATCCGCCCCCACTCCGGCGCTGCCAAGAGCTAACCGAGTTTACTTGGTATTTTCTCAAGTCGACAGACTATTTAAGTACTTCCGTGCTTCAAGATTTTGTGTTGTATCCCGACGACATGCAATTTTCGGAACAATACTGGTTAGAGGTTAGTTATGGACCAGATAGTGAATGGAAATGCTCTATAAGGGGTAGGGTGCCGGCTGACTTTGTCGGAGATGAGTCTTCCGGTGGGTGGATTGTACTGGCTAGTAGGCTTGAGAGAAAAGAAAAGCTCTCGAAAGGGTGCATGGTGAACGATGAGCTAGAGGGAGAGGATATGCACGAAAACGATCTCTACATCGTTGCCGATGTCCTTGTTGGTGAACAAATCTATAGAGATATCACCGGACTTTACTTCTCAGTCTTATGAGAGTTTCGCCCTAGTAAGAAATGTCTACTTTTTCGCGCACGCCGCAGCCCTCCCGGCCGATGGCCAATGTGCTGACCTATCGGGCAATTCAACCTCGCCCCTCCCGCTCCCAATCGCCTCGATGATGCTTTCGCAGAACCAACGCTGCGACGGAGAGCGGCTGGCCTGGGCCTGCCAGTGCAGCGCGACTTCGAACTCGGGCACGTGAAAGGGCAGTTCGTGGATGGTCAGTGGTGAGCCTTCGGTGAAGCTGGCGGCGACCTGCAGCGGCATGATCGCGATCAGGTCGCTGTCGTGCAGCACCTTCGGCAGCACCGAGAAGTGCGGTATCTCCAGGCTCACCTTGCGCTGGATGCCGTGCCGGCGCATCACCTCTTCGGCCATGCCATGCCCGGAGGAGGAGGTCACGGCGACATGGCGCGCGGCGATGAAGCGTTCACGGGTCAGGGGGCCTTCCCCGAAGCGCTCCTGGTTGAGCAGGCAGACGTAGCGATCCCTCAAGAGCACATGGCGTGCAATCGCCGCACCCGTCAGCGGGCGGCTGCAGATCAGCGCGTTGACCCTGCCGGCGGCCAGCCACTCCTCGGCGTGTTCGATCTCCAGCGGTACCACTTCCAGCTCGGCCTGGGGAGCCTGCTCGTGCAGGTGACGCATCAGCTTCGGCAGCAGTGCCATTTCACCCAGGTCGGTCAATGCCAGCCGGAAGCGGCGGGCGCAGGTCGCCGGGTAGAAGTCGCGGCTGCTCTCGATGGTGTCCTGCAACTGCTGCAGCGCGTCGCGCAGCGAGGGGTAGAGCTGGCGAGCGGCAATGGTGGGCTCCATGCCTTGGCGGGTGCGCACGAACAGGCGGTCCTCGAAGAGTTCGCGCAGCCGGGCCAGCGCATAGCTGACCGAGGGCTGGGTGACGTATAGGCGCTCGGCCGTATGGGTCACGCTACCGGTTTCGTACAGCAGCACGAAGGTGCGCATGAGGTTGAGGTCGATGTGATGCATTACATAGACACGCTTTATTTTTGATAGAAAGAATATCGATTTGCTTGATTGTAGCAGCGGCGACTAGCGTGAAGGCACGCACCGCACAATGACAAGGAATCAAGCATGCCGAGCGTTCACGCCGTCACCTATTCGCTCCTGCGCCGCCAGGGCATCACCACCATTTTCGGCAATCCCGGCTCCAACGAGTTGCCCTTTCTCAAGGGCTTTCCCGAGGACTTCCGCTACGTGCTGGGGCTGCACGAAGGCGTGGTGGCCGGCATGGCCGACGGCTACGCGCTGGCCAGCGGGCGTCCGGCGTTCGTCAACCTGCACGCCGCGGCGGGTACCGGCAACGCCATGGGTGCGCTCACCAACGCCTGGTACTCCCACTCGCCGCTGGTGATCACCGCCGGGCAGCAGGCGCGCTCGATGATCGGCGTGGAATCGATGCTGGCCAACGTGGATGCGCCGCAGTTGCCCAAGCCGCTGGTGAAGTGGAGCTACGAGCCGGCCTGCCCCGAAGACGTGCCCCGGGCGCTGAGCCAGGCGATCCACAGCGCCTCGCTGCCGCCGCGGGGGCCAGTCTATGTCTCGATACCCCATGACGACTGGGATCGTGAAGCCGGCGACGATGCCGCGCTGGTAGTGGAGCGCGAGATCGACCACGCCGGCGTGCCCTCGGCTGCGCAGCTCGAGCGCCTGGCACTGAGGCTCAACGCCGCCGAAAATCCGGTACTGGTGCTGGGGCCCGAGGTCGACGCCCGCCAGGCCAACGGGCTGGCCGTGGAGCTGGCCGAACGCCTGCGCCTGCCGGTGTGGGTGGCGCCTTCCGCCTCGCGCTGCCCCTTCCCCAATCGTCACCCCTGTTTTCGCGGCGTGCTGCCGGCGGCCATTGCCGGCATTACCGCCCACCTTGAGGGGCACGATCTGATCGTGGTCGTCGGTGCCCCGGTGTTCCGTTATCACAAGTACGCACCGGGGCGTTACCTGCCCGAAGGGGCGGGCTTGGTGCATCTCACCGGCGACGCCAACGAGGCGGCCCGCGCGCCCATGGGCGATGCCTTGGTGGGCGACGTTCACGCCACGCTCGAGGCGCTCCTGCCGCGCATCGCACCAAGCGAGCGGGCCATGCCCGAGCCGCTCCCCAAACCGGCAGCGGCCGAGGATGGTGAAGGGCGCCTGGCCCCGGCCAACGTGTTCGATACCCTGGATGCCTTGGCGCCGGAGGATGCCATCTACGTCAAGGAGTCGACCTCGACGGTGGAGATCTTCTGGGAGCGTGTCGGCATGCATAAGCCCGGCAGCTACTTCTTCCCCGCCGCGGGCGGGCTCGGTTTTGGCCTGCCGGCGGCGCTCGGCGTGCAGCTCGCCCAGCCGCAGCGTCAGGTCATCGGCGTGATCGGCGATGGATCGGCCAGCTACGCCATCACCGCGCTGTGGAGCGCCGCGCAGTACCGCATCCCTGCGGTGCTGATCATCCTCAGGAACGATACCTACGGCGCCCTGCGCGGCTTCGCCCGCCATATGGCCGTGGACGACGCTCCCGGGCTCGACGTGCCGGGCATCGACTTCTGCGCCCTGGCACGCGGCTATGGGGTCGAGGCGCGTCTGGCCGACTCCCGGCAGGCCCTGGAGGCCGCCTTGCAGGAAGGCTTTGCGATGGACCGGCCGCTGCTGATCGAGGTGCCGACCCTGCCCACCTGAGCCTTCATCACTTCACCACTACAACGATAAGAGAGGACACGCCATGAAACACACCATCTCCAAGAGCCTGCTTGCCGCCTGTGCGGCGGGGCTCGTCTTTTCCGCCCACGCCGACACCCTGCGCATGTCGCACTTCTGGCCAGCCAACTCCGACGTCAACAAGGAGATCTTCGAGGCCTGGGCCAAGCACGTCGAGGAGGCTACCGGCGGTGAGCTGACCATCGAAAACTACCCCTCCCAGACCCTGAGCCGCTCCGAGCAGGCCTACCAGGGCACGGTGAACGGCATTTCCGACATTGCCATCACCATGCAGGGCTATACCGCCGGCCGCTTCCCGCTGTCGGAAATCGTCCAGCTGCCGGGGGTTTCCACCAGCGCCCCCCAGGGCGGCTGCATCCTGCAGACCCTGTACGACGAGGGCCACCTCGCCGACGAGTACGATGACGTCAAGGTGCTCTACCTGTTCACCACTGGCCCGGCTTATCTACACACCCGGGGGCACGCGATCGAAACCCCTGACGATCTGCGTGGCCTACGCATTCGTCGCCCCAGTGACGTGGCCGGCGAGATCCTCGAGCGCCTGGGGGCCAACCCTGTGGGCATGCCGGCGCCTGACATCTACACCTCGCTGCAGCGCGGCGTGATGGATGGCCTCAGCTTCCCCTGGCAGGCGATGAAGACCTTCGGCATCAACGAGCTGGCCGATCATCACCTCGAAGTGCCGTATTACACCGGCGTGGCGGTGGCGGTCATGAACCGTGAGAGCTACGAGCGCCTTTCGCCGGAGCAGCAGGCCGCCATCGACGAGGTCAGCGGCATGGCCTGGACCCAGCGGGCCGGTGAGGTGTATGCGCGGCTGGATGGCGAAGGCCGCGAGGAGGCCGAGGCCCAGGGCGGCACCATCAACACGGTGGAAGACCCGCTGGGCGACCCGGACTGGTCGGGCCCGCTCAACGAGGGCACCGAAGCCTACCTGGTTCGCCTGGAGGAGCGCGGTATCGACAATGCCCGTGAGGTCTACGAGCGGGCGCTGGAGCTGCGCGATGAGTGCCCCGTGGATCCCAGCTGAAAGGCGGTGGCGATCGCCAGCCGCTTCGGCGGCGGGTGCGACTAAAGTCCCAACCCGATACGGGGAAAGTCCAAGTAATCCCGCTGATATTGCCTTATGTGGTGCATGGCTTCGGGGAAAATGAAAGCGGACGACGCTGAAAACAACGCAACGGAGAGACCCATGACGACCCTCGGATTGCTGATCGGCGGCCAGGCCAAGGCCGCTTCCGGAGAAGGAACGTTCGAACGCCGCAACCCTTTCACGGGTGAGGTGGCGACCACGGCGGCGGCCGCTTCGGTGGAAGATGCCAAGGCGGCGGCGGATGCTGCGGGCCGCGCCTTCGCGTCCTGGTCGCAAACGGGCCCCGGCGAGCGGCGCGCCAAGCTGCTCAAGGCGGCGGAGCTGATGGAGGCGCGCCAGGCCGATTTCATCGAGCGCATGGTGAACGAGACCGGCGCCACGCCGGGCTGGGCCGGCTTCAACGTGATGGTGGCCGCCGGCATGCTGCGCGAGGCGGCGTCGCTGACCACCCAGATTCAGGGCGACGTGATTCCTTCCAACGTGCCCGACAACCTGGCCATGGGCATCCGCGTGCCCTGTGGCGTGGTGGTGGGTATCGCGCCGTGGAACGCGCCGATCATCCTCGGTACCCGGGCCGTGGCCACGCCGCTGGCCTGCGGCAACACGGTAATCCTCAAGGCCTCGGAGCAGTGCCCGGCGACCCATCATCTGATCGGTGAGGTGCTGGTGGAGGCCGGGCTCGGGGACGGGATCGTCAACGTGGTCACCAATGCACCCCACGAGGCCCCGCAGGTGGTGGAAGCGCTGATCGCCCACCCCGAGGTGGCGCGTATCAACTTCACCGGCTCCACCGGGGTGGGGCGCATCATCGCCGAGAAGGCGGCGCGTCATCTCAAGCCGGTGCTGCTGGAGCTGGGCGGCAAGGCGCCGTTCCTGGTGCTGGACGACGCCGACCTGGATGCGGCGGTGGACGCGGCGATTTTCGGTGCCTTCTTCAACCAAGGGCAGATCTGCATGTCCACCGAGCGGCTGATCGTCGATGCCTCGGTGGCCGACGCCTTCGTCGACAAGCTGGCCACCCGCGCCGCGGCGCTCAAGGCCGGCGATCCGCAGGGCGAGGGCAACGCCCTGGGCACCTTGATCAACGCCGAGTCGGGGCAGAAGCTCAACGGCCTGCTCGACGACGCCGAAAGCCACGGCGCGCGCCTGGCCGCGGGCGGCCGCGCCGATGGGGTGATCATGCCGGCCACGGTGGTGGATGGCGTGACGCCGGCAATGCGGCTCTACAGCGAGGAGTCCTTCGGGCCGGTGGTGGCGGTGATCCGCGTGGAAGGCGAGGAGGAGGCGATTCGCATCGCCAACGACAGCGAGTACGGCCTCTCGGCGGCGGTGTTCAGCCGCGACACGGCGCGCGGATTCAAGGTGGCCGGGAAGATCCGCTCGGGCATCTGCCACATCAATGCCCCCACGGTGCACGACGAGCCGCAGATGCCCTTCGGCGGCACCAAGGCCAGCGGCTATGGGCGATTCGGGGGCAAGGCAGGCATCGAGGAGTTCACCGAGCTGCGCTGGATCACGGTGCAGCTGGGGCCGCGGCACTATCCGATTTAGCCGACCCAGGTCGATTCATGCCTCGCGGAGTGTGAAGGGAAGCTGAATTCAGCTTCCCTTCCTGGCCTCGATGATGCGGTCGAGAAGGTCGAGCAGCCACTCGCGCTCACCCTCTTTCATGAAGCCGTCGAAGTTGTCTTCACCCGCAGCGACCTTACGGTTGAGCCGCTCGGTGAAGTCCCTGCCCTTGTCGGTCAGGTACAGCGCATAGGAGCGACGATCGTTCTTCGACTTGCGCCGCTCCACCACCTCCATGCTTTCCAGCTTGTCGATGGCTGCGACCATGGCCGAGCGGTCCACGTCCAAGGCGGTGGAAACCGCCGACTGGGTAAGCCCCGGGTTGTGATAGATGATGGCGAGGATGCTGAACAGCCCCGGCGTTATGCCTTCCTGGGCACAGGCCTCGAAGAACACGTCGAAGTAGACGAGCTGCGCTCGGCGTAGCTTGTAGCCGAGACGCGATTGCAGCATGGAGTAGTCGATACCGTTCTGGTCGTCGTTGCTCATAGGTTGGTCGGCCCTGACGTTGGGTGAGCCACGAGGCGGCAAGCAGCGAATTGTTTATCGGATACCGGTCGGCGAGGCCCGCTAGGGCATCAACTTTAGTCGCAGCTCAGCCAGGGCGACCGTACCCGATACGTGCCTAATGGCGTGTATCTCTTTGATATAAAAAGATTCCGCTGCCTGGTTTCGGCTCGTTGAAGCATAATGTTATGCTGGCGAAATGTTTGACACACCAACAATTTAAAAAAATACTGGACTCCATGTTACCAAGGCTCCCATGCCGAGGGTAGCGAGATGCCCCTTTCGAAGCTGACAACGATCATAAACAGCGGAGCACCCATGTCTCACTCCTTTCGCGATGTCCACCTGGGAACTGCCACCGCCAGGTTGATCCTGCGCGATGACGGAACCCGACTTCTCAGCATCGAGGAACCTCTCGGCGCCTATCCCGACAGCCTGCTTGATTGCCTGGAACGCTGGGCCCATGAGGCGCCGGAGCGCACCTTCGTGGCGCGCCGAGATGCCGGCGGCGAATGGCAGCGCCTGAGCTATGCCGAAACCCTGACGCGAGTGCGCTGCCTGGCGCAGGGGTTGCTGAACCGGGAGCTGAGCGCCGAGCGGCCCCTGGCCATCCTCAGCGGCAACTCCATCGAGCACCTGCTGCTGGCGCTGGCGGCAATGTACGTGGGTATCCCCTTCGCCCCCGTATCGCCGGCCTATTCGCTGGTCAGCCGCGATTACGGCAAGCTGCGCCATATCGTCGAGCTGCTCACGCCGGGCTTGCTGTTGGTCGACAAGGCCGACGATTTTGCCCCTGCCCTGGCAGCGGTGCAGCCAGCCGACTGTGAATGTCTCGCCATCGACCCGGCAAGCCATACGGGTGTGCGCGGCTTTGGTGAGCTGCTGGATACGCCTGTTACCGCGGCGGTGGATGAAGCCCGCGCGACCGTGACCCCCGACACCATCGTCAAGATCCTGTTCACCTCCGGCTCCACCGGCATGCCCAAGGGGGTCATCAACACCCACCGCATGCTCTGCGCCAATCAGGAGATGCTGGCGTCGCTGATGCCTTTCATGCGCGACGAGCCGCCGGTACTGGTGGATTGGTTGCCCTGGAATCACACCTTTGGCGGTAACCACAACATCGGCATCGTGCTCTACAACGGTGGCAGCCTCTACATCGACGATGGCCGCCCGGTGCCGGGCGAGTTCGAGACCACCATCGCCAACCTGCGCGAGATCGCACCGACGGTCTACTTCAACGTGCCCAAGGGTTTCGAGATCCTGGCGGACTATCTGAAGCGCGAGAATGCCCTGCGCGAGACCTTCTTCTCGCGGCTCAACCTGATGTTCTTCGCCGCGGCGGGGCTCTCCCAGCACATCTGGGACGAGCTCGACCGCCTGGCCATTCAGACCCTGGGCTGCAAGATCGGCATGCTGACCGGGCTGGGCGCCACCGAGACCGCCCCCTCGGCGATGTTCGCTTCGCTGGAGGAGTCCAGGTCCGGCGTAGTGGGCCTGCCCGCCCGCGGGGTGACGATCAAGCTGGTGCCCAACGGCGGCAAGCTGGAGTGCCGGGTGAAGGGCCCCAACGTGATGCCGGGCTACTGGCGCCAGCCCGAGGTCACCGCGAAGAGCTTCGACGAGGAGGGATTCTACTGCCTGGGCGATGCGGTCAAGTTCATCGACCCGGACGACCCCCAGCGCGGCATGCGCTTCGACGGACGCATCTCCGAGGACTTCAAGCTGGACACCGGCACCTGGGTCAGCGTCGGGCCGCTGCGGGCGCGCATCATCGAATCCGGCGCCCCCCATGTGAAGGACGTGGTGATCGCCGGGCTCGACAAGCCCTATGTCTCGATCATGGTGTTCCCGGACCTGGAGAAGTGCCGGGAGCTGGCGGAGCTGGGCGGCACAGCCGATGCCGCCACGGTGCTGGCCAGCGAGCCGGTGCGCGAGCGGTTTCTGCACATGCTGCGTGACCTGGATGCCCACAGCACGGGCAGCTCCACCCGGGTACGGCGCGTGGTGCTGCTCGACGAGCCGCCGCGCCTGGACGCCCACGAGATTACCGACAAGGGTTCGATCAACCAGCGCGCCGTGCTGGAGAACCGAGCCGACATCGTCGAGGCGCTTTATCGCGAGCCACCGCCGCCCAGCGTATGGCGGCTCGATTGAATACCCTTTGAACTGGAGGCTGCGGTCCGGCTGAACTGTCATGCACGGAATGGCGCATAACTGTCTCTGTTTTGTCTCGCCTCGTTGATGCTAGGCTTTATCTGAAAACTGGCTACGCTTGCCCATACTGCGTTAAAAACCAGCTCAAAGTACTCATTTACACCACGTAAACTCCGTCTTTTCGCTGGTTTTGCCTTGTCTGGCCTTTGCTCGCCGATTTTTCAGACGAAGCCTAACGTTGCTATATCGCAGCTCGACAGCAGCGGCGCCGTGGCGATTCGGCGACTCGAACGGTATCCGACGAGGGGAGGGGAAGATGGACTACAAGGCAATCGATATCCAACAGAAGCTTGGCCTGCTCAACGAGCAGTGGTCACCCAGGGTGATCGCCGAGATGAACGACTACCAGTTCAAGGTGGTCAAGCTCGAGGGAGATTTCGTCTGGCACGATCATCCCGAGACGGATGAGGTGTTCCTGGTGATCAAGGGCAACCTGCGCATCGACTTCCGTGATGGCGCGGTCAATCTGGCCGCCGGTGAGATGTTCGTGGTCCCGAAGGGCGTCGAGCACAAGCCTTTCGCCGAGCAGGAGGCGGAAGTGATGCTGATCGAGCCGCGCGGGGTCCTGAATACGGGTCAGGCCGGCGGCGAGCGGACCGCCGAGAACGACGTCTGGATCTGAGTTGGTCCAATTCTGTCAGTTAGGCTGCAGGGGTGGGTATGGGCGACTATCGTGTGAAATTCGATTTCACCGTTCACTTTACGAATGGCGGGAGTCTTTCTGCAGAGGACTTCCGTCTCGATATTCCTGGCGAAGATATCTCGGACGACCAGCTTGCCGCGTACCTGATTCGGGACATGCGATTGCTCATGGCTGGACGCGTAGAGATCTCAAACAAGCAAATCATATCTGAGCCCCACAAGCGTCAGCCCATCGACACGAGCGATCTTGCGCAGCAGACGATCGATCTTTCTTCCGTCAAGGTTTCGCTGGAAGAGCTGCTTACCTTGGCCGCTTCGTCTTCAGTTCGCGTCATAGCTGAGGATGGCGAAAGCTACATGATCTCTCGCTTGGTGGTCTAACCAGTTCCTCACGCTTCGCTGCATCCGCCGCTCGCTGCCGCGTTTCCGTCAATTTCATTCCGCATGAATGCGTAGATCCTATCAATCGTCTTCCGAACCTCCGGTAGGTTACGGTCGTCCTGATGGGTAACCAACCACTGCTCATGCCTCAACTCGTCGATCGGAGGCTGAACGCGGTGTAAACGATCCTGTGCATCTCCGATAAAGGTAGGCAAAAGCGCGATACCAATACCTGTGAGTGCAAGGTCAAGAGCGGCGCGAGGCTGGCTGACTTCACAAACAATGTCTTCTTCTCTGATTTCACGATCCACCCAGCGCGCCGATGGTGTGTCCACAAGCACTTTGATCCAGCGTTCCGGAGCGCCGGTGGCTACGTAAGGAGCAAACTCGACAGGATTGAGCTTCCGCGCTACCAGCGTCTTCTCCGTGGGTCGCTGGTTCCGAAAACCGATCACCGCCTCCCGGTGCCGTATACTGAGCACCTGCTCGCTGGTAATGAAACAGGGTTTGATGTCAGGCGGCTGGCCCGTAACCAAGTCCAACCGTTCCATCAAGAAAAGAGCCGTCCAGCTACCGGCCGATATCTTCACGGTTGGCTTGATCTTCTCGCTTGGCTGGGTCAGCCGTTCAATGCGAGTCTCTACCTCCTCGAGCCCTTGCAACAGCGTTTGGCCGTCTTCCGTCAGGGAATAACCAAGCCTGCCTCGCACAAACAATTGGCGACCTAGGCTTCGTTCCAAGGACAGCATGCGGCGACTTAGAGTGGGGGCACTCGTGCCGATCCGGCGGGATGCTGCCGACAAGCCCTGTTCACGAGCGACAGTTATGAAGAGAGCCAGAGCATCCCAATCAATATGCTTTTTATCCATGAAAAGGCCTTTTCATTTTTGAGCCCTCGTCTTGTGAGCAGGAGTCAATATAATTGCCATTAAATGTTTGCGCAGGAATGATGATTCGATGGTTTTTTCTGAGGTGTCGGGATTTCACTCGCGGCATAACTTTTAAGTAAGAGGATGATGATGCATCTTATTGTTCCCCTATGTCCAGATGCTAGTGGCCGGAGCCTTATGGTCGGCTTTCAAATAGTTGACTGCACCAAGATCCCACCGGGTGAAAAAGAGCTGCAGGAGGAGCAGTTCTATGAGCAGCATGGAAACCGGGTGGCCCATCTGATCTATCGCTTTTTCGAGATCTGCACACCCTGATATCTCGGAAACCTCTCAAGCGGGAGGACGCTACAAACATTTTGTTAGCCTTGGCATGATTTTTCTTCAGTGCACGCCTGGCCCGTACTTGTATATTTTTCTATTGGCCTCGCCAGTTTTTTTGTGGCAGAGAATAATTTCGTAATGAGAAGAGGTGTTATGTCTTCCCCCTTTGAAGGCGTGCGAGTTATTGATGCCACCCATGTCCTGGCTGGCCCCTTTGCCACTTATCAACTCGCCGTGCTAGGAGCGGATGTCATCAAGCTCGAGTCGCCGTCAGATCCCGATCAGGCGCGCCTGCAAGGGTCTGACCGTAAATTGAACGACATGGGCATGGGTACGGCCTTCATGTCGCAGGCGAGCAACAAGAAGGCTGTCGCCGTCGATTTCAAGAAGCCCGAAGGGCGAGAAATCATGAAGAAGCTGCTGGCGACGGCCGACGTATTCGTCGAGAACTATCGCCCGGGCGCCTTGGAAAAGCTGGGGTTGGGCTATGAAGATCTGGCGGCCATAAACCCGGCACTGATCTACTGCTCCATCTCTGCCTTCGGTTCCACCGGGCCGCGCCGGGAGCTGACGGCCTACGATAACGTCATTCAGGCCTTCTCCGGCATGATGGCCATGACGGGCAACCGCCATACGGGGCCGCTCAAGAGCGGTGCACCGGTCGTCGACTATGCCACGGGCACGACGGCGGCTTTTGCTATCACGACGGCGCTTTTTCAGCGCGAGCGTAATGGGGGAAAGGGGCAGTTCGTCGATGTGTCGATGCTGGATACGGCCTTGATGCTGACAAGCCCCTATTTGACCGCGCTACTGTGGAACGGCAAAAAGCCGGAGCCGAAGGGGAATACGTTCCCCTTCGCCACCATCGGCTGCTACCAGGCCTCCGATGAGCCCTTGATGATCGCTGCCTCCAACCTGACTCAGCAGAAACGCCTGTGGACGGCGCTGGGACGCGAGGACATGATCAAGGAGAACAACAACCAGCGCCTCGATAGCCATGAGGAAGAAGCGAGAGTCATCGCGGAAATTATCGGCACCATGACCGCGAGCTACTGGGAGAAATTCCTGCAGAAGCGACGCATCCCGGCGGCGCGAATCAGGCGGCTGGAGGAAGCCCTGGCAGACCCGCAGATCGACGCCAGGGGCATACTGCACAGCCAGCCCATCGAGGAAAGCGACGAGCGTGAGCTGGTCGTACCGATCTCGGCATTCACGTTGTCCGCCGGAGAGCGGGGTATCACCTCGGCGCCGCAAAAGGTCGGTGCCCAGACGGCGGAGCTGCTCGCCAGCCTGGGATATTCGACGGGTGACCTGCAGGCGCTGAAGGCCGCGGGCGTCATTGGCGGTGCATTGGACGAGACTCGCTAGGAGAGCCCCATGAACCACCCTATCGAATGCTTGGCGCGGGTGGCGGACGAGTGGCAACAGCGGCCATTGACCTCCGAGGTCGACTGGGCGACGCGCAGGGCGCTGCTGGACTGGTTTGCCACCACGCTGCCCGGTACTCGCCATGCACCTGCCACGCTACTCACTCGCGCATTTGCTGCTACCCGCGGCGACGGCAAGGCGGTGTGCTACGTCGATGGGCTGCAGGGTGCGCCCAGGTACGCCGCCTTGTTGAACGCCACGGCCAGCCATACCGTCGAGTTCGACGATATCTTCAAGGATGGCGGCTACCATCCAGGCAGTTCAACCATTGCGGCGGCGCTTGCCGTTGCCCAGGACATCGACGCGTCTCGCGAATGGCTGCACCGCGCCATCGTCGGCGGTTACGAGGTTGGCTGCCGCATCGCGCTGGCCATCCAGCCAAGCCACTACACCTACTGGCATACCTCGGCGACCGTGGGGACCATCGGCGCGGCCGTGTCGACGGCGATGCTGCTGGGAGCGAGTCGAGAGCAGATTGCCCATGCCATTGCGCTCTCGAGCAGCTTCGCCGGTGGCCACCAGCAGAACTTGCAGGGCGAGGGCATGGCCAAGCCGCTGCATGCCGGCCATGCGGCAGATGCCGGACTCATGGCCGGCATGGCGGCCGCTCATGGAGTGACGGCATCGCTCGATAGCCTGCACGCGCCCAAGGGTTTCGCTGCGGCGACCAGCGACTCAACGGGGAACTGGGAGGCCGCTCTGGCAGGCATCGGTGACTGGACCCCCATCACACGCATGACGATCAAGAATCATGGCTGCTGTGGGCACATCTTCCCGGCACTCGATGGCTTGAAAGTGCTGCGGGAAAGCGTGGACATACCGCTCGATCGGATAAAGGGCATTCACGTCGAGGGATACGGCGCCACCTACTCGATGTGCAATCGGCCCGATCCGGGCTCGGCCCAGGAGGCCAGGTTCAGCCTTCAGTACTGCATTGCTGCCTTCCTGGTGTCGGGAAACGTCAGGCTGCAGGCGTTCGAAAGCGCCATGCTGAGCGACACGCGAGTGCGTGACCTGATGAGAAAGGTGACGGTATCGGAAAGATCGGACATCGCCAAAGAGTACCCCGCGAAGCGGATGGCCAACATCATCGTGACGACCCATGAGGGCAAGAAGCACATCCATTTCCAGGAGACCCGCAAGGGGGATCCGGAAGATCCCATGTCGGATGATGAGCTGATCGAAAAGTACGATGAGCTGAGTGACGGAATTATACCAAAGTCTGATCTTGCGCGAATCAAGAGCAACATCCTGTGGGGTAACGAGCTGCCCGGAAAGCTTTTGTCATCTACGTAGCATTCACTGAACCAAAGGTTGGCCAAGCACCAATTTATGGTCGGTGGAAGCAGCTATTGCGTCGTGCCAGCATGAGTCAGAGAAGCTGCTTTGTCCTGAATAAATAAGATAGTGAGGTGGTATAGATGAATAACAAGTTTAAAAAAACCGTGTCGAAAACTCTCTTTGGCGCTGCTGTCGTGTCGCTGTTTTCCACCGCTGCTACGGGCAGCTTGGCAGTAGCCGCCGATAGCGACTGGCCGACAGGCACCGTCAATTTCGTCATGCATACCCAGGCGGGTGGTTCGGCCGATGTTTTCATCAGAACGCTGGCTGAAACGATGGAGCCCATGATCGGGCAGCAGATCGTCATTATCAATTCGCCCGGCGGTGCGGGTGCCACCCAGATGTCCCGAGTTCGCAGTGCCAAGCCCGACGGCCTGACGCTGGGCATCAACACGCTTTCCCACTTCACCGGGATGCTGACCAACCTCAACGGTGTTTTCGAGTTGGATGACTTTGCCTGGATCGCCTCGGCCCAGGAGGACGTGCATATCGTCTTTTCCAGAAGCGAGACAGGAATCGAGAGCGTTGGCGAGCTGATCGAGAAAGCCGGCAATGGCAGCGGAAAAGTCAGCGTCGGAGGGTTCGGTCCGGAAGGCTCGACGCAGCACATTGCGATCTCCATGCTCGAGAATGAGGCCGACGTCGAGTTCGAATGGATCGCCTACAACGGCACGCCCGATATCATCGCCGCCGTCATGGGTGGCCATGTGGATGTAGGCATCTCCAACCTCAGTGCGCTCAAGAGCTTCTTCGATGCTGGCCGCATCCAGGGGGTCGGCGTCATTGCCGATGAAAGGCTGGAAGGGCTGCCGGACGTTCCCACCTTCGCAGAGCAAGGGGTCGATATCGACACTGGCTGGGTGCAGGTGCGCGGTGTCTTTGGCCCGGCCGACATTCCGATGGAAACCCAGCAGAAGATTGCCGATACGTTTCACGAGGCCATGCGTTCCGAGCACTACCAGGAGTACTCACGTAACGCCGGCGTCACCGATTCATGGATGGGTCCTGAAGAGTATACGGAATACGCAAGAAGGATAAGCGAAGTCGCCAAGATCGAGCTGGAAAGATAGCGAAGTGATTCTTCCCGTCAGAGCGGTAGAGTGAGCTTTTCTGCCGCACGGACTTCTTGAAGAGCAATATAATCTGTTTTATGCCCCATTTTTCTCCTGTGGCTCTCAAGGGTTCTCTCCTTTGGCCACAGGTGGGGCCTTTTCTTTCTTTTAATCAAGTTATACAGGCAGTGGCCTGGTTTATAGAAAAAGCCGTTGGGCTTCATTCTTTAAATAACTTTTTCTACATGACGGCTGTTATTCAAAGAGGGGTGTGTCATGAGCCAGAACGAGTTGGTCAACTGTACGGTCGATAACGGAATTGCCCTGCTGACGCTGAACCGTCCCGACAAGCGCAACGCCATGAGCGATGCCATGCGGGCCGAGCTGGTGGCGCATCTGCTGTCGATTCGCACCGATCGCGCCATTCGCGCCCTGGTCATCACCGGGAGCGGCAAGGGGTTTTGTGCCGGCGGTGATATTGCCGACATGAAGACGCGGATGGAGGCCGACCCGTCGACAGTGGGGTTCAACGGCTGGGAGCGCCAGCAGGGCGTGCACTACGCCGCCAGCCTGCTGCTGAATCTGCCGATTCCCACCGTGGCGGCCGTGAACGGTGCGGCGGCGGGGCTGGGCGCGGATCTGGCGCTCTCCTGTGACTTCGTCGTGGCATCCGAGTATGCCCATTTCACCTGGGCCTACATCGCCCGTGGGCTGGTGCCGGACGGCGGCGGCATGTACTTCCTGCCCCGCCGTGTCGGCCTGGCGCGTGCCAAGGCGCTGATCTTCAGCGGTCGCCGGGTGAATGCCGAAGAGGCCCTGCAGCTGGGCATTGCGGATCAGCTTTGCAGCGCCGACGAGCTGTTGAGCTCGGCCCAGGCCATGGCAGACGAGATGAGCAGCGGCTCGCGTACGGCGATCGCCTTGACCAAGTCGGTCATCAACAAGAGCTATGAGATGTCCGAGCACCAGGTATTCGCCGAGGGCAGCAAGGCCCAGGGCATCTGTTACACCTCACAAGAGCACCGTCGCTCGGTGCAGGCCTTTCTCGATCGCATGAAGGAGGCGCAACAATGAACCAGATCGATGCCCTCCTCAATCCGCGCAGCATTGCGGTGATCGGCGCTTCCGCCGATCCGAAGAAGACCTCGGGGCTGCCCGTTTCCTACTTGATCAAGCACGGCTTCGAGGGACCGATCTATCCGGTCAATCCCAAGGCCGATGAGATCCAGGGCCTCACCTGCTACCCGAACGTGGAGGCGCTGCCGGAGGCCCCGGATGTCGGCTTGGTGCTGCTCAATGCCAGACGCAGCATCGATGCGGTTCGCTCCCTGGCCCAACTGGGCTGCAAGGCTGCGGTGGTGCTCGCCAGCGGTTATGCGGAAGCGGGAGAAGAAGGCCAGGATCTTCAGGCGCAGTTGAAGGAGGCCGCCGGCTCCATGCGCATCCTGGGGCCGAACACCATCGGCCTGGTCAACCTGACGGCCGGCATCCCCCTTTCCGCCAGCGGAGCCTTGGAGGTCAGCGAGCTGCCTGCCGGCAGCGTGGCGGTCGTTTCCCAGAGCGGTGGCATCCTGGGGGCGTTGCTTTCGCGTGCGGCGGGCCGCGGTATCGGCCTCTCCTCGCTCATCTCCACCAGCAACGAGGTGGACCTGGAAGTGAGCGACTTCGTCGAGTATCTGATCGACGATCCCAACACCAAGGTGATTGCGCTTTACCTGGAGAGCATTCGTCACCCGGCACGTTTCCGTGAGGTGGCGATGCGGGCCCGCGAAGCAGGCAAGCCCCTGGTGGTGTTCAAGATCGGGCGCTCCGAGGCGGGCGCCAGCGCCGCCAGCTCGCACACCGGTGCTCTTGCGGGTGAAGACCGCGTCTACGACGCCTTCTTCCGTGAGCTGGGTGTCATCCGCGTCAACACCTTCGACGAATTCCTCGACGTGCCCGCCGTGCTGGTGGCCGGTCGCAAGCTGGCGGGGCGTCGCGTCGCCGTGCTGACCTCCACCGGCGGTGCCGGAACGCTCATCGCCGACAGCCTGGGGATCAATGGCTTCGAGACGCCGCCGCCGGACCAGGCCACCGCGGGGAAACTGCGTGCCCTGCAGGGCGACACGCCAACGGCGCTCGATCGTAACCCCATCGACGTGACCCTGGCGGGGCTGCAGCCAGATCTGCTGCGGCAAGCGATTCGTATCCTGCTCGAAAGCAACAGCTACGATGCCTTGATCGTGATCATCGGCTCTTCGGGCCTGGCCATGCCGGACCTGGTGGTCGGCGCGATCAGCGACAGTCTCGGTGCCAGTGACAAGCCGGTGTTGGCTTATGTCAGCCCCTATGCGCCGAATACGCTGCAGCGCCTGAACCGGGCGGCAATTCCCGGTTTCAGCTCGCCGGAAAGCTGCAGCGCGGTATTGGAAGCCCTGTATCTCACCGGCCAACCGCTGAGCGCTGGGGCCAGCCAGCCGAGCGTCCAACTGCCCGACCTGAGCGGTCTGCCCCAAGGGGCGATTGACGAAGCGGCCGCCAAGCAGCTGTTCTCCCAGGCCGGCATTGCCGTACCGGCGAGCCGCGTCGTGCACACTCGTGAAGAGGCCGAGCGCGCCGCCAGTGAAGTGGGAGCGCCGGTCGTGTTGAAGGTGCTGGACGCCAACCTGCTGCACAAGAGCGACATCGGCGGCGTGGCACTGCACCTGGATGCCGAGACCATCGGCGATCGCCTGGAGCAGATGGCGCATCAGGTGGAGTCCCACGTGGGACGCCGTCCCGACGCCTACCTGGTGGAGGCGATGGTGTCGGGCGGCCATGAGCTGATCCTGGGCGCCAACCGCGATGCCCTGGGCACGGCCATTCTGCTGGGGGCCGGTGGCGTCACGGCTGAGCTGTTCAAGGACACCGCCATCCGGCTGTTGCCGGTGCAGGGCGCCCTCACGCTGGAACAGGCCAGGGAGATGATGCAGCAGTTGACCACCTGGCCCCTGCTCGACGGGTATCGCGGTGCAGCGCGGCGCGATACCGAAGCGCTGGCACAGGCGATCGTCAATTTCTCCGCCCTGATGGCAGAGCTGGGCGACCATGTGGTGACCTCGGAGATCAACCCGCTGTTCGTCATGCCGGAAGGGCAGGGCGTGGTGGCAGCGGACGCGGTGCTCGTCCTCGACGAGGGTTGCGGGGAGGAAAACGCCCATGGCTGAACCGTGCAGCGGCGGCCAGGTCCACCTTCGCCAGGAGGGGGCTGTGGCGGTCATCACCCTCGACAACCCGCCGGTCAACAGCAGCACCGACGCGGTGCGCAGGGGCATCCTCGCCGCGCTGGACCGGATCGACGTGCAACGCACCACCGCTGTCGTGCTGACGGGAGCGGGCCAGCACCTGATGGCCGGCGCCGACCTGCACGAGCTGGAAAAGGAGCCGACCGAGCCGACGCTGCCGCAGGTTACGGCGGCGCTGGCCGCCTTTCCGCTGCCGCTGATCGCCGTCGTCAAGGGCCACACCTTGGGCGGCGGGCTGGAGCTGGCCCTGGCCTGCGACGTGCGACTGGCCACGCCCAGCGCCACGCTTGGATTGCCCGAGGTCAGCGTCGGTGTCATTCCCGGTGCCGGGGGTACCCAGCGCCTGCCGCGCGCCGTGGGGCTGGCCAAGGCGCTGGAGATGATCGTCAGCGGCAAGTCCATCGCTGCCGTCGAGGCCAACCGGATCGGACTGGTGGACGAGCTGCTGGTGGCTACGGACGAGGAGTCGCAGCAGGCCGAGATCCTGGCCTACGCGAGCCGTTACCGGGGCGGCAAGCGGCCCCTGGCCGAGCGTGACGTCGCGCCCGTCGATGAATCGACGCTGCAGGCGCAGGCGCAAAAGCTCCTGGCACGCTCCCGCGGTTTACCTGCGGCGGCCGTGGCGGCCGAGGTGGTCATGAGCGCAGGCAAGTCGAGCTTTGCCGAAGCGGTGGCCAAGGAGCGGGCGCACTTCCTCGCCCTGCGTGGCAGCGAGCCCGCACGCGCGCTGCGCTACCTCTTCTTCGCCGAACGAGCCCAGCCCTTCACGCCGACCCAGGCCGTGGAGCCGCGCTTACTGAAGCGGGTCTCGGTGTTCGGTGCCGGCACCATGGGCAGCGGCATTGCCCTCTGCGTGCTGCAGGCCGGCTATGTGGTTGATCTGCTTGAGCTCAATGCTGCGGCCCTCGAGGCGGGGGTGAAGCGAATCGCGGATGAGCTGAATGGCAATATCGATCGCGGACGCATGACGGCCGAGCAGCGCGACGAGATGCTGGCGAGACTGCGCCCCACCCAGGAGATCCAGGCGGTGGTCGGTACGGATCTGGTCATCGAAGCCATCATCGAGGATCTCGACGTCAAGCGGGCGCTGTTTGCCGACCTTGCCGGCCTGGTCGGTGAGGAGACGCTGCTGGCGACCAATACCTCCTATCTCGATATCGACCGGATTGCGGAGGGCGTGGCCCATCCACAGCGCGTGCTTGGGCTGCACTTCTTCAGCCCCGCGCAGCGCATGGCGCTGCTCGAGGTGGTGCGCTGCGAGACGACCAGCGAGCAGACGCTCAGCACCGCTATCAGGTTCTCTCGGCGCTTGAAGAAAAAGGCGATCGTGGTCGCCAACAGCTGGGGCTTCGTCGGCAACCGGCTGTACGCGGCCTATCGCCGTCAGTGTGAGTTCATGCTGGAAGAGGGCGCTAGCCCCGAACGGATCGACAGTGCCCTTGAAGCCTATGGCATGGCCATGGGGCCGTTCAAGGTGGCCGACATGTCCGGGCTGGATATCGCCTGGAGGATGCGCCAGCAAACCCTGACCACCCGGCATCTGCGCCGCTATGTCGGGATACCCGATGTGATCTGTGAGGCCGGTCGCCTGGGGCGCAAGACCGGCAAGGGCTACTACCGCTATGGCGAAGGCAAAGGCCCCGTTTCGGACCCTGAGGTCGCTGCGATCATCGACCGGTACCGCCAGGAACAGCGTATCGAGGCGAGGGGGTTCAGTGACGAGGAGATCCAGCAGCGAGCGCTGCTGGCGCTGATCAACGAGGCACTGCTCTTGCTGGGTGAAGGGGTTTGCCAGCGACCGGCGGACATCGACATCGCGCTCGTGCATGGCTACGGATTCCCGCGCTGGCGTGGCGGCCCCCTCTTCATTGCGCGGCAGTGGGGCCATGAGCGACTCACGTCGGAGCTTGCATGGCTCGCCGAGGTAAGCGGTAAGGGCCACGAACGTGGCGATGCCGGTCTGGTGAGTGCCGATACGTTAAAAGGCTAGACGGTAGAAGTCATCCATTCTCATTTCGTCTAGTTTGGCCCTAACGTTTATTACGGTCGAGACTGATGAATAGTCAGTTTTTCGCGATATGTTTCTGCGCCCTGATGATGAAAAGGCCTGGATGAGCCGTTGAACATTACAAGAATTCTGGAGAACGCCAATGAGTGATTTATCACATGATGCCGACCCCAAGGAAGAAGTCGTTTCGGAGATCAGGATAAGCAAGAAAGGGTTTGAGATTTTTGTTTACCTCGTTCTTTTCCTGCTCAATGCCTTTTACTTCAAGGAGGCTCTGGGCCTGCCGGGATCGGCTCGTGGCGTGGGGGCCGGTGGGTTTCCCTTTATCGTCTCGCTGGTTATCGGGGCATCCTTGCTGGCGCTTCTCGTCGTTTCATTGGTTGTGCCGCGAAAGGACGAAGTGGAGCCCTTCGTTGCGATTAGTCGGCCGGTGCAAGTGGCACTCGTGATCGCCGTCATGCTCGCCATGGTTATGACTCTCTCGTGGACCGGGCCTCTTGTCGGTATTGCACTGCTTGCGTTGCTGGTGATGTGGCTGGGGGGCGAAAGGCGTTATCTCCTTTTGCTTGGCCTGCCTCCGCTGTTATCCGTGGGCATTTATGTCCTCTTCGTGCTGGTGCTTGGCGTCTATTTCGATTGAGGTGTGATCATGATTGACAATCTCCTGATAGGCCTGGATGCCTTTGCCAATCCGATGGTTCCCCTTGGCCTCGTCGCGGGCGCCCTCATCGGCTACCTGATCGGCGCCATCCCCGGCTTGGGGCCTAGCCTGGGTATCGCACTGATGATCCCCTTTACCTATGGCATGGACCCCATCGTCTCCATCGTCATGCTGGTGTCTCTGTTCGCCGCGGCCGAGTATGGTGGCGCAATCTCCGGCATCCTGCTCAATTCACCCGGCACGGCGGCCGCGGTTGCCACGGCTTGGGATGGCTACCCGTTGACCAAGCAGGGGAAGACGGGCATTGCGCTGAACATTTCCATCATCTCTTCGGGCGTGGGTATCTTTGCCAGCGCGGTTCTGCTGTTCCTTACCGCCGTACCGCTTTCCGAGTATGCGCTAAACTTCGGCCCTACCGCTTACTTCGCCCTCGCTCTGCTCGGCCTTAGCCTGGTCTCCAGCCTCTCCTCCGGCTCGCTGCTGAAAGGTGCGCTGGCCATGGGCATCGGGCTGGCCCTGGCCACGATCGGCCTGGATACCCAGACGGGAGTGCCGCGCTTCAGCTACCACCCCGATTTCTTCGAGGGGCTGCCCCTGGTGCCTGCCCTGCTGGGGCTGTTCGCCCTCTCCGAAGTGCTGTACATGATCGAAGCGGGGGCCAGCCATAAAACCAAGAACCAGCCCATGAGCGGGATCCTGGCGGTGCCTTTCAAGACGTTCTACAAGATGAAGATGCTGTTCCTGAGAAGCTCGCTCATCGGCTACTTCGTCGGAGTAATACCCGGCGCGGGCGCTTCCGTCGGCTCCTTCGTCTCTTACGCCGTTGCCAAGCGCTTTTCCAAGAAGCCCGAGCTGTTCGGCAAAGGCAGCTACGAGGGCATCGCCGCCTCGGAAACGGCGAACAATGCATCGGTATCCGGTTCGCTTGCTCCGATGCTGGCCTTGGGCATACCGGGCTCCGCCACCACGGCCATCATGATCGGTGCGCTCATGATCCACGGCATACAGCCCGGACCGCTGCTGTTCACCACCAACCCGCAGATCCCCTACACGGTCTTTGTCTCGCTGTGGATCAGCGTGCCGATCATGGTGTTCATCGGGCTGGCCGGCGCCAGATTCTGGGCCAAAGTGGCCGATATTCCGCGCCCGGCGATAGCCGCCATCGTTGCCTCGATCAGCCTGATCGGCGCCTACGCTTCGGAAAGCTCGATGTTCCCGGTCTATGTGACGCTGGCTTTCGGTGTCATCGGGTACGTACTACGCAAGGTCAACATTCCCTTGGCTCCCGTCATCCTGGCACTGGTGCTGGGCGATATGCTGGAGACCAACCTCCGCCGTGCCCTTTCCATTTCGAATGGCGATGTAACGACGTTCGTGACCAACCCCCTGAGTGCCACGCTGCTGGCGATTGCGCTGCTGTCGTTCCTCTTGCCGGCGCTGGGGCTTTTCCGCAACAAGATCAAGGGATACCGTCGTCAGCGCCCGATCGTCAGGTAGTTGAAGCGACCGGTGAGGTACGGGGTGGGCAACGTTGGCTGTCCACCCCTTCATGTTTTCTGCTGATGCAGCACCAGGTCTTTCATCAGGGCCTGACCAAGAGGGAAGCGTGCGATGCGAATGGAGTTTGCGTGTATTTGCCTGAGCTTGAGCGTCGCCTTCCTCGTGCAAACAATGCTGCTGGTGGCCGTGCCGCTATCAGCCATCGAGCTTGGCGCAACGCCGTTGGCCCTGGGGCTGCTGGTCAGCGCGCCCTACGTTCTGCCGCTGTTTCTGGCGCTGTCGTTTGGTTCGCTTGTCGCGCGTTGGGGGAGCACTCGCCCTCTGCAGCTGGGGGCGGTGGGCATGGTGCTGGGCGCATGGTTGCTGGCCGCACTGCCTGGCTTCACAGGGCTGGTCGCAGGGCAACTGGTGATCGGCCTGGCGCAGCTGATGATGATCATCTCGGCGCAGACGGCCGTAACCTACTTCGGCAGGGGCACCAAGCTGGAGCGTTATTTCGGTTGGTACACGACGTTTCTCTCCGTCGGCCAAATGCTCGGGCCCTTGCTGGCGGGATGGATGATCGACCATCGGGGCGGTCCTGCGGGCGCCATCCACGCTGCTTTTCTTTTGTCTCTGGTTTCACTGGTGGCGATCTTCATCTCCAACAAGAGAAAGGGGCATGGCGGTGCTAAGAAAAAAGTCGGCTTGCGAGTGGGGTTGGCGAGACAGCTGGCGCTGGTGAAGAACACGCATGGCGTTCAGCTATCCATGATTGCGTCGATCGCGGCGATGCTGGCGCTGGGTGCGCACTCCAGCTATCTCCCCGTCTACCTGGAAAGCCTGGCTCTTTCTGGCACCACGATCGGACTCATTGTCAGCCTGCGCGCTTTCTCCTCGATGGCGATCAGGCCATTCACGAGCATGATCGTCCGTCTCCTCCGCGGACGTTACGCGACTATGGCATTGACCATGGCATTCATGGCCTCAGGCTTGTTGCTGACCGGCTTTGCGGGCAACTTCTACCTGCTGTGCTTCTTCTCGATCCTGGTAGGAGTTGGGGTAGGGCTGTCCCAGCCGCTTTCGATGGTGGTGATCGCTGAGGAGGTACTCGAAGAGCAGAGGGCGCAAACCTTGGCGATACGGCTCATGGCCAACCGGGCGATGCAGTTCCTCGCGCCGTTGCTTCTAGGCTTTGCCACACAGCTCGGCGGTTTTACGGTGGCCTATTTCATCTGTGGCATGATGCTGTTCTTGCACCTGGCGATATTCAAGTGGCTTCGACATCGCTATGGCAAGACACTAGTTCGGAAGTTTGCTGACTAATAGACTGGTTTCTACCAGGTCGATTTTTATCACAGCGGCTGATCTATCAGTCCTCTCATCCACTCCAGGAACTTGAGCAGTGCATCCGAGGGGCGGGCGTCTTTTGGCCAGGTCAGGTAATAGGCCTCACCCGTCTTGCAGACAAAGTCCGATAGCGCCACGAAGCCGCCATCCTGAAGCTGGCGCTCGATAAATACTTTTATGGCGATGGCGCAGCCAATGTCCATCGAGGCGGCTTCATAGGCCAGCGCAGAGGTGTCGAACTTGATCCCCATCTCAGGATCAGCCTGGCTGCCGCTTGCCTCTATCCACTTCTTCCAGTCATCCGGGCGCGCCATCGAGTGCAACAGGCGCACTTGTGAAATATCGCCTTTTTTCAAGTTTTCTGTTGCCCACAGGGACGCCGATACGATCGGAATGAGTTCGATATCGACCAGCTTTTCTGCATGCAGACCTGGCCAGTCCCCATGACCGGAGCGGATGGCAGCATCCACGTTCTGGGAGCTGAAGTCGACGGGCTTCAAGGACGACGATAGCTTTACTTCGAGCAGAGGATTCTTCTTGTGGAAGTCGGCAAGTCTCGGTATTAGCCATCTTTGGGAGAACGTAGTGTAGGACTGAATCGACAGCGTGTCTCGATGATTCCTGCGAGATACTTTTCTCGAGGCAGTTTCAATATCCTGAAAGGCTTGCTTTACACCTTCGTAGAGCTCTGCGCCTTCTTGGGTGAGTTCTATGCCACGATGCAGGCGAGTAAACAGCGCGACACCAAGGTAATCTTCCAGCACCTTCACCTGCCGGCTAACGGCAACTTGCGATACGTGGAGCTCGTCGGCGGCACGAGTGAGGCTACATGAGCGAGCGGCTACCACAAACGCTCTAAGCGGGTTAAGAGGTGGTAGTGAGAGGCTCATGTTGTCACCGTATAGACTGCATCAATAAGCGTATCCTGCTCACTGTTGCCATTGTTTTTTGGTCAAAGGTGCGACTCGCGCGATGCTAAAATAAGAAAAAATCGACTTATCGCTAGGAGTGTATCCCCCTGAACACCAACCTGCAACGCCTCTGGTGCCCACCGGTGCGCTAAGGAAGCGCTGAACAAATCGCCGAGCGAGATGAAGCGCACGGAGCACGGAGCACAGTACCGAGCGAAGCGACAAACAGCCGTAGGCTGGCCCCGAAGGGGCGAGAAGCCGAAGGCTTAGAGTCAACCGGAGCATATGGGGTATATGTGAGGATTCCGAGCACCGCGCAACGCAGTGATTCGCTCGCGCAGGCATTTGTGTAGTGTTTCCTTAACACCCTGCTTCTCGCCAGAACTTGGCCTGCCGGCAAAAGACGGGCCGGTACTACGGTCCAAGGCCGGGAGATGGTGTCAGCGGGGAGCCGGTGGAGTGAGAAGTCTTGTATATTGAAGGTAACGCTATTTCCCGAGGCATAGTGGCTCGGCAGGGGGGCAGCTATGGGAATGAAGGGCACGTCGCCAGGAAAGGCGAAAGAAAAAAGACATACCAGCAAGGCAGTCCAGTCACTAGAGCGAGGCGTCGAGATAATTCGTGCTTTTCGTGCAGGATATGACTTGTTGGGAAATAGCGAGTTGGCCGAGCGCACGGGCTTGTCACGCTCGACGGTAAGCCGGTTGACCCAAACGCTTTGCTTGGCAGGGGTGCTTGAGCATGACCGGCACAGGAGGGCGTATCGGCTCGGTGCTCCTGTCTTGAGCTTTGCCCATGCAATGCGAAGCAGCCACCCAGTCTTCAAGCTCGCTACTCCGCTGATGCGTATGGTGTCTGAACAACATCAAATCAATGTTGGAGTTGCCACCGCCGACCGGGATGAAATGGTGTATCTAGAATCCATCCGTTACAACGTAAAGTCCACGCTTCGAAGCATAGTGTCTGGGCAGAGAGTGCCGATGGAACTGACCTCCCTGGGCCATGCTTATTTGTCGGCCACCTCGGATGTCGAAAGAAAGAGCTTTTTTAAACGATACGAGCTTGGACAGCCAGGTGGCGAGGAGCGAAAGACGGAGATCGAGAGGTCAATGGAGTCAGTGTGGGAGAAGGGCTATTGTGCGGTCTCTTGGCAGCCTGGGATAGTGGCCCTGGCCACCCCTGTCGTGATGGATGACCATCCGGTTTATGTATTGAATATCAGCCTTGCGACGAAAACCTCCAAGGATGAGGTGGGGGAAGCACTGTCTCCAGTGCTTCTCGAACTGAAGAAGGTTATCGTGGAGAGCATGAAGCAGGACTAGCATAATCTCCAAGCTGCCAATGCTAGGCTTTGTACGAAAACTGCCTGCGCTCGGCCATGCGGCGTTAAAAATCGGCTCAAAACACTCATTTACACCCTCGTAAACTCCGTTCTTTCGCCGACTTTTCGTACATAGCCTAGGGATTCGCCGTAGAGCGCTGGCTTCGGCGAATCATTTGGATAGCCATTCTAATCAGCAGGATTGCCGCTATTGCCAGCAGCACTGCGGTGATGGGGCGAGAGAGTAAAACGGTAAAATCCCCTCTTGCCATCAGCATGGCGCGTCTCAGGTTCTCCTCGAGCATAGGGCCAAGTACGAAGCCAATGATCACCGGGGCCGGCTCGAAGCCCAGAAGGCGCATGGAGTAGCCGAGAGCCCCGAAGAACAGAACCAAGGCAACTTCGAAGAGACTGTAGTTCAGAGTGTAAACCCCAATGCATATCAAGCAGAGAATGGTTGGGTAAAGATAGCTGTACCTGATCTTGAGCAGACTAACCCATATGCCAATCAAGGGTATGTTGAGGATGAGCAACATGATGTTGCCGATCCAGAAACTCATGGTCAGCCCCCAGAAAATATCTGGTCGATCAGAAATCAAGCCTGGCCCGGGTGTTATGCCATGGATAAGCAGAGCCCCCATCATCAGGGCCATCGTAGCGCTCCCGGGTATTCCCAAGGTCAAGGTGGGGACGAAAGAAGCTTGAACGGCGGCATTATTGGCCGCTTCCGGAGAGGCTAATCCCTCGGGAGCCCCCTTGCCGAAGCGTGACGGATCCTTGGACATGCGCTTTTCAACGGAATAGCCGATAAAAGAGGCGATGGACTGCCCAGCACCGGGAAGGGCACCAAAAAAGCTGCCGATACCTGCACCACGAAGCATGGGGAAGCCAATTTTTCTACTCTCTTCAGAACTGGGAAGCATGGAGCGCAGGCGAACCTTCATGCCACTGGAGGCTGGCTTGTGGGTATTGATGGACGAAATGATCTCGGCCACACCGAAAAGCCCCATCGCCAATGCTACCAGGCTGATCCCATCGTATAGACCCTGAAGCCCAAACGTGAGGCGCGTCTCGCCGGTGTTGATATCGACGCCAACGGATCCCAGCAGTAGGCCAAGCAAGACCATGGCCAGGCCTTTCAAAGGTGAGCCCTGCACTACCCCGGCAGCGGCAACAAGTCCCAGGGTCATGAGTGCGAAATACTCGGAGGGGCCGAATGAAAGCGCAAAGCTGGCCAAGAGAGGGGCAAAGAGCATCAGCATGAGGATGCCGATCGATCCCCCTACGAAGGAGGCGATGGTGGTAATGAACAGGGCGACGCCGGCTCGGCCCGCCATTGCCATGGGGTAGCCATCCAGGCAGGTCACGGCAGACGATGGGGTGCCAGGAAGGTTGAGCAGGATCGACGCTGTGGAACCGCCATATTCTGCTCCGTAGTAAACCCCTGCCAACATCACGAGTGCCGTCGTTGGGTCGAGATAAAAGGAAAGAGGCAACAGCATGGAGACAGCTGCGAGTGAGCCTATCCCGGGCAGGACACCGATAAAGGTTCCGAGGAACACACCGGCAAAACAATAAAAGATGTTTTCCAGTGTTAAGGCTGTTTGCAAGCCAAGCAAAATGTTCTCTAGCATGATACTTACCGCCTCAGTTCCAGGAAGGGTATAGGTAGTCCTAGCCCTTGATTGAATATGAGCCAGGCAGCGAATGGCACCGTTATCAGTAGTGCTATTACACCCGTCCAGGTGCTGTTTTTATCTGCTATCGAGGAGATCAGGATGGTAAGCACGATCGCAGGCAGTAGGCCGCCAAGGTACATGCCTGCCATGAACCCACCCAAGCTGAAAAATATCGCTGTCATCGGGCGCCAGGACACGCTGGGAAAGCTCTTGTTGGAAAGGTTCCTTGGTAAGGCGGTGATGCTCGTTACAATGATGAGGGCACCTACGGCGCTGAGCATCAGGCTCAAGGCCAGCGGCAAGTAACCTGGCCCCATTCTCCTTGCGGTTCCAATGTTGTAGTCGTATATGATGAACAGGCCTGCCATGCCTATTAATAAAATGATTGATCCTGCTATCATTTCTCTTTTGTTTATCGTCATGCCTTTTTCAGCCTTGATTGAATTTTGTAGTTCGTGGCCGTTCAACGACAGTGGGCTATCGGCGTGCCTTTCAAGTGCTCTGGATGAATGCTCCCTTTCTACATTGATGATCTTGACTGTCGATGTGTTGATAAAATTAGAGGTACTTTAAGTTAATGCCATGGCGAAAATTTCGTCCAATGCCTTTTGATTTGAGAAGGCCTTACATTTTGGTATGGCAGTATCAGGGCGCCACCGCTGCCTGTTCTTGAACCTCAGATAAGTCAATTTATTTCAAAGGGTTGTGGTGGCAGGGCTGGCCAATTCCACATGGTGGAAATGAGCCGTTCTGCGGTGAGGCGAGATGTGCCAGGCTCAGTGAAGGGGAAACATCCCCATGCACAACAACAGCGAAAAAGAAGGGCCATTACCATGAGTACGCCAACACATCCGTTCCTGTCCCGTGTCCTGAAGTCAGCCCTGCTGGGGTGTTTTATCCTCGGCGGTAGCTCGGTCGCCATGGCAGCCGATTCAGATGCTCCTGTCCAGGTGGTATCCAATGCCTCGACCTATCGTTTCATCGTCGGGTTCGGTGCGGGTGGCATACCTGATCTGGGGGCCCGTTTGATCGCCGAAAAACTCGCCGAGCGTCAAGGTGTACCGGCCGTTGTCATCAACCGGCCCGGCGTAGGTGGCACAATGGCCGCCCAGGACGTGCTGGCCGCACCGGCGGATGGCACCACCATTCTCAGTGTCACGCCGGCACATGCCACGGCTCCTGCCATCTACCGCGAGATGCGCTACGACACCCTCAATGACTTCGCCCCGGTAACCTTGATTGGAGACGGCCCGGCGCTGCTGGTCGTACCGAGTGACTCGGCCTACGCCACGCTCGAGGATTTGATCGATGCCGCCAGGGCAAATCCGGGCGGGTTGGATTACTCCTCGGCAGGGGTGGGCAGCAGCACCCATTTTGCGGCTGAGCTGCTGAAGCAGCAGGCGGATATCGATGTGCTCCATATCCCCTACCGCGGAGTCAGCGAGGCTCTGACCGAGGTCATGGCCAGCCGCGTCGACTTCACCATGGCTCCCTACGTGGCAGCAGTCGAGTACGTCAAGGAAGGCCGAGTGCGCGCGCTTGCCGTCACGAGCCGTGAGCGGGTCGAAGAGATGCCCGATCTGCCCACGGCCATGGAAGCCGGTCTCCCCGATTACGAATGGGCGTTCTGGTATGGCCTGCTCGTACCTGCGCAGACGCCGGATGAGACAGTGCAGCGCCTGCACCAGGAAACGGCGGCCATCCTGCGTCTTCCCGATGTCGGCGGTCGCCTGGAAGAAATGGGCGTGACGGTATCGGCGGACTCTCCAGAGGCTTTCCAGCAGCTTCTGGAAGCGGAGTACGAAAAGTTCAAGCAAATTGCTGAAGAAGCCAATATCGTTCCGGAATGATGGATGGACTACCCCGTGCAGACAATGATCAACGGCATTAACGTCAACTACTCGATCACTGGTGACCAAGGACCATGGATCGTCATGTCCCACTCCCTGGGCTGCGATCTGGCAATGTGGGATCGACAATTGGACGCTTTGCAATCGGAATACCGGCTGCTGCGTTACGACACCAGAGGCCATGGACAAAGCGAGGGCTCGGAGCCTCCGTACACTCTCGAGCTGCTTGCAGACGATGCTCTGGCGCTGATGGACCATGTCGGGGTAGACAAGGCTCACTGGCTAGGCTTCTCGATGGGCGGAATGATTGGCCAGGTGTTCGCGCTGAAAAATCCAGAGAGACTGCATTCTCTGATTCTTGCCGATACGACGAGCGAGCATACGAGTACTCCCCACTCGATGTGGGCGGAGCGTATTCGTATCGCTCGCGAGGAAGGCGTCCAGGCACTGGTAGGGCCTGCGATCGGGCGCTGGTTTACCGAAAGGTTTCGGGCCGAGGACCCCGATGAAACCAGGCGTATCGCCACCATGATTGGTGACACCTCCGTCAATGGCTGGTGTGGCTGCTGTGCTGCCATCGCCGATGTCCAGACGACGAACAGGCTGCATGAGATCGCGTGCCCAGCGCTCGTCATCGTGGGGGAGTACGACATCGGAACGCCTCTTGATGCAGCACTCACTATTCACCGTAACCTCAAGGAGTCGACCCTGGTTGTGATCTCGGATGCAGCACATATGACATGTGTCGAGCAGCCCGAACAGTTCAACCGAGCGCTGAAGCAATTCCTGAGCTCGGTGCGTCCCGCCAATTGATCACCGAATACGTGGTTGCCTGACACTCGCCGGGCAACCACTTCTTTTCTCTCCCGCCTGTTCTCCAGTCTTCCCATGTTGAGCGATCCTCGCTCAGCCCGTCCTCCTACAGACAGATCGCTGCAACCGCGCACTAGCTGGCCCGCCAGGAGCGATGTGTTGTGTATTCGACTAATTTAACTTTGGCTTGCTCCGGCGAAGCCCATTGGCGCCGCTGCCCGGTGGACGGCCGCGGATGCAAGCGGACGGCCACCAGGCCAGGCGTCGGGCTAAGTATCATACCAAAGTCGGGTATCAAGAGGGGTTGATGAGTGGACTATAATCGGCTTTCAAATAGATGTTGATGACCATTGTTTTATACACAAACAAATATAAACCGCCGAGGTAACCCATGACATGTCGCACGCTGCTCAAGACCCTTGCCGTCGCCGCTACCGCCGGTAGCCTGGCGCTCGCCGGCCAAGCCCAGGCCCGCGATCTGCGCATGGCACCCGGTGTGCCACCGGCCCATCCCGCCTACAACCCCATGTTTACCGAATTCGCTGAACGCCTGGCCGAGAAGACCGATGGTGCCTTGACGGGCAACCTGCTGGGCACCGAAGTGGCCAACATCGGCAACATGCGCAACGCCATCCGCAGCGGCCTGGTGGAAGTCGGGCTCTTCCTGCCGGCCTACTTCCCGGCCGACCTGCCCGAGATCAACCTGGTCGGCGACTTGGCCTTCCTGGGCACCAACCCCCATGCCATGGGGGCGGCGGTGACCGAGTACATCGTCACTTGTGACGAGTGTCAGCAGGAGCTCAAGCAATTGGGCATCGTCTATACCAGCTCTCATGCTTCGGATCTCTACCGGATACTGAGTACGGAGCCGGTACGGTCTCTCGACGACCTCAAGGGGCTGCGCATGCGGGTGGGTGGTCCCCAGTATTCCCGTTGGGCCGAATCGGTGGGGGTGTCGCCGGCATCAATCCCGGTGGGCGAGACTTACGAGTCGCTCTCCCAAGGTGTGATCGAAGGCACCATCGCTTCCATTGCCGATATCATCTCCTTCCGACTGGATGACGTACTGAGTTATGTCACCGATGTCGAGCTAGGCACTTTCCATAGCACCATTTCCCATGCGGTCGGCCAGCAGGCTTGGAACTCGCTTTCTGCCGAGCAGCGTGAGGCACTGGTGCATGCCTCGGTCGAGGCCTCTGCCGCCATCACCCAGCGCTGGGGCTACGAGATGGCCGACGAGGCGCGAGAGGTTGCGCTCGCCAACGGTATCGAGATTCTGGAACCCGAGCCCGAGCTGTTGGCAGCTACCGAGGCTTTCCTCGAAAAAGATCTGGCCTATGCCGCGGAGCAGGCGGAAAATCGCCACGGCGTAGAAGATGCGGCGGCCAAGATCGAGCGCTTCCAGTCGCTGGTCGAGAAGTGGAACGCCATCGTCGAGGAGGTCGGCGAGGATCCCCAGGCGGTGGCCGAGGCCATGAATCGCGAGGTCTGGGACGGGGTGGATTTCTCCACCTACGGGACCTGATGTCACGCCGGCCGGCACCCCGGCCTTCGGTATCGCCCTTCCCGGAGACTCGTCATGGACGCTCTCTACCGCCTCACCAATCGGGCCGCCGTCGGCCTGGCGTTGCTGGGAACGCTCGGCATCCTGCTGATGGTGATCCACATCACCCTCGATGTGTTGCTGCGCGCCACGCTGTCCGTGTCGATCCCCGCCACCGTGGAGCTGGTGACCCGCTACTACCTGATCACTCTGGCACTGCTACCGCTGGGGTGGGTCGAGTGGCGAAAGGAGATGATCGCCGTAGAGGCCCTGGAGGGGCTGATGAAGCCCTGGCTGGTGCGTCTTTCCGATGTGCTGGTGTCGCTGCTCTCGGCTGCGGTCTATGGCGTGCTGGCCGTGGCCACCTGGGGCAAGGCGATGGAGCAGTACGACATCGGCTCCTATGTAATGTCGCTGAACTTCCCCATGCCGGTCTGGCCGACCTACTTTGCCTTGCCCATCGCCTTCGCGCTGGCGGCGGTGGTCTGTGTGGTACGGCTGCCGTTCCTGGCTAGCGGCGCGGCCCATCCCTCCGGCACGCCAGATGAAAGGTGATCTTCATGTCCGTTGACGTTGGCTTCTACGGCCTCGCCATCCTGATGCTTCTGCTGGCGCTGCGGGTACCGGTGGCCCTCGCGCTGGTCGTCGTCTCGCTGGGCGGCATGACGGTGATGTTCGGCTGGAATACGGCCATCGGCATGCTCTCCGCAACGCCTTATGAGTTCATCGCCAAGTGGACGCTCAGCGCGGTGCCGATGTTCCTGCTGATGGGCTTCGTCTGCTATCACACCGGCCTGACCAACGGGCTCTTCAGCGCTGCCAAGGTGGTGTTTCGCTGGCTGCCCGGCGGGGTGGCGATATCGAGCATTGTGGCCAGCTCCGGCTTCGCCGCGGTGAGCGGCTCCAGCGTGGCCTGCTCGGCGGCCATGGGGCGCATCGCCATTCCCGAGATGGTGAACGGTGGTTACAAGCCGAGTTTCGCCTGCGGCACCATTGCTGCCGGTGGCACCATCGGCGCGCTGATTCCGCCCAGCATCCTGATGATCGTGTATGGCGTCTTTGCCCAGGTCTCTATCACCCAAGTGTTCCTGGGGGGCATTACCATCGGCTTACTGACGGCGGTCAGCTACAGCATCGTGATCCTGATGGTCAGCTGGCTGCGACCGGACATCGTGCCGCGTCGAGCGGTTGATGCGCGCGATATCAGCGCCCGGCAGGCGTTGGTCGAAATCTGGCCGGTGCTGGTACTAGGGGTGCTGGTGTTCGGCGGCTTGTTCTCCGGGTTCTTTACCGCTACCGAAGCGGGTGCCGTGGGGGCCGCCGGGGCGATCCTCATCGGCCTGGTGCTGGGACGCCTGAACGGCCAGGCGATGAAGGCCGCGCTGCTCGAGACCCTCTCCACTACCTCGGCGCTGCTGATCATCGGCGTCGGTGCCAGCATGTTCACCCTTTTTCTGAGTCTGAGCGGCCTGGCCGGCTATATCACCGGAGCGGTGACCGGCTGGGAGCTCTCCTATCTCGAACTGATGCTGGTGGTGGTGCTGATCTACCTCTTCCTGGGGCTGTTCATGGAGCCCTTCGGCGCCATGCTGGTGACCCTACCGGTGCTGCTACCGGTATTCGAACTCTACGACCTGAGCCTGATCTGGTTCGGCGTGCTGCTGGTGAAGCTGCTCGAGATCGGCATGATCACCCCGCCCGTGGGCATGAACATCTTCGTGATCAAGGGCGTGGCAGGGCAGTACGCCTCGCTGATGGATATCTTCCGCGGCGTGACGACCTTTCTGGTGGCCGATATCGTGGTCGTCGCGCTGGTGATCTTCTATCCCCAAATCGTGCTGGTGTTGACCGGCGGCTGATACGAAAGAGGGTGGGCGCCTGACGCTCGCCATTGGCGGCTCAAGTCCAAATTAATTTGTTTGTTTATTTAACAATATATTGACACTTCAATTAGAAATGCCTCCCCAAGGAGGGCCGAGAGAGTGAACAAGATCATCGACAGTACCACTGCGGCGGGCCTGATTCGGGATGACGATACCGTCGTCTGGACCACCGCCGGCCTGAGCGGCTTCGCCGAAGCCGTGGCCACCGCCCTGCAGGCGCGCTTCCTGGAGAGCGGTACCCCCCGCAACCTCACCGTGGCGCACAGCTGTGGCTGCGGCGACGGCAAAAGCCGCGGCATGAACCACCTGGGACATGCCGGCCTGGTCAAGCGGCTGATCAGCGGCCACACCGGTCAGGCGCCGCGCATGGGCGAGCTGATTCGCGAAAACCTCCTCGAGGGCTACCTGCTGCCCCAGGGCGTGCTGGCTCATTTATGGCGCCACATCGCCGGCAAGAAGCCCGGCGTGCTCAGCAAGGTGGGGCTGGGTACCTTCGTCGACCCGCGCCTCGAGGGGGGCAAGGCCAACGCCGCTGCCGAGGAGGACCTGGTCAAGCTGATCGAGCTCGAAAGCGAGGAGTGGTTGCTCTATCGCACCTTCCCGATCGATGTGGCGGTGATTCGCGCCACCACCGCTGACGAGCGCGGCAACCTGAGCATGGAGCGCGAGGCGCTGCTCCTCGAGCAGCTCTCCATGGCCCAGGCGGCGAAGAACAGCGGCGGTATCGTCATCGCCCAGGTGGAATACCTGGCCACCCAGGGCAGCCTGCATCCCAAGCAGGTCAAGGTGCCGGGTGACCTGGTCGACTACGTGGTGGTGGCCGAGCCCGAGCATCACATGCAGACCATCACCACAACCTACAACCCGGCGCTGGCCGGCGATCTCAAGGTGCCGCTGGGCGGTATCAAGCCGCTGCCCCTGGATCCGCGCAAGGTGATCGCCCGGCGCGCCGCCATGGAGCTGGTGCCGGGGGGCATCGTCAACCTCGGTATCGGCATGCCCGAGGGGGTTTCCAGCGTGGCCACCGAGGAGGGCGTCAGCGACCTCATGACCCTGACCACCGAGCTCGGCACCTACGGCGGCGTGCCCGCCAGTGGCGGCGACTTCGCTACCTCCTACAACGCCGAAGCGATCATCGACCACGGCTACCAGTTCGATTTCTACGACGGCGGCGGCCTCGACGTCTGCTTCCTCGGTCTGGCCCAGACCGATCACGAAGGCAACCTCAACGTCAGCAAGTTCGGCGACAAGGTGGTGGGGCCGGGCGGCTTCATCAACATCAGCCAGAACGCTCGCAAGGTGGTGTTCTGCGGCACCTTCACCAACGGCGGCGAGCTGGCCATCGAGGACGGCCAGCTAGCCATCCGCCAGGAGGGGCATCGCCGCAAGTTCGTCCAGCGCGTCGACCAGATCACCTTCAGCGGCCGCTATGCCCAGGAGACCGGCAAGCCGGTGCTGTTCGTCACCGAGCGCTGCGTCTTCGAGCTGATCGACGGCGAGGTCACCCTCACCGAGATCGCCCCGGGAATCGATATCGAGCGCGACATCCTGGCGGCCATGGACTTCGTGCCGCGTATCGCCGATGCGCTCCGCGAGATGCCGGCGGAACTCTTCCAGCCCCGCTGGGGCGGCCTGCGCGAGCATCTGGCGCGCGACTGAACAGCATTTGGAGACAGCGTCATGTTCAAGAACGCCTACATCCCCTACGGCGGCTACTACACCACTCCCTTCTGCAAGTGGATGGGCAGCCTGGCCAACGTCAACTCCATCGAGCTGGGCGCGGCCACCAGCAAGCGCTGGTTCGCCGCCCAGGACATCGACCCCACGCTCATCGACTACCTCTACCTGGGGGTGTCGGTGGGGCAGAAGTCGATCTTCTACGGGGCGCCCTGGGCCGCGGCCATGATGGGCGCGGGCCAAGCGCCGGGCCAGAACATCACCCAGGCCTGCGCCACCGCCACCACGGCGGTATTCAATGCCGCCCTGGCGGTGGACTCCGGCAGCTTCGACACCACCTACTGCCTGCTCGCCGACCGGCCCTCCAACGGTCCTCACACCATCTGGCCCAACCCCAACGGGCCGGGCGGCGAGGTGATCGCCGAGAACTGGAACATGGACAACATTGCCGCCGACCCGGCCACCGGCAAGGACATGCTCACCACCGCCGAGAACGTGGCGCGTGAGCATGGCTTCAGTCGTGAGCAGGCCGACGAGATGACCCTGCGCCGCTACGAGCAGTACGCCGAGGCGCTGGCCGACGACCGCGCCTTCCAGAAGCGCTACATGTTTCCCGTCGAAGTACCGGTCTCGCGTAAGGAGACCAAGCTCGTCGAGGCCGACGAGGGCGTGACCGCCACCAGCGCCGAGGGCCTGGCCAGGCTACGCACGGTGCAGCCCGACGGCATTCATACCTATGGCGCCCAGACCCATCCGGCTGACGCCAACGCCGGCATCGTCGTCACCACTCGCGAGCGAGCCGTCGAACTCAGCACCGATCCCCGACTGGTCGTCCAGGTGGTGGCCTACGGCCATGCCCGGACCAAGCCGGCACACATGCCCATGGCGCCGGCGGAGTCGGTCAAGCGCGCACTCGACCGGGCCGGCCTGACCCTCGGCCAGATCAAGACGATCAAGAACCACACGCCGTTCATCGCCAACGACCTGCACCTGGCCAAGGCGCTGGGGCTCGACGCTCACCGCTTCAACAACTACGGCACCTCGCTGGTCTACGGCCACCCCCAGGCGCCGACGCTGGCACGCCTGCTGATCGAGGCCATCGAGGAGACCGCCCTCAAGGGGGGCGGCTACGCCCTGGTCACCGGCTGCGCTGCCGGCGACTCCGCCGCGGCGCTGATCGTCAAGGTGGGCTGAGTTCTTTCCGGTCATGCCAACCGGGAGCGCCCGCCAAGGGACCGGGCGGGTGTGTAAGCAAGAGCGCAAGGGACATGAGTAGCAAGCAGCATTTATCGAACTAGAACAACACGGAGACGGAACAAGATGATGAATAAAAAAAGGCTGGCCATGGCGGTCGCGCTTTCAGCCATTTCTGCACAAGCTTATGGCCTGGAATTGGGAGAGTTCGGTGGAGCAAATCTCAGTATCGGTGGCTACGTCAAGGCGGAAGGAATCTTTACCAACCCGGATGATGGAGAGAGATCTTTCGATGCCAGCGCTCGCCAGTCACGGATCAATTTCAAGGTCGACAAGGAGGTTCAGGGCCATAGCGTGACGGCCTTCATAGAGGGCGACTTCTGGGACAATGCGACGGACGCCAATGATACAAGCTACGCAATGCGATTGCGCCACGCTTACTTCCAGGTCGACAACCTGACCCTCGGGCAGACCTGGTCGGGCCAGTTCTATGCCAACGCCCCATTCGACGTCGAAATTCTCGACTTCTATGGCACGGGTGTCGGCAGCGTCTCCGGTAGCGGCGCTGTCGCCCGGCCTGATCTGGTCATCCACTATACGACGGGTGGGTTTCGTATCAGTCTTCAGGACCCGGTTTACCGCGATGCCGACTACCCGGATATGGTCGCCTCCTACACGTATCGCACTGAGTCGGGGCACGCCTTCAACGCTGCGGTTACCGGGCGAGAGGTCGAGACCGGTATCGACGATTCGAAATTCGGTGCTGCGTTCTCCCTCGCTGCCAAGCTCAATTTTGGCGACACCGCGCTCGCCCTGAGCGGCTACACGGGTAAGGGCAATAACGTCTACTCCGGCTGGGGGTACAACGGCGCCACGAATCCTATCAGCATGGCCGCGAGCGGGGAGGTCAACGCCGATGGCGACCTGGTGAGTACCACAGGCTTGAGTGCAGGCTTGAGTCATCGATTCAATGAGCAGTTCCGCGGCAATATTCGCTATGCCCAGGTTGAAGCGGATGAGGTAGCGCCGACCGTTGCCGACGACACGCTCAAGATGATGAACGTCAACCTGATCTATACCTATCTGCCCAACCTGGATATCGGCATCGAATGGCGTGACCGTAATGCGACGACCATGCCGCTGCGCTCGGGCGGGCAGCAGGTGGAGTTGATGGCGATGTACAAGTTCTAGCAGGCGTCTATCGCCTAATCGTACGTTCCTGATTTCGATCGCTTAATTGGGGGCGAATCATCGTTTTTTCGATGATTCGCCTCTTTTCGTTGGCAAGCTGGAGGTGCATCACGCCGAGCAGGCATTCACCGGCGGCCGACGCAGTGCCCAGGGTTGGAGCATTTCCAACTGGAGGGCCAGTGCCAGCAGGGTCGTTTCGTCGCCGAAGCGGCCGGCGAAGTGGGCACCGATTGGCAGGCCGGCGTTGGTCCAGTACAGCGGCACCGACATGGCGGGCTGGCCGGTGGCGTTGAACAGCGCCGTGAAGGGCGAATAGCTGTGGAAGCACTCGATCAGCGTCGCCAGGTCGGCCCGGTCGTCGGTGATGTCCAGGGTGCCGATACGCGGTGGCTCGTGTGCCAAGGCCGGGGTCAGGATCAGGTCGTAGTCGCACATGAAGCGCGCCAAGGTACGGCCGAGAGCGTGGATCCCTTCGATGGCTTGTACATACTGGACCGCGCTGATATCCCCTTTTTCCCTGAGGTAGATGCGGGTGCGTGGCTCCAGCTCGGCCTCGCTCACCGGTGCACCGCGCATCTGGCCGAGCAGGTCGAGGTAATTACGGGTATTGGGCCCGATGATGTCGAAAGCCTGGTCCAGGCAGCGGGGAAGATCGACCGGCAGGGTGGCCGGAGTCACCTGATGCCCGAGTTGCTCACACAGGGTGGCGGAATGGCGCACGGCTGCCAGGGCTTCCGCCGACGACGGCCAGGGCTCGAGGTGCTCGATCAGGGCGATCTTGAGCGGTCGCAACGGGCGCTGCATCGCCTCGACATAGCTGGAAGGTCGGGCAGGGCCAGCGTAGGGGGCTCCCAGGTCGGCGCCGGCGGTCGCGTCCAGCAGCGCCGCGCTGTCGCGAACCGAGAGCGTGATGGCATGGGCCACGCCCATGCCGCCCCAACCCTCGCCGGCCAGCGGCCCGCAGGGCATCAAGCCGCGGCTGGGCTTGAGGCCGAACACGCCGCAGCAGGAAGCAGGCACGCGCAGGGAGCCGCCGCCATCGTTGCCGTGGGCGAAGGGGACCACCCGGGCGGCCACCAGTGCCGCCGCGCCGCCGCTGGAGCCCCCGGCGCTGTGTTCGAGGTTCCAGGGGTTGTGGGTGGCGCCGAAGCGGGTCGATTCGGTGCTGTAGGAGGTGCCGAACTCCGGGGAGGTACTGGTGCCGACGAATACGCAGCCGGCCCGGCGCAGGCGGCTGACCAATTCATCGTCCATCCCAGGGCGCGCTTCGCCCAGGGCCAGGGACCCGTTGGTCATGCGCGCCTCGGCGAGAGGTGCGAACAGATCCTTCACCAGGGTGGGAATCCCGCTGAAGGGCCCCGCGGCCGGCTGCTGCTGCCGGGCCTGGTCGTAGAGCTTTTCCGCCACCGCGTTGAGCTGCGGCTCGACCCTCTCCAGGCGCTGGATCGTTGCCTCCAGCAGTTCGCTCGCCTGGAGATCGCCGCCTTTGACGAGCTCCGCCAAGGTGGTGGCATCCGACTGGTCGATCAAGGTGTGGATATCTTGCATGGCATGACTCTTTCAATGAGAAAACGGATGCGGGGGACTCAGGAGGCCGAGGTCGGCGTCGATTGGGTCGAGCGCGTGCGCAGTTGAGCCAATAGCCAGAGGCAGGCGCCGACCAGGCTGGCCAGGGCGAGTGCTGAGATAGCGCCGCGCAGGTCGACACCCAGGGCGATCACGGCAGCGACCACCAGTGGGCTGGCGAACTGGCCGATGTAGAGGCTGGCGGTGAAGCCGCCCATGCCGCGGCCCAGGGTTCGGGGAGTAAGGGCGTTCATGACGGGCGCCATGGCGTTGGGGACCAGCAGGCCGGCGCCGATGCCGTGAAAGAAGACCGCCAGCAGGACCGCGTTGTAACTCTGGGCGTTGGCCAGTAGCCACAGCCCCAGGGCAAGCAGCGTCAGCAGCAGGGCATTGCAGCCGCGAATCCCGAGCATTCGGCGCATGAGTGGCCACAGCAGTGAGCCGAGCAGTGTGGAGAGCAGGCCGAACCCGGCGGCCATGCCGATCATGGTACTGGAGGTGACGCCCAGGCCGACCAGCAGGGTCGGTGTCTGCACCGTGACGATGAAGCCCAGCACCATGCCGGAGAATATCAGCAGGTAACCGATCAGCAGGGCGCCGACGTTGACCCTCCCTTCGGGAAGTTCGATCGTCAGTGCGGTGGCTTGGCGCGGCGGTTCCCATAGTATCTTCAGCATCGCCGGTACCAGCAGGATCGGCAGCAGGTAGAGATAGAAGGGAGTACGCCAGGAATGTTCGCCCAGGACGCCGCCGATGACGAAGAAGAGGGCTCCCATCACGCCGATGGTGACCACCTGGTAGTTGACGTATTTGAACCGCTCCTCGCCCTTCCAGTAGTCGGCGATCAGCGTGGCGCAGCAGGTCATGATCGCCGCCTCGGCGCAGCCGAACAGCAGGCGGACGCCGACGATGGCGGTGAGGTCGTTCAGCAGCGCCGGGGTGGCGCCCAGCAGGGCATAGAGCAGTGTGGCCAGTACCAGCAGATTCTTGCGGCCGAAGCGGTCCGCCAGCCAGCCGGCGAGAGGAGCGCAGAGCGCAATCGCCAGGGCCGGGCCGGTGATCGCCAGCGGTACCAGGAGCTCTGCGTTCGGTTCCACCGGGCCGAATTCCGCGAAGAGCTTGGGCAGGATCGGTGCGACCATGACCGAGCCGACGATGGTCAGGCTGCTACCCAGCAGTATCACCGCCCCCTCCCGCCGCCCCGTCGCCTGACGGGGGCTCACATTATGTTCTGTCATGATGAGGCTCCCCGTCAGAAGGTCTTGCCGATGCGCAGCGCCACGGTGTAGCCCTCGGCGCGGTTGCGCGCCTCGAACTCCTTGTAGGCGTGCAGCCACACCGCTGGCAGGCCTGGCTGGAAGAAGCTGACTGCCGGCCCTAGCGCCATGACCTGGGCACGATTGCCGTCGGTCAGGTCCGGGCCGTCGTCATCGGTTAGCTGGCGGTAGTAGTAGCCGCCCAGCCCGGCTGTCCAGCTACCGATGTGCTGGCCTAGGGCAAACTCGTGGCGGTACTCCACGCCGCTGCGATAATCGGTGTCGCGATTGCGGGTATTGAAATCCAGTTGGAAGCTCGAAGAGACCTCGAAGCCGCCCTCGGTGATGTAGGTGGCATTGAGAATGGGTGAGAAGGCCCAGCGGTTCAGGCCGGGCGAGACCAGGCGGTCTTTGTCGTAATCGCCGGTGGGGGCCTGGATCTGGAACTGCGTGTTGATGCCCAGGTTGGGCGAGGGGGTCCACTGCAGGATCAAGGGCAGCACCTGGAGATCGGCCGGCCGTAAGACATTGGCGCTGTCGGAGAGGGTGCCGAAGGGGGTGGGTACCTCGAGCGAGGCGTCCATCGCAAAGAACGGCATGACTGCTCCCCAGCCGTATCTTGCGCCCCAGAGTCCATGCTGGGTCATGCGCAGATAGGCCAGACCGATGGATAGCACATCCAGGGAGAAGTCCACCGGCTGGTCGTTACCGTTGCCATCCTTGAGCGTATTGGTCGAATAAAAGGCGGTGCGGATGCCGAAGGTGCCTGCAGGAGTGGGGGGCGGCGTGAAACCGGCGCCGAAGTCGTAGAGCCCTGCGGGAGTCGTGGGGGCACCGTTCTCGGTGGCATGGCCGCTTGCGGAGAAGAAGACCAGGGCCGCGCCGAGAAGGGCAGACGTCAGGTTGGGATAACGCATGGAGCAACTCTCTTGGTGTGTTTGTTGTGGTTGTCAACAAACACACTACAGAGAGCGCCAGATGCAGAGTTATCCGTATTCGGCAAAATCGCGCTTGGCGCGTTGGAGGGTCTCCGAAGGATGCTCCCCAAAAAGCTGTCGATAGTCGGCGGCGAAGCGGCTCAGGTGCCAGAAGCCCCAGTGAGAGGCCGTGTCCTGGACGTTCTTGTCCGCCTGCAACAGGTCGCGGTGCACCCCGTTCAGACGCAGAGTGCGCAAGTAGGCAACCGGGTTGATGCCCAGCGTTTCCTGAAAGCAATACTGCAGTTTGCGTCGACTGGCACCGACCTGATTGCACAGATCGACGATGGAGGGAGGCGCATCGCGGTGCGCCAGCGCATAGTCGCAGGCGCGGTCGACGATACGCTTGCGCGCATGGGGCGCCAGCAGCGTGATACGTTCGTTGTCGATCAGATCGAGCAGATGCATCAGCACCATATCCCGGAAACCGCTGCGGATGGCGGCGTGGGTCAACAGTGCCTGGCTGCGGGGGCTGTCACCTTGCATGAGACTGCGTGCCAGCGGAATCAGTTCGTCCCGCTCGGAGTGGCTGCCCAGCCGGTAGCAATGGGCCACCGCGGGCAGGTTCAGGCTGCGCTGCTGGTGCCCCTGCACCTCCTCGAGCAGCGATTCGTCGATGGTGACGCGTAGCAGGTCCAGATAAGCGGGCGCGCGCACCTCGGGGAGTCGGTCGCTATGGGCCGTCAGCAGACACGGGCCACTGACGGCGTGGCCATCGCAATGGAAGCCGGGATCTCTGGTTTCGAGTGGCAGGCTGAAGGTAATCGCATTGGGCCAGGCGTTGCCATTCTTGACGATGGCCTGATTGGCCTGGTCGCGCGCCAACTGAATGCCTTCCAGGTGAAGCTCGGTCACGCTGCCGGCGAAACGGCCGGGGGTGACCTGGTCGTAGCGGCACTGCCAGCCGCTGAGCTGTCGTGCATGCTCCTCGACATCGCTGCTCTGCCGATGGCGGAAGCCCTGAAACGGTGCTGTGGGGGTGACGGTCGTGTGCATCAGGGAACGTCTCCGTCATTTGTTGTTATTGGTGCCTATGCTATGCGGCTGCGAGTTGATTGCCTAGCGGTGCCGGCTCAAGGCCCCTCTCTCCTAGCCCCCTCTTAAAGCCCTCTCGCGGAAAAGCGGCTCAGCACCGCCCCGGCATGGCGCAGGGTATGGCCGTGGGCGTAAGCCTGGGGTGCCTGGGTGGCCATATAGAAGCGCGCCAGTTCGATGAGCCCCTGCAGGTAATCGGCGTCGCCGTCGCCGGCCTTGCGGCGTGCCTCGGCGGCGGCCAATGCCAGGCGGGCCATCTGCCAGGCGCCGCAGGCGGTGCCGAGCAGATGCAGTAGCGGCACGGCGCCGGCGTAGAGGTCGGCGGTATCGGCGCGGTGTTCTAGCAGCCAGTCGCTGGTTTCGTCGAGCAGGTTGGCCTGGTCGCGGAGAGCTTCCGCCAGATCGTCGAGCCGTTCATGGCCATCGAGTTGCGTGGCGGTTTCGCGGAAGTCATTGATCAGCTCGCGCAGGGTGGCGCCGTTCTCACGCAGGATCTTGCGGCCCAGCAGGTCGTTGGCCTGGATGCCGGTGGTGCCCTCGTAGATGGTGATGACGCGGGCGTCGCGGAACAGCTGCGCGACCCCGGTTTCCTCGACGAAGCCCATGCCGCCGAACACCTGGATCGCCTCGTCGCAAAGGTCGTTGCCCACCTCGGTGCACCAGCCCTTGGCCACCGGCATCAGCAGATCGACGTAGCGGCGGTACTTGTTGGCGACCTCGGCCTGCGGGTGATGACGGGCGAGGTCGAACCAGCCGGCGGCGCTGTAGAGCAGGGCGCGCATGGCCATCAGCCGGGCCCGCATCGAGGCCAGCATGCGCTTGACGTCGGGGTGGGCGAGGATCGGTAGGCCGACTTCGCCCGTGACGATGTTGCGCCCCTGAACACGCTCCCGGGCATAGGCGAGCGCCGCCTGGTAAGCGCGCTCGCCCAGCGCCACGCCCTGCACGCCCACATTGAAGCGGGCCTCGTTCATCATCACGAACATGGTGGCCAGGCCGGTATGCGGCTCACCGACCAGATAGCCCAGGGCGCCGCCATCGTCGCCATAGCTCAGGGTGCAGGTGGGGCTGCCGTGGATGCCCATCTTGTGCTCGATGGCGATGCAGCGGATGTCGTTCTTCTGCCCCGGCTCGCTCCGTTCATCGAGCAGGTACTTGGGTACCAGGAACAGCGATAGCCCCTTGACCCCGGGCGGGGCGTCGGGAAGTCGCGCCAGGGTCAGGTGCACGATGTTGGGGGTGAGTTCGTGCTCGCCGTAGGAGATGAAGATCTTCTGACCGAACAGGCGGTAGGCTCCATCGCCCGTGGGCTCGGCGCGCATGCGCGTGGCGGCCAGGTCGGAGCCGGCCTGGGGCTCGGTGAGATTCATGGTGGCGGCCCACTCGCCGCTGACGATCTTATCCAGCCAGATGGCTTTCTGCGCTTCGCTGGCGGCGATCATCAGCGCCTCGGTCTGGCCCACGTTGAGCTGAGGCAGCATGGCGAAGGCCATGTTGGTGGAAAACCACATCTCCCACACCGGCGTGGAAACCAGCTTGGGCAGCCCTTGGCCGCCATGCGCCGGGGGCAGCGACAGGCCGATCCAGCCGGCATCGCGGAACTGGTCGTAGGCCGCCTGCCAGCCGTCGGGCACGATTACCCGCTCGCCTTCCAGACGGCAGCCCTGGCGGTCGCCGACCGGGTTGAGGGGGGCGAGCACGCCGCTGGCGAACTTGCCGGCCTCCTCCAGCACGGCGCTCACCAGATCGGGCGAGGCGTCCTCGCAGCCGGGCAGCTCAGCGACTCGCCCGAGACCGGCCAGCTCTTCGAGGATGAACTGCATGTCGCGCAGCGGCGCTTGGTAGTCGAGCATGGCGATTCTCACACTGAATAGTGACTGGACCGTGAGTGATGAGCGCCGGGGACAAGCCGAAGCGAGGGTCTTTTGCCATGGATGGCAAAAGTAGCGCCCAGGGATGGGTTCACAGCGCCCTCGCGCTGGCTTGGCGCCGGGATAGCTCATCGCCTTCACCAAGCTGTGAGAGTGCGTACTATCTTGGTGCCATACGAATCGCCCCATCCACGCGAATGGCCTCGCCGTTGAGCATGGGGTTGTCGACGATATGGCAGGCCAGGCGGGCGAACTCGCCGGGCTCGCCCAGGCGGTTGGGGAAGGGGATGGAGGCGGCCAGCGACTGCTGCGCCTCTTCCGGCAGCGCCTCCATCAGCGGCGTCTTGAACAGCCCCGGGGCGATGGTCATGACGCGGATGCCGTGGCGGGCCAGCTCCCGGGCGATGGGCAGGGTCATGGCGACGATGCCGCCCTTGGACGCCGCATAGGCGGGCTGGCCGATCTGGCCGTCGAAGGCCGCCACCGAGGCGGTATTGATGATTACCCCACGCTCGCCGTCGGCCTGGGGCTCGCCCTTGGCCATGGCGGCGGCGGCCAGGCGCAGCATGTTGAAGCTGCCCAGCAGGTTGATGTTGACGATGCGCGAGAAGGCTCCCAGGGGCAGGGGCTCGCCGTGGCGATCGACCACCTTGGCGGGGTCACCGACCCCGGCGCAGTTGATCAGCCCCTGCAGGCCGCCGAAGGTATCCACGGCCAGCGCTACCACGGCGTGGGCATCGGCTTCGCTGGCGACGTCGGTGCGCTGGAAGAGCGCACGGTCGGTGGCGCTTCTGGCGTTCAGCTCGCCTGCCAGCGCCTCGCCGCGCTCGGCATTGAGATCGGCAATCACCACGTTGCCGCCCGCCTCGTGCAGCGCGCGTGCAGTGGCTTCTCCTAGTCCCGAGGCGCCGCCGGAAACGATGAAGGTATTGTCCTGAAACTTCATGGCGCTCTCCTCAGGTACGTGGGCCCTTGCCCTTCTTGGTGAAAAAATGGCTGATGCGTTCGGCGACTTCGGGGCTGGTCTGGGTCAGGGCGGCGGTCAGCGACTCCACGAACAGACCGTCGTCGCTGGCCATGTTGTCGATGCGCGAGATGGCGGAGACCATGGCCCAGTTGGCCATGGGCGCGTTCTCGGCGATGCGCTCGGCGAGCTGGCGGGCCTTGGCGAGACTCTCCCCATCACCGACCACATAGTGGGAAAGACCCAGCCGCTGCCCCTCGTCGGCATCCATGACGCGGCCGGTGAGCATCATCTCGCACATGCGGCTGGGCCCGATGATGCCGGCGACCCGCACCGAGGCACCGCCGCCGACGAAAATGCCATGACGACCTTCCGGCAACTGATAGACGGTACTGGATTCGGCAACCCGTACATGTGTCGCCGTGGCCAGCTCCAGGCCGCCGCCGATGACGGCACCCTGCATGGCGGTGACCACGGGGATTCCACCGTGCTGCAGACGATCGAAGATGCGGTGCCAGCCGCGGGAGTGCTGCACCACGCCGAAGGGGTCGCGATGCTGGTGTTCGGCGAGGTCCAGACCGGAACAGAAGTGCTTGCCCTCGGCGGCCAGGATGATCACCCGGGTGCCCTCCGGCGTGGCAACCAGGGCCTCCTCCAAGGCATTGAGCAGGCGATCACTGACGGCGTTACGCTTCTCCGGGCGCGCCAGCGTGATGGTGTAGAGGGTGTCGTCCAGAGTCGTCTTGACGAGCGTTTCGGTCATGGGGGCCTCGGCAATAGTCGTCAAGCTAAGAGCTTGTTGTTCAGAAATACTGTTGTGATATTAAACAATAGATAGACTACAGCAGTTGCCGTGCTGGGTCATTCACGCCGAACTTCGACTTTAGTCTTGTTGTCGCGAGAAGGTCAGAAACGAAAAACGGCAGCCCGAGGGCTGCCGTGAGGGAGGTGGGAGAGGAGAAGAGAGGAGGATCAGGCGGAGCACTCGTCCTGCAGTGCTGTCGCCGCCTCATAGACCGTCCTGCCCTCCTCGCCGACCTCCTCCAGGTAGCGTTCGATGGTCTCGTTCAGCACGGGACCCCAGTCGGCATGGTCGAGGGCGTCCTCGATGACCAGGAATTCGTGGCCGGCCTCCTCGGCGTCCTGGCGACCCTGGCGAATCAACTCGTCGTAGACCTCTGCCGCGCGCAGCGACCACTCCATGCCGCTGTGGTCGTCGATCACCTGCTGCAGGTCCTCGGGCAGGCTGTCGTAGGTGCGCTGGTTCATGGTGGCGAACAGCGACAGGTCGTAGAGCGGAACCTCGGTGTGGTAGCTGGCCAGCTCGTTGAGGCGGAAGGTCTTCATGCCCTCCCAGTTGAAGCTCAACCCATCCACCACGCCGCGCTGCATGGAGGTGAAGACCTCCGGCGCCGGCATGCCCACGGCCTGGGCGCCGAGCCGGGTGAACATGTCGCCGACCACTGGCGTGGGGCGGCGCAGGCGCAGGCCCTCCAGGTCCTGGGGCGTCTCGATCAGGCGCTCCTTGGTGTGCAGGTAGCCGGGTCCGGTGGTGAACATGAACAGCGGCCGGGTATCGGAGTACTCCTCCTCGAAGTGCCCCTGGTCGTAAAGTGACTGCAGGATGCAGGATCCCTGCCGGCTGCTGGCCGAGACACCGGGCAGCTCGACCACCTGGGTCAGCGGGAAGCGCCCGGCGTTGTAGCCTTGGGCGGTGGCGCCGATGTCGGCGATGCCATTGACCACGCCTTGGTAGGCACTATCGGCTCCGGTCAGGGTGGCACCAGGGAAGATCTGCACCTGCAGGCGGCCGTCGGAGGCTTCCTCGACGCTTTTCGCCCAGGCCTGGAACAGCTCGCGGTCGATCAGCGAACCGCCGGGCCAGACGTGGGCGATACGCAGGGTGGTGGCCTCGGCCAGGGCCGGCGTGGCCAAGAGAGCGGCGGTCAAGGCACCGGTGAGGGCGCTCTTGAGACCACTCTTCAGGGGGAGGGCGGTCACGATCTTGCTGGGTGTCATGGGAGTATTCCTCTTGTCGTTATGGGTGTCGCGCTTACAGGTCCAGTACCAGGACCTTGCTCTTGGCCCGCGAGCAGCAGGGCGTGAACTGGTCGTTGGCAGCGTGCTCGTCGTCGTCCAGGTAGAGGTCGCGGTGATCGGGTTCGCCTTCCAGCACCCGGGTCAGGCAGGTGCCGCAGACCCCCTGCTCGCAGGAAACCATGATCTCGACGCCGTTCTCGGCCAGCACCTGATACACCGTCTTGTCGGCGGGCACGATGAAGCTGGCGCCGCTGCTGGCGATCTTGACCTCGAAGCTGCCGTCGTCGCTGGTATCGGTCTTGGCACCGGCGAAGTACTCGGTATGCAATCGCTCGCTGGGCCAGCCGTTGGCCTTGGCGGTGGACAGCACCGCTTCGATGAAGCCGGTGGGGCCGCATACGTAGACCCGGGTGTTCGGGTCCGGCGTGGCCAGCAGCGCCTCGAGGTCCAGCTTCTGCTCCGTTGCACCGTCGTCGAAGTGGAAGTGCACCCGCTCGGCGAAGCCGGAGTCGGCGATGCGCTGCCGGAAGGCGGTGCGTTCCGGGGAGCGAGTGCAGTAGTGCAGCGCGAAGTCGGCCTCGGTGTGGGCCAGGCGCTCGGCCATGCACAGCAGCGGCGTGATGCCGATTCCGCCGGCCAGCAGCAGGGTGCGGCCGGCGGGCTTGAGCGGGAAGTGGTTCTTGGGCGCGCTTATCTGGATCAGGTCGCCCACCTGGATCTCCTCGTGCATGGCCACCGAGCCGCCCCGGGAGGCCGGGTCGCGCAGCACGCCGATCAGGTAGCGGTCGCGCTCCTCGGGGTGGTTGCACAGTGAGTACTGGCGAATCAGGCCGCTTTTGACCTGCACGTCGAGATGCGCACCGGCACTGAATGCCGGTAGCGGCCGACCGTGGGGATCGGCCAGCTCGAAGGTGGCGATGTCCTGGGCTTCGTCGTGACGCGCCTTGACCTCGACGATCAGCGAAAGGGAAGCGCCGCTCATGCCGTGGCTCCCGCTTGGCTGGTTTCGCGCTCCTCGTTGAGAATACGCTCGATGATTCGCCTGGCCTGGACGCCGCCGCCGTCGATGTTGAGCTTGAGCAACTGGCGCTCGGGATAGCGCAGCAGGTTGCGCTGCTGGGCTTCGAGCATCTCCAGGTCTTCGGCGAAGATCTTGCCTTGGCCCTCACGAATCCGCTCGGTGAGCTCGCCGTCCTCGGGCTTGAAGTTGCGCGCCATGCCCCAGAAGTACCAGATCGAGGTGTCGGTCTCGGGAGTGATGAAATCGACCACGATGCTCGAGGCCTTGACCTTGGCGGGCGCGTCGTAGCCGCCGTGGCCGGCATGGGCTACGCCCACATCGATGTGTACATGGCTCGGCGGCGTGAAGCGGCAGATCTGCCAACGATCCACCGGCACGTCATCGGCCAGTCCGCAGCCGCGCAGGGCCGCTTGCCAGAAGGGCGGCGCCGGAATGTTCTCCATGTGCCGGCTGGTGATGACCTCGTCGCCGTTGACGCTGGTCTCGGGGGCGGCTTCCTCGATTTCCGGCTGGCCGATGCTGGAGGCGTGCACGTAGGTCTCATGGGTCAGGTCCATGAGGTTGTCGATCATCAGGCGATATTCGCAGTGGATATGATAGAGCCCGCCGCCGTAGGCCCAGTCGGGGCTATCGGCCCAGTGCAGCTCGGGAATCAGGCTCGGGTCGGCCTTCTCCGGGTCGCCCGGCCAGATCCACACGAAGCCGTGGCGCTCTTCCACCGGGTAGGCGCGGATACTCGGGAAGCCGCGCACGCGCTGGCCCGGCATGCTGGAGCACTTGCCGTTACAGCCCATCTCCAGGCCGTGGTAGCCGCAGACCAGCTTGCCGTCGCGCACGAAGCCCAGCGACAGCGGGGCGCCACGGTGGGGGCAGAAGTCCTCCACCGCAGCCACGCGGCCCTCGTCGCCGCGGAAAAAGACGATCGGTTCGTTGCAGATGATGCGCCCCAGAGGCTTGTCTTCGATCTCGTCCGGGGTGCAGGCGACGTACCAGGTATTCTTGGGGAAGGGGGCCTGTAGCGACATGGTTCTCTCCTTGGCTGCGTCGGTTCATGGGCATTGCATTGCAGCGCGTGTCACGGTCATGAAAATTATGTTTGGATCCAAAGTAGAGCTTTTGATTCTGGTTTTGGTCAACTTATGCTTTAGTTGGATCCATGTTCGCGGTCTTCGAAAGCACGGTGACGAATGGGAGTTCGAGTGAGCAGCAGCGATAAGAGCGTGGTGAGCCGATTACGCAAGCTGATCGGCGAGGGGGCTTACGGGCCGGGCGAACGTCTCGGCGAGGTGGCGGTATCGGAACAGCTGGGCGTCTCACGCACCCCGGTGCGTTTGGCCTTTCGTACCCTGGAGCAGGAGGGGTTGCTGCAGCGGGCCGGCAAGCGCGGCTTCATGGTGCGGGAGTTCACCGAAGCGGACGTGCTCTGTGCCGTGGAGGTGCGTGGGGTGCTGGAGGGTCTGGCGGCACGGCGACTGGCCGAGCAGGGAATTTCGCAGCAGCTGGATGCCGAGCTCGAAGTTTGGATCCAAAGAGGGCGGGAACTGCTGGCCAAGGGGTTTCTCGAGGAGCGCGACGTCGATGCCTGGAGCGAGCTGAACCGCCACTTCCATCAGGTCATCGTCGGTTCGTCCGGCAGCCCGGTGATCGGTGACGCGATTGCCCGCAACAATCATCTGCCCTTTGCCGCCGCCGACTCCATCGTCATCGACAGCGAGGCGCTGGACCGCGAGTATCGCAAGCTGCAACTGGCCCAGATACAGCACGAGCTGGTGGTCCAGGCGCTGCGCCATGGGGAGGGCGCCCGGGCCGAGATGTTGATGCGCGAGCATGCCTTCATTGGGCTGCGCTATGGGGAGTTGTTGGGTCTGAGTGGGTAAGTGCTTGCCCGCCCGATCGTGCTTGAAAAGTCCAAGAAAAGGGTGCCAATAATCCTTGTTGAGACAAACATTATGCTTTGAATCAACTAGTTGGATAAGTGAAAAAGCCAAATACCCTAGACTAATGTCGATTATCGGAATGCGTAGTGGTGGGGTAGCTTATTCATAAATCCGAACGTATATTCGGATACCGAACAAAATGCGCTGATCATTATAACGATCCTCGGAGGCACCCCATGAGCCGTATCCTGACGCGATGCCTGCTGGCCGCTGCCATCGCTGGTTTCACTGCGGCGTCCGCCGCCCAGGCTTCCACCACCCTGCGCATGTCCCATTTTTGGCCGGACGGCTCCGGTATCAACCAGGAGATCTTCCAGGCCTGGGCCGACGCGGTACAGGAGGCCTCCGGCGGTGAACTGCAGGTCGAGAACTATCCCTCGCAGACCTTGACCCGTGCCGACCAGGCCTACCAAGGGGCGGTCAGCGGTATTTCCGATATCGCCATCACTGCCCAGGGATACACTGCCGGACGTTTCCCGCTGTCGCAGATCGTCGAGCTGCCGGGTGTAGCCGATACCGCCAGTCAGGGCGCGTGCATCCTGCAGACCCTCTACGATGATGGCCATATTGCCGACGAATACGACGACACCAAGGTGCTGTTCATGTTCACCACGGGGCCTGGCTATCTGCACACCGTGGACAATGACATCCAATCACCCTCCGATCTCTCCGGGTTGCGCATCCGTCGCCCCACCGCCGTGGCCGGCGAGATGCTTGAGCAGCTCGGCGCCCAGCCGGTCGGGATGCCGGCGCCGGACATTTATACCTCGCTGCAGCGCGGTGTGATCGATGGCCTGAGCTTTCCCTGGGAAGGCATGAAGGTGTTCCGCCTCAACGAGCTGGCCAACTACCACACCCAGGTGCCGTTCTACTCGCTGATCTTCGTCGCCACCATGAACCAGCGCAGCTTCGACCGCTTGAGCGACGAGCAGCAGGCGGCCATCGAGGCCAACATGGGCATGCAGTGGAGCGAAGTGGCCGGACGGGTGTTCGACGGCCTTGACGAGGCCGGCAAGCAGGAAGCCGAGGAGGCTGGGCACACCATTCGCGTGATCGACAATCCGCTGGAGCATGACGAGTGGGCAGGCCCGCTGGAGGCGGGTATCGAGAACTACCTCAGCGAGCTCGAAGGCCGTGGCCTGGACAATGCTCGTGAAGTGTACGAAGCCGCCATGTCGGCTCGCGACGCCTGCCCGGCCGAGCAGAGCTGACCCAGGAGCTGCCGATGCAAGCCTTGTCATTCATCAGTCGCCACTTGGCACGCCTATGCCTGCTGGTGGCGGGCCTGGCGCTACTGGGGCTCATGAGTGTGACCATCGTCGACGTGCTGCTGCGCCTGGTGTTCCGTCTCTCCGGCGGCGCGCTCAACTGGAGCGTGGTGGGCAGCGTCGAACTGGTTCGTTACCTGCTGATGTTCTCCCTGCTGGCGGCCATGGCCGCCAGCGTCGAGCGCAGTCAGGTTGTGGTCGAAGCCTTCAGTCATGGGCTGTCGCCTGCGCTCAAGGAGCGTCTGGGTGGCCTTTTTCTAGCCGGCTTTGTGGTGCTGGGTGCGGTGATGGCCGTCGGCCTGTGGCAGGAGGCGGGCATCGCCTCCCAGCGCGGTCAGGTGACCCAGGATCTGCGAATTCCCATGGGACCGATCTATCAGTTCGGTGCCGTGCTGTGCGCGCTGCTGGCGCTGCGCAGCCTGTTGCATGCCGTGCTGGGCGTCTTCTTTGCCACCGAGGGGGGAGGTGTCCACCATGAGTAGCGAGATGATCGGCGGCATCGGCCTGATCGGTCTGCTGGTATTGCTGATACTGCGGGTGCCGGTGGCGCTGGCGATGCTGATCGTCGGCGTGGTGGGCTTCGCCCAGGTGATCTCCTGGGGAGCGGCGCTCTCCATGGTCAAGTCGGTGCCGGTGGACGTGCTTTCGAGCTACAGCTTCAGCGCCATTCCGATGTTCATCCTGATGGGGGTGCTGGCCGCCCATTCGGGCATGGCCGGGATGCTGTTCAACTCGACGCGCACCATCTGCGGCGGCTGGAAGGGCGGCATGGCGATCGCCACGGTAGGTTCCTGTGGGGTGTTCTCGGCGATTTCCGGCTCGTCGCTGGCCACCGCCAGTACCATGACCCGCGTGGCGCTGCCGGAAATGGAGAAGCACGGCTATGCGCGTTCGCTGGCCACCGGCACGCTGGCGGCAGGCGGCACCCTGGGCATCATGATTCCGCCCAGCATCGCGCTGCTGATCTACGCCATCATCACCGAGCAGTCGGTGGGCGACATGTTCGCCGCGGGGATCATCCCCGGCCTGATGGGGCTGGTGTTCTACGCCCTGACGGTGAGCGTGGTGATGCGCATCTGGCCCCATCTGGCGGTGCCTGGCGAGTCCACCAGCTTTGCCGAGAAGTTTCGTTCGCTGGCCGGCCTGCTGCCCTTCTTCACCGTATTCGTGGTCATCATCGCCGGCATCTACCAGGGCATGTTCACACCCACCGAAGGGGCCAGCGTGGGCGCCTTCGCCACTCTGCTCTACGCCTTCTACAAGGGCATGCGGATGGCCGGGCTGTGGCAGAGCGTGCAGGAGACGCTGGCGCTCTCGGCGGTGGTGTTCTTCATGCTGGTAGGCGCCGAGACCCTGGGCTACTTCATCTCGGTGTCACGGATCTCCTTCACCATCAGCACCTTCCTCGGCGGGCTGGACGTACCGACCATGGTCATCCTGCTGCTGATCCTGCTGCTCTACTTCGTGCTCGGCATGTTCATGGACTCCATCGCCATGCTGGTGATCACGGTGCCGGTGGTATTCCCGATCATCACCATGCTGGGCATCGACCCGGTGTGGTTCGGCATTCTCACCGTGCTGACCGTGGAGCTGGGGCTGGTGACGCCACCGGTGGGCATGAACGTCTTCGTGATAAAAGCCATGGCGCCCCACGTGGGGCTGGGCGAGATCTACCGCGGTGTGGCACCGTTCATCGTGGCGGACCTGTTGCGCCTGGCACTGCTCATCGCTTTCCCCATTCTGTCCCTCTGGATGTTATAGAGACAACGCTTCCCCTGTGAATACCCTGCTTCGGCAGGGCTGCGCCCCCGGCTCAGCTCGACTGACCGGGGGCGTCCTGTTTCGAAACTCCGCCCGCGTGCTGCCGTAGCCGGAATTCCCGCGGCGAAAGGCCGGTGTTGCGCTTGAAGAAGCGGGTGAAGTAGGCAGGTTCGGAGAAGCCGAGGCTGTCGGCGACCTGGCTGATGGTCATGTTGGTATAGGTGAGCTGACGCTTGGCTTCCAGCAGCAGGCGTTCGTGCAGCAGTTGCAGCGCGCTGTGGTCTGCCAGGCGGCGACACAGGGCGTTGAGGTGGGCGCTGCTCATGCCGAGCTGTTCGGCAAAGCGTTCGACGCTGGGCTGCTGGCGGTACTGCGCCTCGATCAGCGCCTGGAAGCTCGCCAGGTGCTCGTGGCCGCGGTCGCGCTGACGTGGCCCGGGGGCAGTGCCGGTCAGGCCGTGCGGTTCGGCCAGCCGGGCGAGCTCCACCGCCAGGGCCTGGATCAGGGCATCCAGCATGCGATCGCGCCCCGGCGCCGGCTGGCGATACTCGGCATCGATCTGCGCTACCAAAGTGGCCAGGCGCCGCGCCTTCTGCGGTTGCTCCAGGAGATGGTAGTCGGGGTGCTTGAGCACCTTGGCTTGCTCTTCGAGCCGCTGGCCAAGTTGTTCGGCCAGCGGTTGCGCCAGGGTGACGATGTGCCCTTCGATATCCTGCGAGAAGCGAAAGCCATGGATGGTCATCGCCGGCACCACGATCACCAGCGGCCCCTTCAAGGATTGCTGCGTACCCTCCAGTTCCAGCTCGACCTGTCCATCGGCGATGTGCAGCACGTGGACCAGGTCGGCATGCCGATGGGGGCGAATGTACCAGTCGTGCAGCCGGCTGCGTTCGGATATCGACTCGCAGTGCAGCAGGTCCGGTGTCGGCCAGGGGTGGGTCTCGCCGTAGAGCTTGAAAACGGGAACGGAAGCCTGCGCTGAGCGTGACATGGACGCCTCCTTGATCGAGTCGACCAAAGTCGAGGTCAGATACGTAAAAAGTCCAAGTGTTGGTGTCGATATTGCCTTAAAAGCCGTTCCGTTTCATTGAAAAATGCAACTCATGTGTCGTGCTCCTGACAACAAGAGGCTTTTTCATGAAGACCCAGGTAGCCATCATCGGCGCCGGCCCTTCCGGGCTGCTGCTTGGCCAACTGCTGAGCCGCCAAGGCATCGACAATGTGATTCTCGAGCGCAAGAGTGGCGACTACGTGCTCAGTCGTATTCGTGCCGGTGTGCTGGAGCAGGGCATGGTCGACCTGCTGCGCGAGGCCGGAGTCGACGAGCGCATGAACGCCGAGGGCCTGCCTCACGATGGCGTCGAGCTGGCCTTCGACAATCGCCGGGTGCGCATCGACCTGGCCGGGCTGACCGGGGGCAAGGCAGTGATGGTCTACGGCCAGACCGAGGTGACCTGCGACCTGATGGAAGCTCGCGAGGCCGCCGGCGGCAAGACGATCTACGAGGCCGATAACGTCCAGCCCCACGACCTCGACAGCGAAGCGCCCTACGTCACCTTCGAGAGGAGTGGCGAAACGGTGCGGCTAGATTGCGACTACGTGGCCGGTTGCGACGGCTTCCACGGCGTGTCACGCCGGTCGATTCCAAAGGATCGCATCAAGAAGTTCGAGAAGGTCTACCCGTTCGGCTGGCTGGGTCTGCTGGCAGATACCCCGCCGGTATCCGACGAGCTGATCTATGCTCGCCACGAGCGTGGTTTCGCGCTGTGCAGCATGCGTTCGCCGACCCGCAGCCGCTACTACGTGCAGGTTCCCCTTGACGAGAAGGTCGAGGACTGGTCCGACGAGCGCTTCTGGGAGGAACTCAAGCGCCGCCTGCCCGAGGAGGTCGCTGCCAAGCTGGTCACCGGCCCTTCGCTGGAGAAGAGCATTGCGCCGCTGCGCAGCTTCGTGGTCGAGCCGATGCAGTACGGCAAGCTGTTCCTGGTCGGCGATGCTGCGCACATCGTGCCGCCCACCGGGGCCAAGGGGCTCAATCTCGCCGCCAGTGACGTCAACACGCTCTATCGGCTGCTGGTCAAGGTCTATCAGGAGGGCCGTACCGACCTGATTCCCCGCTATTCGCAGACCTGCCTGAAGCGCATCTGGAAGGCTGAACGCTTCTCCTGGTGGATGACCTCGCTGCTGCACAAGTTCTCCGACGAGGAGGGCTTCGAGACCCGCATGCAGCAGGCCGAGCTCGACTACCTCACGTCATCGGAAGCAGGCCTCAAGACCATCGCCGAGAACTACGTGGGCCTGCCTTACGAAGCTCTCGAGTGACGCCACGCCAGTGTTTCCTCCTTGACCCGGGCCCAAGCGATTGGCCCCGGGTTTTTTCATGGGCGCGGAGGCGTGTCGAATAAGACTAAGGTCGGGTTTGGGGCAATGTCGTAACACAGTACCCTCGATTGCGTGACGAATATATGTGCGCCTAGCGAACAATATAAATCAACGATAGAAGGTGGCGTGATGACAAGCTTATTCAAGAAGGCATGCCTGGCGGTATGCGGCGGCGGCCTGGCCCTCGCAGTGTCCGTCTCGGCGGCACATGCCAACGAATGGCCGACCGGCGATGTTCGTCTCGTCGTACCCTATGCTCCGGGTGGCACCACCGACGTGCTGTCGCGCCGCGTCGCCGATCTGCTGCAGGACGAGCTGGGTGCCAACGTGGTGGTCGAGAACCGCCCGGGGGCGGGCTCCACCGTAGCCACAGGTCGCCTGGCACGTGGCGGACGCGACGCCGAGCACACCATCCTGATGGCATCCCCGGGCCATACCATTGGCGCGGCCATCTACCCCGACCTGACCTACGACCCGATCGAGGATTTCGTCTTCCTGCAAAACCTGATCGACATCCCCAACGTCATGGTAGTGCCGGCCGACAGCCCCTATGACAGCGTCGAGGAGTTCGTCGAAGCGGCACGCGAGCAGGACATGACCTTCAGCCACAGCGGCGTGGGTAGCTCCATCCACATGTCGGGCGAGCTGTTCAAGACCCTGACCGAGACCAACCTGACCGCCGTGCCGTTTGCCGGCAGCGGTGCGGCGCTTCCGGCCCTGCTGGGCGGTGACGTCGATGTCTCCTTCGAGAACATGCCGACCGTGCTGTCACATATCCGCTCCGGTGACCTCAAGGCGCTGGCCGTGACCTCCGCTGAGCGTTCCGAGCACCTGCCGGACGTGCCCACGCTGGTGGAGATCGGCGATTACAACCTCGGCCAGTTCGTGACCACCGCCTGGTTCGGCCTGATCGCCCATGAGTCGTTCTCCCAGGAGGCCCAGGAGACCATGCGTGAGGCGCTCGATGCCGTGATGCAGCGTGAGGAATTCCTCGACTTCTCCAACCAGTTGGGCGCCGAGCCGGGCCAGGTGGCAGGCGAGGAGTTCAGGCAGTTCATCGCGCAAGATGTGGAGCGCTGGCAGGACGTAGCCGAGCAGGCTGGCATCAGCCAGTAACGCAGAGGGCCGACCGCAACAGCCGCTGAGGCGAGGGTGCCGCCCTCGCCTTGTTCGTGTGTCCGTGGAGGGTTGTCATGTCGACCTCGTTTTCCAAGCGCATCAGAGACCCTGGCGATGTTCTGGCAGGGTGTGTACTGCTGGCGGCCTCCGCCGTGCTGCTGTTCTATCTGGTTCCGAACTACATCGGTGAGCCGCCCATTCTGCAGAACCCGATGATGTCGCCGCGCTGGCTGCCACGCATCGTGGGTGGCTTGATGCTCGCCTTCTCCGTTCTGCTGATCGTACAGGGGCTGTTGGTCGACCATACCGGCAAGGAGGACGGTCGGCGCATCGAGAAGGGCCCTCAACTGCGCTTCGCCATGATGGCGGTCGCCCTGGTCGTCTATGTGGGCCTTTTCGAGGCGCTGGGTGCGGTGATCAGCGGCATCCTGGCCACCCTGATCCTATTCGCCGCGCATCCGGTCAGGTCCTGGTGGGTCTATGGCCTGGCGTTCGTGTTTCCCGCTGCCGTCACCTTCCTGTTCGTGAAGGTCATGAACGTGCCGCTGCCGCTGATGCCGTTCTGATGGCAGGCGCTATTGCCCCTGGGTGACCTATGGAAATGTTTTCGGAAGTCCTGCATCTCTTTCTCAGCCTGGACAACTTCATCGCCATTGCGCTGGGCGTCGTCATCGGCGTCGTGGTGGGCTCGATTCCGGGCCTCACCGCCACCATGGCGGTGGCTCTGGCGCTGCCGTTCACTTTCACAATGCAGCCGGTGGCCGCCATCCTGCTGCTGGTAGGAATCTACAAGGGTGGCATGTACGGTGGCTCCATCACCGCCATCCTGATCCGCACGCCGGGCTCGCCGGCCTCGGCCTGCACCCTGCTCGACGGCTACCCCATGGCCCAGCAGGGCCATGCCAAGAAGGCGCTCAAGACGGCGCTCTACTCTTCGGTGATAGCGGACTTCATCTCCAATATTGCGCTGATCTTCTTTGCCGCCTACCTGGCCAAGATCGCGCTCAACTTCGGCGCCCCGGAGTTCTTCTGGCTGATCTGCTTCTCACTGACCATCATCATCTCGCTGGCCAGCGGTTCGATGATCAAGGGCCTGCTTGCCGCGCTGATGGGTATCCTGCTCTCCCTGGTAGGGCTGGACGAGGTCTACGGCTCCCAGCGGCTGACCTTCGGCAACTACAACTTGATGGATTCGATCTCGTTCATCCCGTTGCTGATCGGGCTGTTCGCCATTCCCGAGATCATCGAGTTCTATCGCAAGAAGGCGCTGCCGCACCTGAAAGCCAAGGCCAGCGGAGTGGGCATGACCTTGGCCGAGCTCAAGCGCTGCCTGAAGAGCATCATCCGCGGCAGCCTGATCGGCGTAATCATCGGTGCCATTCCCGGCACCGGGGCGACTGCGGCGGCCTTTATCTCCTACAGCGATGCGCGGCGCCGTTCGCCCAATCGCGACAACTTCGGCAAGGGCGAGGTGGAAGGCGTGGCCGCGGCAGAAGCCGGCAACAACGGGGTGGCCGGGGCGACACTGATCCCGCTGCTGTCGCTGGGAATCCCCGGCGACGTGATCACGGCCATCATTCTCGGCGCCTTCATGGTCCACGGCCTGACACCGGGCCCGATCATGTTCCAGGAGAACCTGACGCTGATCTACGCGCTGTTCGTCGGCATCATGTTCAGCTCGCTGGTGCTGCTGGTGGTGGGCAACGGCGCCATCAAGTACTTCTCGCTGATTGCCGACATTCCCAAGGAGATTCTCTTCCCCATCGTGCTGATGTTCTGCGTCTACGGCGCCTATGCGGTGAACAACGACACCTTTGACGTGTGGCTGATGCTGGGCTTCGGCTTGCTGGGCTACATCTTCAACCGGGCGGCGATTCCGGCGGCGCCGTTCCTGATCGGCTTCATCCTCGGCCCGATGTTCGAGGACAACCTGCGCCGCTCGCTGCTGATCGGCCACAACGATCTCGCGATCTTCGTACGCGGCCCGATCACCTGGTTCTTCATCGCCCTGACAGTGGGCTCGATCCTGCTGGCGCTCTACCGCTACGTCGCTGCGCGTCGTCAGCCTTCACACGTAGATACCAAGCAGGAGGCGCCATGAGGGGTACGAGCGAAGCGCAAGCAGCAGGGAGCCAATGACATGGCAGGACCGCTGACGGGCCTGCGCGTGCTCGACCTGAGTCGCGTGATGGCCGGCCCCTGGTGTACCCAGATACTCGCCGACATGGGCGCCGAAGTGATCAAGATCGAACGCCCGGTGAGCGGCGACGACACGCGCCACTGGGGGCCGCCCTGGCTCAAGGATCGCGCGGGCAACGAGACCCGCGAGTCCGCCTACTATCTCTCGGCCAACCGCGGCAAGCACTCCGTGACCGTGGACATGGGCCAGCCCGAAGGGCAGGCGCTGATCCGCGAGCTGGCCGCCCAGAGCGACATCCTGGTGGAGAATTTCAAGAGCGGCGGCCTGGCGCGCAAGGGACTCGACTACGCCACCCTGGAAGCCATCAATCCGGGGCTGATCTACTGCTCCATCACCGGCTTCGGCCAGACCGGGCCGATGGCTGCCATGGCTGGCTACGACTACCTGATCCAGGCCCAGGGCGGCCTGATGAGCATCACCGGCGCGGCCGACGGCGAACCCGGCGCCGGCCCGCAGCGGGTCGGCATGGCGGTGGCGGACCTCACCACCGGCATGAACGCCACCATCGCCATTCTCGGCGCGCTGCATCATCGTCACCTGACCGGCGAAGGGCAGTACATCGACATGGCCCTGCTCGACGTGCAGGTGGGCTGGCTGGCCAACCAGGCGCAGAACTATTTCTGCAGCGGCACGCCGCCCACCCGCACTGGCGAGTACCACCCCAACCTGGTGCCCTACCAGCCGTTCCCCACCGCCGACGGCGAGAAGGTCATCATCGCCATCGGCAACGACGGCCAGTTCCAGCGCTTCTGCCAGGCGGTGGGGCGGCCCGAGCTGGCCGAGGATCCGCGCTTTGTCACCAACCCCGAGCGGGTCCGGTATCGCCTTGAGCTGGTGCCGATCATGGTCGAGATCACACGTATGCGCACCTGTAACGAATGGATAGCGCTGCTGGGCGAGATCGCGGTGCCCTGCGGGCCGATCCAGAACATCGCCCAGGTCTTCGACGACCCACAGGTCAAGGCGCGGGAGATGAAGATCGAACTCGAGTCCCAACACGGGTCGATCCCCGGCGTGGCCAACCCGATCAAGTACTCGCGTACGCGGCTGGAGTATCACAAGGCGCCGCCGGCACTGGGCGAGGATACCGAGGCCGTATTGGCGCGACTGCTCGGCAAGGCACCGGGGGAGATTGCCGAACTACAACGGCGTGGGGTCGTTTAGAGCGAATCAGCCGACGCTGACCCCGCCGCAGACGAACAGGGTCTGGCCGGTGACGAAGCCGCTGCGCTCGTCACAGAAGAAGCTCACCGCCTGGGCCACGTCCTCGGGCTGACCCATGCGCTGCGCCGGGATGTTATCGATGATGCGTCGTGCGCGCTCCGAATCCGGAGGGTTGTTCTCCCAGAAGGCGGTGGTGGCGATAGGGCCGGGGGCGACGCAGTTGACCGTGATGCCATCGCCGGCCAGTTCCAGCGCCCAGGTGCGGGCCATGGATTGCAGCGCGCCCTTGGTCGCGCTGTAGAGGCTGCGCGCCTCCTTGCCCAGCACCACGCGGCTGGCATTGATCACGATACGGCCGTGGCGGCGCTGGCGCATGCCTGGCAGCAGCGCCTGAGTGCACACCAGCGCCGAGCGCACGTTGAGGTGCATCAAGCGATCGAAGTCTTCCACCCGAGTCTCGTCGAGCAGCGCCGGCGCGACGATCCCCACGTTATTGACCAGGCAGTCCACGGCATGCGCTTCGAGAATCTCCGCGAGTACCGCTTGAGTGGCCTCCACCTCGGAGAGGTCGACCAGCCGGACATCGGCCCTGAGCGACTCGGCCTCGGGCTCGACGATATCCAGCACGAAGGTGCGATAGCCGTCCTGTTGCAGGCGCAGGGCAATCGCCTGGCCGATATTGCGGGCGCCGCCGGTGACGATTGCGCAGGGTTCGTGCATGCTCGGGCCCCTGTTCAGCTGACTGCCAGTGTGCGTTATGCGCACGTTAGTTCGCTATAGTTTCGCTCCGGTAGCGGCATCGCAACCCGACCTTGGTCTTGGTGACGGTAGTGAGTCGGTCAGGTCGATGGCGCACAGCACCGGCACGTGACAAGCTCTTGTCATGTGACGATGCGCTTGGCGATGACAATGACCACTCAACGAGATGACCCATGAGCCGAGCCGTGACCCTGGTCCGCGAGGGCAACTGCGCGCGGATCACCCTCTTCAACCCGCCGGTCAATGCCTTGACCCAGCGGCTGCGCAGCGAGCTGATGCAGGCGCTGGCGGCTGCCGAGAACGATGACGCAGTGGAGTGGATCTTGCTGAGAGCTGGTGGACGCTGCTTCTCGGCAGGGGCCGACATGGGCGAACTCGATCGGCTGCATGAATCGCCCTCCCTGCCTGAGCTGACGCTTGCCCTCGAGAACAGCGCCAAGCCCTGTGTGGCCTGGTTGCACGGCGCGGTGCTGGGCGGCGGGCTGGAGCTTGCCATGGCCTGCGATTATCGAATCGGCCCGCCGGAGCTGCGCCTGGGGCTGCCGCAGATCGCCTTGGGGCTGATACCTTGCGCCGGCGGCACTCAGCGCTTGCCCAGGTTGGTAGGGCTTGCCGCCGCGTTGCGCTTGCTGCTCACCGGCGGCACCATCGGTGCCAGCGAAGCGCAGCGGTTGGGGCTGATCGACCGCATCGCGCCGCGCCTGCACGTTGAGGCCGAGCAGCAGCAGGAGGCGTGGACGCTGGCTACGCAGGGGGGAAGGCGAACGCGAGACCGACGCATCAAGGTGCCGGTGGCCGACGTAGCGGGCTGGCTCGACGCCCAGTATCGAGCCCTGCCCCAGGAAGAGCGGGTCAACCCGGCCTGTGTCAGGATGATCGCGGCGTTGCGGGCCGCCGTGCACGAACCCTTTGACGAAGGGCTGCGGTGCGAATGGGCCCTGCATCTCGAATGCCTGGGATCGCCGGCGCATCGGGACAGGGTCGAAGCGCGGCAGGGCTCTCTCCGCCGGCCACACCGGGCGGCTCGCGGCGACTTGCCTCAGGAGGCCTCTTGAAGCGCTGATTCGTTGGAGCGGCGCTTTTCAGCTGTGCGCTGTGCTTACCGAAGAGCCCGCGCCAGGCAACTGCTATCGACAAGAGAGTTGACCCAGGAACATCTTGGATAGAGACATGATCAGAAAAGTCGGCAATACCGAGATACGGCTCAAGCACAAGGCGACCTGCCACTGCGGCGCGGTCGAACTCGAGTTGACGCTGCCCAACGGGATCGAGAACCCGAGGCGCTGTGACTGCTCCCTCTGTCGGCGAAAAGGCGCCATAGTCGCCTCGGTGGGTCTCGATGGGCTGCGCGTCGTCAAGGGCGAGGATGCTGTGAGGCTCTACCAGTTCAACACCAGGACAGCGAAACACTATTTCTGCGCGAGCTGTGGGATCTATACGCACCACCAGCGGCGTTCCGATCCCAATGAATATGGCTACAACGTCGGCTGCCTGGAGGGCGTCAATCCTTTCGAGCTGGGCGAGGTGCCGGTATCGGACGGCATCAACCATCCCTCGGACCGCCAGGGAAAATGAGGATTCTTCCTCTCGGAGTGCCACGAGTCGCCCCTGCGGCAGCTGCAAATCACCGGCGAGTGCTGCTGCTCGTTGCCCACATTCCGTTCCCTCGTAAGGTAAAGAGTGCTGAACTGGTCCAGAATGCGCTTATTGACCTGCCAATAATTAATTTAACGAGGTAGCCCATGGAACTCCTCTTGATTCTGACAGGAGTCGGCGTTGCGCATCTGCTGGCCGTTATCAGTCCCGGACCGAGCTTGCTCGTCGTGGCCCGATCAGCGATCTCCACCTCGCGGAGTGCGGCAATCTGGACAGCTCTCGGCATTGGGATTGGATCGGTGATCTGGGTGCTTGCCGCGTTGTTCGGGCTTCATTTGCTGTTCGCCATGGCCCCTTGGGTCTATACCGGCATGAAGGTCGTCGGTGCTGCCTATCTTTTTTATCTCGCGTTTCAGCTCTGGCGAAATGCCAAAGTACCCATGCACTTTGATGCCTCAGTTGCCAAGCCAGCCGTTTCACCGTGCAAATCATTCTTTAGAGGGTTGTTGGTCCAGCTATCGAATCCGAAGGTGGTTGTCTTCATGGGTTCGATCCTGATCACGCTGTTGCCTCCACAGCCTTCGAATGGTCTGATAGCCGCGCTTCTGCTGGTCGTTTTTCTGAATGAATTCGTGTGGTTTTCCTTCGTCGCCTGTGCCTTCTCCATCCCACGTTTTCGAGATGGTTACATACATTTCAAGAAAATCATCGACCGAGTGACAGCCAGCTGCCTGGGAGGTTTAGGGCTACGACTTATCGTGAGCCGATAGCACTGGTTCATCGATGCGATGCCTCCGTTCTGCTGAGATGTGTCCATGATTCGAAGCCTGCTCTACGACACCTTCATCCTCAGGCTCACCGCCCGCTGGTACGCCCAGGTGCTGGAGCGCTTGCCTGAGGATGCTGCACTGCTGGATGTCGGCATCGGCACCGCCGGTGCGCTGCTGGCCAATGCCGAGCAGGTACAGCGAAAGCGCCTGCGTGTTACCGGCATCGACATCGATACCGACTACATCGAGCGTGCCCGGCGCCGGCTCCAGGAGGCGATGCTCGGCGCCCATGTCGAGGTGTGTCAAGAATCCGTCTACGACCACCGCGGTGGACCCTACGATGCGATCTACTTCTCCGCCAGCTTCATGCTGCTGCCAGAGCCCGAGCGGGCATTGCGCCATTGTATGGGGCTGCTGGCCCCGGGCGGGCGCCTCTACTTCACCCAGACCATCCAGCAGCGGTCTTCACGCTTCATGGAGCGCCTCAAGCCCATGCTTAAGCGGCTGACCAGCATCGATTTCGGCCGGGTGACCTACGAGGAGACCTTCAAGGCGCAGATTCGCGACGCCGGACTGGTGCTGGAAGAGTTCTCGGTGCTGTCACAGCACGGCAGCCGGGCGTCGTGCCTGGCCGTGGCGCGGTCTCTCGCCTGACTTTCCCGGCAGTTCATGGATATCTTCCGCTGCGGCGGTTCTCCATCAGCACTTCGAGAATGGCGTTGGCCTGCTGCATGATTGGCGAGGGCGCTTCGCCCTTGCGCCGGCTGCAGATCACTGGCGAGGTGAGGTTTGGGTCGGCAAGGTAGACGTAGACGATGCCGTCGCGCTGCACGCGCCTGACCTGCTCCGGTACCAGGGTGATCCCCAGGCCGGAGGCCACCAAGCCCAGCGCGGTCTGCAGCTCGTTGGCTTCCTGTGCCACCGTGACCTTGAGGCCGCGGCGGCGAAACAGCCCCAGCGTCATGTCGGCAAAACTCGGGCGTGGCTGGGCCGGGAACAGCACCAGCGAGTGCTCGGCGAGCTGAGCCAGGGTCGGTTTTGTATCCGCCAGCGGATGGCCTTCGGGCAGTGCGGCCAGCAGCGGCTCGTCGAACAGGTTCTCCTGCTCCACGTCGGGGTCGTCGATGTGCATGCGGCCGAAGCCCATGTCGATGTGCCCGCTCTTGAGCGCCTTCACCTGCTGCACCGTGGTCAGCTCGGCCAGCATCAGCTCGACGTTATCCTTTTGTCGTAATTCCCTTACCAGTAGCGGCAACTGCCCGTAGAACACCGACGGCACGAAGCCGATGCCGAATATCGCGCGCTTGCTGCGGGCCAGACGCTGGGTCGCGGCGATGGTGGTGTCGAGCTTCTCCATTATCTGCAGGGTATGTGCATGGAAGAACTGGCCCGCCGGCGTCAGGCGCAGCCCGCGGGCGTTCCGCTCGAACAGTTCGGCTCCTATCTCTCCCTCCAACTGCTTGATCTGGCGTGACAATGGCGGCTGTGCCATGTGCAGCCTGGTGGCTGCCCGGGTCAGATTCAGCTCCTCCGCCACGACGCAGAAGTAGCGCAAATGTCGCAGCTCCATGATACCTCCAGGGTATGGCTGACGACCTAAACGATATTGGTTCGGCCGCGCCGGGGCAATCAGACTGCCAAGGTATCGAAACACCGAACCGCCGGAGCACGCATGTCATCCGTAATCGAGTCCATCGAAACGCTGCTGGTCGACCTGCCGACCATCCGCCCCCACAAGCTCTCCATGACCACCATGGCCTGCCAGACGCTGGTCATCGTGCGCCTGCGTGACTCCGACGGCGTCGAGGGGCTGGGCGAGGGCACCACCATCGGCGGACTCGCCTATGGCCCCGAGAGCCCCGAAAGCATCAAGCGCAATATCGACACCTACCTGGCGCCGCTGCTGATCAGCCAACCGACGGACGCCGTCGCCGTGCTGCGTGCACGCCTCGACCGCCACGCCCGCGGCAACGCCATCGCCAAGTCGGCGCTGGAAACCGCGCTGCTCGACGTACAGGGCAAGCGCCTCGGCTTGCCCATGGCCGAGCTGCTCGGCGGAGCGCGCCACGACCATCTGCCGGTGCTGTGGACCCTGGCCAGCGGCGACACCACCCGTGACATCGACGAGGCCTTCCAGCGCCTGGAACAGCGCCGTCACTGCGACTTCAAGCTCAAGATCGGTGCCAACAGTGTGGAGGACGACGTGCGTCACGTTGCTGCGATCAAGGCAGCGCTGGGCGAACGGGCCAGCGTACGTGTAGACGTCAACCAGGCCTGGGACGAGAGCACCGCCGTACGCGCCATCGCCGCGCTGCAGGCCGCCGGCATCGAGCTGATCGAGCAGCCGATTCCTGCCCGCGAACATGCTGGCCTGGTACGTCTGGCCAACCGCTTCGAGGTGCCGATGCTGGCCGACGAGGCGGTGGCCGACGCCCGTGACGGCTTCGCCCTGGCCGCCGCCGGTTTCAGCGGCGCCTATGCGCTGAAGATCGCCAAGGCCGGCGGCCCGCGCGGGGCCCTGGCGCTGGCCGAGGTGGCCCGGGCCGCCGGTATCGGTCTCTACGGCGGCACCCTGTTGGAGGGCAGCATCGGCACCGCTGCCTCGCTGCACGCCTGGGCGACGCTGCCCGAACTGGCCTGGGGCAGCGAGATGTTCGGTCCGCTGCTGCTCAAGGACGACATCGTCGCCGAGCCACTCGCCTATGGCGAGTTCGGCGTCGCGCTGCCCAAGGGCCCGGGGCTCGGCATCGCCCTGGATGAAGACAAGCTCGCGCACTATGCGCGCAAGTAACCGGAGGACGTACCCATGCTTTTTCAGGTGGAAATGACAGTGAAGCTGCCGCCGTCGATGCCGGCCGATGAGGCCGCCGCGATCAAGGCGCGCGAGAAGGAGTATGCCCAGGAGCTGCAGCGCCAGGGCAAGTGGCGCCACCTGTGGCGGGTCGCCGGCAGCTACGCCAACGTCAGCATCTTCGACGTGCGCGACAACGCCGAGCTGCAGGAGATCGTCGCGGGCCTGCCGCTCTTCCCGTGGATGGAGATCGGCGTCAAGCCGCTGTGCCGCCATCCCTCGTCCATTCGCGACGACGACAGCTGATTCGCGAACCATCACGCCAGCCCCGCGGGGCCACCAACGACAACGAGGTATAACCCATGACCGTGAAAATCCATGACACCCCCGAGGTACAGAACTTCCTGAAAGCCGTGGCCGGCTTCGACGAGCAGGGCGGCAGCCATCGCGCCAAGCAGATCCTGCACCGCCTGCTCTCCGACGTGTACCGCCTGATCGACGACTTCGATGTCAGCCCCGAGGAGTTCTGGTCGGCGGTGAGCCTGCTCAACGAGCTGGGCAAGGAGAGCCAGTTCGGCCTGCTGGCCCCGGGGCTCGGTTTCGACCACTTCCTCGACATGCGCATGGACGCTGCCGACGAGCAGGCCGGCCTGACCGGCGGTACGCCGCGCACCATCGAGGGTCCTCTCTACGTGGCCGGCGCGCCGGTGAGCGAAGGCGAGGCGCGCATGGATGACGGCAGCGACACGAACGCCGAGGTGATGTGGCTGACCGGCCAGGTGCGCGACACCCAGGGCAAGCCGGTGGCCGGCGCCCAAGTGGAGATCTGGCACGCCGACTCCAAGGGCGGCTACTCCTTCTTCGACCCCTCGCAGTCGCAGTACAACCTGCGCCGCACCATCATCGCCGACGCCGAGGGACGCTACCGCGCCCGCAGCATCATTCCCTCCGGCTACGGCGTGCCGGCAGGCAGCCCTACCGACCAGGTGCTCAAGCTGCTGGGTCGTCACGGTCAGCGCCCCGCGCACATCCACTTCTTCGTCTCCGCGCCGGGTCATCGTCATCTGACCACACAGATCAATCTCGCCGGCGATGAGTACACCTGGGACGACTTCGCCTTCGCTACCCGCGAGGAGCTGGTAGTCGATGCCACCCGTATCGAGGATGCCGCCGAGGCCGCCAAACGCGGTCTCGAAGCCCCCTTCACCGAGGTGGTGTTCGACGTCGAGCTGGCAGCCACCGCCGACCCCGAGCAGCAGAGCCGTCACAAGCGCCCGCGGGCGTTGGAGGACGAGGCGACGGCCAAGCGCGAGACCGCCAGGGCCTGAACGCCCGCCGGCATCACGCTTGTCGCTTACGCCTCCATGTCCCTTTGGTGGCGTGTGTGCAAGCGTTATAACCAGGAGCCCAACATGAATTCAGCCGAAATTAGCGCGTCGCCTGCTGGCACTATCGTCACCGACTTCAAGCCTCTTTCCCTAGTCGCAGGTTTGCTAATCGCCCTGGCCACCTACACGCTTTTGCCCAATAGCCTCGACCTTGGTGCACGTATTGTGGCGGGAATCGCCATGCTGATGGCGGTGTGGTGGATGACCGAGGCGATACCGATTCCCGTAACCTCGCTGCTGCCGCTGGTACTCTTTCCCTTCTTCGGTATTGCCACCGTAGGGGCAACAGCCTCACCCTATGCGCACTCCATCGTCTTTCTGGTACTGGGCGGTGTGCTGCTGGGTCTGGCAACCCAGCGCTGGAATCTGCACCGGCGTTTCGCGCTGATGACGGTGCTGCTTGTCGGCACCCGGCCAGCCCAGATCGTTTTTGGCCTGATGGCGGCCAGTTGGTTCATCACCATGTGGGTCAGCAACACTGCCACGGCAGTGATCATGATGCCCATTGGTGGCTCCATCATCGCTTTGGTGAAGTCGCTGGGCAATGGAGAGGCGACACCCAAGTTCTCCGCAGCGGTGTTGGTTGGCATCGCCTATGCAATCACCATCGGCTCCATGGCGACCCTGATCGGCCAGCCGCCCATGGCGCTGATGCGTGCCTACCTGGAGGATGCCCACGGTGTCGTCATCGGCTTCGGACACTGGATGTTGATGGGCCTGCCATTCTCCTTCGCCATGCTGCTGCTGGCTTGGTGGGTGCTCAACAAGCTGGTGTTCCGTGCCGAGGTGGGGGACATCCAGGGTGGACGGGCGATGATCGAATCGGAGCTCAAGGCCATGGGGCGCCTGACGCCCGAGGAACGTCGGGTGTTGATGGTCTTCGCCGGGGCGGTGTTCTGCTGGGTGTTTCTGCCGCTGTTGGCGCGGGTACCAGCCCTCGCCACGGCATTGCCCTGGCTGGCCAATATAAACGATACCAGCGTCGCGATTCTGGCGGCTATCCTGATGTTCATGATTCCCGCATCGCGTGGACAGGGGGCCCTGCTGGAGTGGTCGGCGACCCGCGAGGTGCCTTGGGGTGTACTGATCCTGTTCGGCGGTGGCCTGACCCTTTCGGCCCAGTTCACCGCCACCGGGCTGAGTACCTGGATCGGCGAGAGCGTCTCGGGCCTGGCGGGGTGGCCGCCGTTGCTTGTGTTAATGGTCACCGCCCTGGTCATCATCCTGCTTACTGAGCTGACCAGCAACACCGCTACTGCCGCTGCCTTCTTCCCGATCATGGGGGCCATCGCCACGGGGCTCGGCGTCGATCCGCTGTTGATGACCATCGTGGTCACCTTCGCCGTCAGCTGCGCCTTTATGCTGCCGGTGGCCACGCCCTCCAACGCGGTGGCCTTTGCCACGGGCGACCTACCGATCGGCCACATGATCCGTGCCGGTATCTGGATGAACCTGATCGGACTGTTGGTGATCGTAGCGGCGCTCTATACCATCACCCCGCTGGTGTTCGGGGTCGGGTTATAAGTCGCCGGTTTGGGTCGGCATGGCTGGCCATGGTTACATGGCGGCCGCTACTTACCAGGTAGCGGACGATGGGGTATGTCTTACAGTATCTGGCTGCTCAGCCTTGGACATCAGGCCGGCAATCCTCACCGCTGAGTCTGCGATCGGTGGCTTGTTTCATGCGCACTGATGACCATGTGGAAGTTGCCCCCCATGGCGAATTCGGCCAATGTCGAGTCATGAGCGCCGGGATGCCGGCCTGTAACCGCAGTGCGAGCGTGGCCCCATGGCTGATCTAGAGACACCCGAGTACACGGCGTGGAACCCTGGCCTCGAGGCCGACCTGCCCAGGCGCTACCAGGCCCTGGAAACCATTCATCGCCCCGAGAACGTCTCTTCTCTCCTGACCGAGATTCCCGAACTGAGGGCACTCACCGGCCTCCAGGAGGAGGAACTGATTGCGTTCCGTGCCGAGCGTCTGGTGCTGCATGAGCTGATCGTTCGGGTGACCGCCGACATCCTGGTGGCCGAGGGCGAAGAGGAGGAAGTGCTGGGGCACGAGTTTCGCCGCATCACGCTCAAGATTCTGCACGACTATCTCGCTCCCCATCTGCCGGCGTTGCAGCAGGAGTTCGATCGACTCTACGCGGCGATCGAGGGCAGAGCGGGGGAGATCCTGGCAACGGCCTTTGCTCCCGAGCCGCTGCTGGCCGATCCCGAGCCCACTTCTTTCCTGGCCCGTTGGCTGGGCAAACGTCCGGCCCCGCAACGACAGGCGGATCGCCGCACCCTTGAGGAGCAGCACCATGATGCGATTCAAAGTATCAAGCAGCAGGGCTTGGCCGCCCGAGACGAGCAGGAGCAGGCCGTCTACAAGAGTGCGTACCGAGTGCTGAGCTCGATTGCCGCCCTCCGGGGCCATATCGGGGTGGAGCGAGAAGTGCTGACGCGACTGATCACCCGTCACGCCTGCAACGACTACGGCAGTCGCCTGCTCGGTCGATTGTTGGCACCCCACGTCGAGCGGGCCATCGAGCATGAAGGCTACGGCCGGGTTCCGTTGGCTGAAGAGCCCATCCTGATCAGTCTCAAGGGGGCCTCAGCGGCCGGCAAGAGCTCCCTGCGGCACCTGCTGAGACACACCTTGCAGGATCTGGGAATTCCGCCGGCGCAGTACGGCACCATCACCCCCGATATCTGGCGTCGCCTGCTGCTCGACTACGAGGCGCTAGGCGAGGCCTACAAGTATGCCGGGCGCCTGGCAGGCAAGGAGGTCAAGCTGGTCGACGCCAAGCTGGACCGCTACATCCGCGACAAGGCACGGCGTGACCGCACGATTCCCAACCTGCTGATCGATCGGTTTCGTTTCGACAGCTTCTCCTCCGAGACGGTGCCGCGGCTACTGGACGCCACCTACGCGAAGTACGTCTCCACCATGCACATGTACTTCGTCATCACCCCGCCGGAGGCCACGGTGGAGCGGGGCTGGCAGCGGGGGCTGGAGCGCGGGCGCTACAAGGCGGTGTCGGATTTCCTGGGGCACTGCGTGGAGACCTACGACGGCATGCCCCGAGTCTTCTTCAAGTGGATGGACAGCCCGCGGCCGCGCTTCAAGTACGTCTTTCTCGACAACAGCGTACCCAAGCATACCCCTCCCGCTGTCATTGCCCACGGCACCCGCGAGGTGCTGACCATCCTCGACCCCCTGGGGCTGGTCAATCTCGACCGCTACAAGAAGATCAATACCGCAGCGACGTGTCCGGACGACGTCTATCCAGCCGATGACACCCTGGCGGTGGCGGCTAACTGTGCCTTTCTCAAGCAGTGCATTGCCAAGGTGCCGGAGGTCCGCTTCGTCGATCGTGCTAGCGGAGAGATGTATCTGCGTGCCACCTTGGGGCGCTTCGTGGTGGAAAACCCCATGCTGCTGCGTGCCAAGCGGCAGGATCCCGAGTTGGTGGAGCTGTTGGCCGCATTTGGGGTGCCGAACTAACCAGCAATGTTCGTAGTGCGAACTATTGCGCGTTACTTGCATTACTTGAAATTTCATGTGACATTGACTGTATTGGGCGACATAGAAGCGCCCAACAACAACGATAAATAGAGGTAGTACCCCATGACGACGAAGACAACAGTGCCGAGCATTCGGCGCGCGGCGGGTGCCATTGGGCTGGCGGGCGTGTTGATGAGCGTGCTGGCGAGCCCGCTCGCTGCGGCCCGCGACATCACCCTCAGCTATGCCTTCATCTCGCCTGCCAGCACCTTCCCCGGCGTGCAGATGGAGCGCTGGGCGGAGGAGCTTGAGCGCCGCACCGACGGCCGTGTGACGGTGAACACCTTTCCCGGCGGTACCCTGCTGTCCGCCAACAATATGTATGACGGTGTGCTGAGTGGCGTCGCCGACATCGGCCTTTCGATCACCTCCTACGAGCCGAGCCGCTTCCCGCTGCTCAACCTGGCCGGCAGCCTGACCGGGCTGGAGGTCAATTCGACCGTGGCCAGCCAGACCCTCTACGAGCTGATCCAGGAGTTCCCCCCGGAGCAGCTGGGCCTCGAGGACTTCAAGGTCATCACCGCCTTCACCTCCGAGCCCGGCTACCTGCAGACCAAGGATCCGGTCACCTCCCTGGAGGAGCTGCGCGGCCAGGAGATCCGCGTACCCGGCGACAGCACCGATGTGCTGGCGGCGCTGGGCGGCGTGCCGATAGCGCTCTCCCAGGCCGACACGGGCGAGGCGCTGCAGGCGGGAGTGGTCGACGGCTATATCAGTTCACGGGAAGTGCTGAGGGATCTGCGCTATGCGCGCACCGTCAAGTACGTCACCGACTATCCCTTGACCAACGCGGTACTGGTGGCGGTGATGAACCGCCAGCGCTGGGAGTCGCTGCCCGAAGACGTGCAGCAGATCATCGATGAGCTGGGCGCCGAAATGGCCTTCTTCGCCGGTGACTATCTCGATTCCCACGTCGAGGCGTCGCTGGAGTGGGCGCGCGAGAAGGAAGGCGTCGAGGTGCTCTCGCTGAGCGAAGAGGAGGCGGCGCGTTGGACCGAGCGCCTGGTGCCGATCAACGAGGAGCGCCTGGCCCGCGTCGCCGAGATGGGCCTGCCGGCACACGAACTCCATGAGCGCATGCTCGAGCTTTTCGAGCAATACCAGCAATAGTGACAGGCGCCCGGGTTCCGGCCCGGGTGGTATTCGACACGACAGGGTGCTGGCTCATGAATAGATTTTCTCTCCTGGTCAGTCGGTTGTTGCTCGCCCTCGCCGGCGGTGCCTTGCTGGCCATGATGCTCCTGGTGGTGGCCAATATCGTCATGCGTCAGGTCGCCTCCTCGTTCGGTGGTACCACCGAGGTGGTCGGCTGGCTGACGGCGGTGGTGGTTGCGCTTTCGCTGGCCTATGCCCAGGCCACCAAGGCGCATATCGATCTGGACATGCTGGTGGCTCGCCTGCCCCAGCGGCTGCAGCATGGGATCCAAGCCCTGGTGCTGCTGGTGAGCCTGCTGTTCTTCGCCATGGTGGCCTTCAAGCTCTGGCAGTACGGCCTGCTTGCCATGCAGCGGGGCACGGTGTCGCAATCCCTGCGCCTGGCCATCTATCCCATCATCTATCTGGTCGCCTTCGGCTTCACCGCGTTCTGCCTGGTGCTGCTGGTGGATGTGCTGGAGTGCCTGAAGAAGGGGAGGGTGTCATGAGCTTCACCCTGGTGGCCCTGATCGGCGTGCTGGCCCTATTCGTGCTGATCGTTCTGAAGATGCCGATCAGCTTCGCCATGTTCATCGTCGGCTTCTTCGGAATGCTGCACATCACCAGTCCTATGGCGGCATACAACATCATCAGCTCGGGCATCTGGGAGCAGCTCTCCTCCTATTCCCTGAGCGTCATACCGCTGTTCGTTTTCATGGGGGAACTACTGTTCCGCTCGGGAATCACCGAGAAGCTCTTCGCTGCCTCTTATGCCTGGACCGGCCACCGTCAGGGCTCCATGGCCACGACCACGATCTTGAGCAGCGCCGGCTTTGCTGCGGTTTGCGGTTCCAACACCGCGACGGCCGCCACGGTGGGTACCATTGCCCTGCCGGAGATGAAGAAGTTCGGTTATCACAGGGCACTGAGTGCCGGCAGCGTCGCCACCGGTGGCACCCTGGGCATCATCATTCCGCCGAGTGCCGTGCTGATCGTGATCGCCTTGCAGGCTGAGCTGGCCATTCGCGATCTCTTCATTGCCAGCATCGTGCCCGGCCTGATCCTGATGATGCTGTTCGTGCTCACCATCGCCTACCTTTGCTGGCGCAACCCGGCCATGGCGCCGGCCGGCGTGCGCTCCACCTGGGGGGTGCGCCTGACCTCTCTCAAGGGTGTGGTGGAGATATTCGTGCTCTTCATTCTGGTGCTGGGGGGGCTGTTCGCCGGCTGGTTCACCTCCACCGAGGCGGCTGCGGTCGGCTGCGTCGGCGCCATCGCCATCATCGGCCTGCGCGGACGTTTCACATGGGCGATGCTGCGTGACTCCTTGAGCAACACCCTCAAGACCTCGGCCATGATCCTGATGCTGGTGGCGGGGGCGGTGGTATTCGGCCGCTTCCTGACCGTCACGCGACTGCCCTTCCTGGTCGGCGAGTGGGCCGCCGCGCTGCCCCTGCCGGCGGTTCTGGTCATGGCCTGCGTGCTGATGATCTACGTTATCGGCGGGGCGCTGATGGATGCCATGGGCTTCTTGATCATTTCGATTCCCATCTTCTTCCCGGTGGCGCTGGTGCTGGGCTACGACCCGATCTGGTTTGGCATCATGGTCTGCATCGTGACCAGCATGGGAGCGATCACGCCGCCGGTGGGGGTCAATGCCTTCATCGTCAAGAGCCTCGATCCCGAGCTCAGCTTCGGCGAGATCTTTCGCGGCGTCGGCTATTTCATGTCGCCTTATCTGATATGCATCGCGCTGCTGTTGCTGGTGCCCGAGATCGTGCTGTTCGTCCTCTGAAGTGAAGGTAAATCGATAGGGAACTGGAGTAGGGCAAGAAGCTAAATAGCGTGTCATCAAATACTTGAAATTTCATGTGATAAATAAATAAAAAGCTGCCATGTCATCTCTCATCCAACCTCTCGACCTCGGCACGGGCCCCAAGCGAGTCGTGGTCAAGGACAGCATCGATATTGCCGGCTACCCGACCCGGGCGGGCTCGGCGGCGCTGGTCGGTGCGCCGGCGGCGGAGAGGCATGCCGAGATTGTCGAGCGCACGCTGGCAGCCGGTTACCGCATCGTCGGCAAGGCCAACCTGCATGAGCTGGCGTTCGGCATGACCGGGCTCAATGGCTGGACAGGCACCCCCGAGAATCCGCGCTTCCCGGCGCTTATTCCGGGCGGTTCTTCCAGCGGCTCGGCAGCGGCGGTCGCGGCGGGCCTGGCCGAGATCGGCATTGGCACCGACACGGGCGGCTCGATTCGGGTGCCGGCGGCCTGCTGCGGCGTATTCGGGTTGAAGCCCACCTTCGGCCGGCTCGGGCGTCGTGGCGTCATGCCCGCGCACAGCAGCCTCGACTGCGTGGGACCGATCAGCGCCGATCTCGACGAGCTGATCGCCTTCATGACGGCCGTGGATGTCGGTTTTGCGGTCGGAGAGGGCGCGGCGATGCCGCGCCTGTGCGGGCTAGCGGTGGCGGCCGATACGACGATTATCGCTGCGGTGGAGGCGTGTCTCGAAGGCGCCGGGCTGGCCGGTGAAACGCACGCATTGCCGCTGATGGACGAAGCCTACGAGGCGGCCATGGCGCTGATNGGCTGGCCGGTGAAACGCACGCATTGCCGCTGATGGACGAAGCCTACGAGGCGGCCATGGCGCTGATCAAGCGCGAGACCTACGTGGCCTGTGCCGCCTGGCTCGACAGCGGCCTCCTGGGGAGTGACGTGGAGCGCCGCCTGCGGGCGGCCGCCGAGACCACCGACACCGAACTGCGCGAGGCCGAAGCGGTACGCCGGGCCTTCACTGCCGGTGTGGACCGGCTGCTCGAGGATTACGAGGTGCTGGCGCTGCCGACGCTGCCGCACTTTCCGCTGACCCGCGTGGCGGCCGAGGAGGGGCGGCAGGATCTGAGCGCCTCGTCTCTCGTGCGGCCCTTCAACCTTTCGGGGCATCCCGCCCTGAGCCTGCCTCTTTCCCCCAGCCGGGGGCGGCCGGTGAGCCTGCAGCTCGTCGGTCGGCGAGGCGACGACGCCGGTGTCTGCCGGGCCGCGCGCTATCTGGTCGCGCGCTACTTGGTGGGTACAGGGCCTGCCGAGGCCATTCAAACAACAGGAGAAGCCCATGCACAGCCAGGTCGATAAAGCCCAGTGGGGCGGAGAGGCGCGCTTCGATGCGCTGCTCGACAATATCCGCCAGCGGCGTGACGAGTTCGAAGCACAGCGACACCTCTCGGCGGACATCGTCGAGGAGTTCCAGGCCATCGGTGTCTATCGCGCCATGGTGCCGGCCAGGTACGGCGGCGATGAGAAATCCCCCGCCGAGTTCCTGAAGATGGTCGAAGCCATCTCGGCGGCCGATGGCTCCGCCGGCTGGGTAGCCAGCTTCGGCATGAACCCCGCCTACCTGGCGGCGTTGCCCGAGGTGACCATCACCCAGATCTGGAAGGACTCTCCCGACGTGGTGTTCGCGGGGGGCATCTTTCCGCCCCATCCCGCCGAGCGGGTCGACCGCGGCTTTCGTATCAAGGGGCGCTGGAAATTCGCCAGCGGCTGCATGAGCGCCTCGCTGTGCGGCGTCGGGATCCAGCCCGACGAGCCCGGCGCCCTGCCGCGCATGGCGGTGCTGCCCCGCGACCAGGTTCGCATCGATCCCACCTGGGACATGCTGGGCATGGTCGCCACCGGCAGCCACGATCTGGTGGTGGACGATGCCTACGTCGCCGAGGAGTGGACCTTCGTGCGCGGCGCCAGGGCCACCATCGACGCGCCCTTCTTCCGCTATCCCGCCCTCTCCTTTGCCACCCAGGTGTTGGCGGTCACCACCCTGGGGCTGGCCCGGGAGGCGCTGGACGTGGTGCGAGCCATGGCCGGGGGGCGCAAGTCGGTCACCGGGGCGCCCAATCTGGGCGAGCGCGAGTACGCCCAGATCGGCCTGGCCAAGGCCGAGGCCCGGGTGCGGGCTGCCCGTGCCTTCTTCTACGACAGCACCGAGTCGGCCTGGAGCGCCGTCGAGGCCGGCGGCGAGCCGAGCCGCGAGCAGATCAACCTGCTGCGACTCTCCGCCACCCACCTGACCCATGAGTGCGCCGAGGCCATCCGCAGCGTGTACCAGATCAGCGGCATGACCGGTGCCGAGAACGACCACCCCTTGTCACGCATTTTGCGCGACGCATTGCTGTGCACCCAGCACGCCTTCATGGGCGAGATCACCTGGAAGAACGCCGGCGCCATCTTCTTCGATCACGACCCCCTGCCGGGCTACCTGTGAATCGAAACGACCACTGAAGAACGGAGATCATCATGAAGCATCGCGTACTGTTTTGCTGCGGCATCAACCAGAACTTCATGAACGCCACCGCCGAGGAGGCCAAGCAGGTGTGGGAGGCTACCCGCGAGATGCTGCAGGGCATCGACGGCCTGCCCGGCTTGACGATCCTGGGCATCATGGACGACGACCGCATTCAGGTCGGCCCCTCCCTCGCCGCCCCCTGGACCTTCTACATCATGGCCGACGTGGAGGACTACGAATCCATCGTCGAGGCCTGCAACTTCTTCCGCACCACCCCGGTGGGCGACGGCACCTACAAGCTCTGGAAATACTGCCGGGTCGAGGCGCGAATCGGGCGCGAACTCGTCGTGCCCGAGTGACGGAAAACCATCGGCAAGCCGTTTCGAAAAGGACCAGACAACAGATATCTCGAGGTCATCATGAACATCGAAAACAAGATCGACATCACCCCTCACGAGCTCGTGTTCAAGGATCACATTCGCACGCCCATGTACGAGGATCCCAGGCTGTTCGAGGAGGAGATGCAGAAAATCTTCAAGAAAACCTGGGTGTGGGTCGCTCACGAAAGCGAGTTCCCCGAAAAGGGGTCGTTCAGGCTTTCCCAGGTGGGGCTCGAGCCGGTGATCGTGGTGCGCGACAGGAAGGGCGCGATCCATGTCATGGTGAACCGCTGCCGCCATCGCGCCGCCACGGTGTGCGAGGTGAAGAAGGGCAAGACCTCCTCGTTCCAGTGCCCCTACCACGGCTGGGGCTACGGGCTAGACGGCTCGCTGCGGGCGCTGCCTTACCCCGAGCAGTACGGCGACGACTTCGACAAGGCGCAGCACGGCCTGCTCAAGCTGCGCACAGAGTCCTACGCCGGCATGGTCTTCGCCACTTTCAATGAAGACGCCGAACCGCTGGTCGATTTCCTCGGCCCGGTGACCAAGTGGATCGACCTGTTCATGAAGCAGGGGGCGGGCTATCCGGTCAAGGTGCTGGGCGAGCATCAGTTCAGCGTGCCGATGAACTGGAAGGTCCAGCTGGAGAACACCACCGACGCCTATCACTTCCCCGTCGTCCACAAGTCCTTCCTGCAGTCGTTGGATGACGAAACCGAGGAGGTCTTCTCCTTCCTGGATCAGGGCAAGGGGTACGTCGAGGATCTCGGCAACGGCCACTCGGTGATGGTCATGATCCCCGAGCTGGTGGATCTCGACGAAAACCTCGATGCGCCGATCCCCGAGCGCTTCGAGGAGCTGGCCCAGGAACTGCGCGACGAAGGCTATCCCGAGGAGCAGGTGAGGCGCATCGTGCGCGCCGTGGGCGGGGCCGGCTTCAACCTCAATCTCTTCCCCAACGTCTCGTTCTCGCTGGCCTTCTTCCGCGTGTTGACGCCGGTGAACGTCGAGCGGACCGACATACGCCACATCGCCATCGGCATGGATGGCGGCCCGGAGGCGGCCAACCAGGTGCGCCTGCGCCTGCACGAGCACTTCCAGGGGCCAATGGGCTTCGGCTCGCCCGACGATGCGGAGGTGTGGGAGCGGGTCCAGCGCGGCACCAAGGGCGGGGCGGAGCTGCCCATTCTGCTGAATCGCGGTCTCGTCGACGAGCAGCCGGGCGAGGTGGGGCCCCGCGGCCATATCAGTGCCGAGACCGGCATGCGGGCGGCGTACGACATGTGGAAGAGGATGATGCAGTCATGAATGAGATGATCAAGCGAGATAACGACTCCCTGCTGCGCGATGCGGAAGCCTTCATCTGGGCCGAGGCGGACATGCTGGACCGCCAGGACTACGACGCCTGGCTCGCCCTGTGGAGCGAGGAAGGCTTCTACACCCTGCCCATTGGTGACAGCGAGGACTTCGACAACGCGCTCAACCTCTGCCATGACGATGCCAAGATGCGGCGCGATCGCATCACCCGCTTCCAGCAGGGGTTCTCGATCTCCTCGGCGCCGCCGGCCCGTACCATCCGCACGGTGTCGCGCTTCGTCATCGACAGGGCCGAGGGCGACGAAGTGACGGTGCGCTGCGCCGAGCACCTGATCGAAGACAAGTTCGGGCGCCAGCGGATCTGGGCCGCGAACCTGACCTACACCCTCATCGTCACGCCGGGCGGCTTCAAGATCCGCCACAAGGTGGCGCGTCTGCTCAACTCTGACGGGATGCTGAATTCGTTCAGCTATTTGTTCTGATGACTACGCCGACTCCTGACAAGATCCAGACGGCGGTGGTGACCGGCGGGGCGCGTGGCTTCGGCGCCGAAGCCGTGCGCGCCCTGCACCGGGCCGGTTTCCGGGTGGTGATCTCGGACATCGAGCCCGAGCCGGCCGCGGCGTTGGCCGCCGAGCTCGACCTGGCGGGCGATACCGCCGTATCCGTCACCCTCGACGTGTCGAGGCCCGAAGATTTCCAGAGTGTGCTCGACAAGTGCATCGAGCGCTGGGGAACGGTCGAGGTGCTGGTCAACAACGCGGCGCGCACGGCGGTGCAGGGGCTGCTGGAGATCGACCCTGCGGACTTCAATGCCGTGCTGGCCACCAACGCTGGCGGCACCTTCGCTGGCAGCCAGATCTTCGGCCATCACTTCAAGGCTCGTGGCTACGGGCGAATCGTCAATCTCGCCTCCCTGGCGGGGCAGAACGGCGGCACGGCCACCGGGGCGCACTATGCCGCCTCCAAGGGCGCCATCCTGACGCTGACGAAAATCTTCGCCCGGGATCTGGCCCCCTTTGGCGTCACCTGCAACGCCATCGCGCCCGGCCCGATGGATACCCCCATGGTGCGTTCCGTGCTGGGCGGCAATCTGGAGCAGGCCATCGCCAACATCCCGGTGGGCAGCCTGGGTGACCCGTGCTTCGTCGCCGAGCTGGTGGCGCTGCTGGCGAGCCCCAGGGCGGCGTTCGTCAACGGCGCTTGCTGGGACGTCAACGGTGGAATCTACATGAGGTGATGCCAATGGATACCGCTAACCAACGCCTGATGCTGGCGATCGACCAGCGCATCGACGAGCCGGGAGGGATTGCCAGGCTGCGGCTGCGCTCGCTCGACGGCGCGCCGCTGGCGCCTTTCACCGCCGGCGCGCATCTGGACGTGCACGTGCGCGATGGCGAGATCGACCTGTGGCGCCAGTACTCACTCTGCTCGGATCCGCAAGTGAACGAGTTCTACGAGATCGGCGTGCTGCGCGACCCCAACAGCCGCGGCGGCTCGGAGGCCCTGCACCGAATCGCCAGGGTGGGAGAGACGCTCGAGATAGAAGGGCCGAGAAATCACTTTCCGCTGCACGAGGAGGCGCCGCAGAGCCTGCTGTTCGGCGGCGGCATCGGGGTCACGCCGATGATGGCGATGGCTCGCCGTCTGCGCGCGCTGGGCAAGGACTTCACCCTGCACTACTGCACGCGGTCGCGCAGCGTGACGGCCTTCCGCGGCGAGGTGGAGGCGGCCGGGCTGTCCGATATCGTCGTCTACCACCATGACGACGAGTTCGAGACCAAGCTCGACCTGAATGCCGAACTCGCCGCGGCCAGGGAAGGGGTGCACGTCTATGTGTGCGGCCCCCAGGGCTTCATGGAGTGGGTGATCTCGCGGGCCCGGGAATTCGGCATCGGCGACGAGCGCATTCATCGCGAATTCTTCTCGGCGGATGTCGATGTCTCGGGCGATGCCTTCGAGGTGATTGCCGAAAGATCCGGCATCAGCGTCTCCGTCGGTAGCGAGGAGACGATTGCCAAAGCCCTCGGCAAGGCCGGCGTGAAAGTGGAGGTGAAGTGCGAGGAGGGCGTGTGCGGTACCTGCGTGGCCGACGTCCTCGAGGGTGAGATCGATCATCGCGATCACTTTCTCACCGAGGAGGAGAAGCAGGAGGGCGAGCTGATGTGCGTCTGCTGCTCTCGGGCCAAGGGTAAACGGATCGTTCTCGATCTCTGACGACAAGAATCTGACGACAAGAAAAGGACCAGACAATGCCAACCGTTCACGTCTACATGATGGCGGGTCGTAGCCAGGATCAGAAGGAGTCGCTGATCCGCAAGGTGACGGACGCCATCGCCGAATCCATCGATGCCCCCGAAGCGAACGTGCGGGTCATCATCAGCGAGATACCCAAGAGCGACTACGGCATCGCCGGCACCACCGGCGAGAAATTAGGGCGCTGACAACGATCCCGCGTTTGGGAGGGAGAGCCGCTTATGAGCTTCGATACGAGAGATTTCCGTAGCGCGCTGGGCAAGTTCGCTACCGGCGTGACGGTGGTCACCGCGCGCGAGGGCGATGAGAACCATGGGGTCACCGCCAGCAGCTTCAATTCGGTGTCGATGGAGCCGCCGCTGATCCTGTGGAGCATCGACAAGGGCGCCTACAGCCTGAATGCCTACCGCAACGCCGAGCACTTCGTGGTCAACGTGCTCGGCAACGAGCAGGTCGATATCTCCAATCGCTTTGCACGGCGGGGCGAGGACAAGTTCGCCGGCATTGCCATCGAGGAGGGCCTCGGCGGCGTGGCCAAGGTGAAGGGGGCCGCGGCCCATTTCGAATGCCGCACGTGGAACGTCTACGAGGGCGGCGATCACCTGATCATCGTCGGCGAAGTGGTGCGCTACGCCTATCGCAACGAGGGCAGCGCCCTGGTCTTCCACAACGGGCGCTATGCCGTGCCCGAGCCGCATCCACTGCTGCTCAACGTCGGTGAGCGCGCGGCGCTGAACGGCCGACTGGGCAAGCACCTGCTCTACCTGATGCGCCAGGCGCTGGCCGCCTACCGCAGTGATTTCTATCCGCGCCTCGGCAGCCTGGGAGTCAACGACAACGAGTGGCGGATCCTGACCCTGCTGGCGGACCGCGGCCCCCAGGCCGCCGAGGCCTTGGCGGAGCGTGTGGCCCAGCCCCAGGCGGACTTCGAGGACACCCTCGACGGGCTGCGCGAGCGTGGCCTGGTCGGCCCGGGCGAGGAAGGTTGCATCCGGCTCAGCGAGGAGGGGCAGGCGTTGGCGCTGCGCCTGCTGGCCATGGCCGACGACTACGAGCGACGCCTGTTCGAGAACCTGGAGCCGGCCGAGGTAAGTGCGATCAAGTCGGGGCTGGGGCGCGTGATAGAGCGCCTCGGCGCCGCCCTATAGCGCAAGCACTGCACAAATGCCTGCGCGAGCGAATCGCTGCGTAACCTGCGAAACCATTCCGTTGGAAAAAGGAGAGAGAAATGTCGGAAGTAACGAGTGCCGAACTGAAGGCCCTGGTGGCGCGCATCGAGATATTGGAGGCCGAGGCCGAGATCCGTCGCCTCCAGGCGCGCTACATGTTCCTGTGCGACACGCCGATTCCCGAATATGGCGTGAAGAGCGATGAGGAGCGCATCGAGCTGATCATGGCGCTGTATACCGAAGACGCCGTGTGGGAAGGCGTTGGCGAGTACTACGACAACCAGTTCGGCCGCGCCGAAGGGGCGGCGGCCATCCGGCGTCATTTCCAGGGGTTCTGGAAAAAGGACCAGGATCCCAAGCTGCTGCTCAACGTTCACTACCTGACCTCGGAGCAGATCCATGTCAGGGGTGACGTTGCGGAGGGCCAGTGGGTGCACTGCCAACCGTGGATCTTCTCCGATGGCAAGGCGCTGCTGCGCTCATCGCGGCTCAACAACGCATTCCGCAAGGAGCCCGATGGCACCTGGAAGATCACCCGCACGCGTACGGAGAACGTCTTCGTCGCCCCGCTGAAAGAGGGCTGGGCGAGCGATTACCCCTCCGAGTCGGTGCTGCTCGGACCCTGAAGGAGCCTTTCATGCCACACGATTTCCTCTACACGGCCAACCCGGCGCGCGTGCTATTCGGGCCCGGCAGCCTGGCCAGGATCGCCGACGAAGTGCGCCTGCTGGGCTGCCGCAGGGCCCTGGTGCTGTCGACGCCTTCCCGGCGCGAGGATGCCCTACGCCTCGACGCGCAGCTGGGCGAACTGGGGGCCGGAGTCTTCAGCGGGGCGGCGATGCACACACCGGTGCACGTGACCGAGCAGGCCATGGCGGCGTTCGAGGACGTCGCTGCCGATTGCGTCGTGGCCCTGGGCGGGGGCTCGACCATCGGCTTGAGCAAGGCCATCGCCTATCGCAACGGTGCCCCGCAGGTGGTGGTGGCGACCACCTATGCCGGTTCCGAGGTCACGCCGATCCTGGGGCAGACCGAGAACGGCGTGAAGACCACCGTCAAAGGCGCCGCCATCCTGCCCGAGGTGGTGATCTACGACGCCGAGCTCACCTTGGGGCTGCCGGTGGCGACCAGCGTGACCAGCGGCCTGAACGCCATGGCGCATGCGGTGGAGGGGCTCTACGCCAAGGACCGCAACCCCCTGACCGGGCTGATGGCCATGGAGGGGCTGCGCAGTCTCAAGCAGGCGCTGCCGGCCATCGTCGAACGCCCGCGGGACCTGCAGGCACGCGGCGATGCGCTGTATGGCGCCTGGCTGTGCGGCACCGTGCTGGGCAGCGTGGGCATGGCGCTGCACCACAAGCTCTGCCACACCCTGGGCGGCAGCTTCGACCTGCCCCACGCCGAGACCCACGCCATCTTGCTGCCGCATACCGCGGCGTACAACGCCCAGGCGGCCGTCGAAATCCTGGCGCCGGCGGCAAGCCTGTTCGGCGGCGAGCTGGGCGGCGGTCTCTACGACTTCGCCGGCTCCCTCGGGGCACCCCTCGCCCTCGCGGCGCTGGGGCTGCGCGAATCGGATCTGGACAAAGCGGCCGACCTGGCGGCGAAGAACCCCTACTGGAACCCCCGGCCTGTGGAACGCGATGCCATACGCGAGCTGCTCCAGCGCGCCTGGAGCGGCACCCGGCCCCGGTGATTCACCTAGGCGGGAGCGACTTATCCACGCCCGAGCGGCTTACCCAGGCCAGAGAGAAAGGGCCATCGAGGAGAATGAAGCATGTCCCAGATCGACTATTTCACCGAAGCGAACTCCGTCGAAGCGGTCAATGCGCGCATGGGCGAGGAGACCGACCCCAGGCTGCGTGAGGTCATGGCGTCGCTGATCCGCCACTTGCATGGCTTCGTCAAGGAAGTCGGGCTGACCCAGGCCGAGTGGGAAGCAGCCATCGACTTCCTCACTCGCACGGGGCAGATGTGCGACGACAGGCGCCAGGAGTTCATCCTGCTCTCCGATACCCTCGGGGTATCCATGCTGGTGGATGCCATTCAGCACCGCCGCCCGGCGGGCGCGACCGAGAACACGGTGTTCGGCCCCTTCCATGTGAACGGCGCGCCGGAGCTGCCCATGGGGGCTTCCATCTCGCTGGATGGCAAGGGCGAAACCTGCCGCTACCAGGGCCGCGTGCTCGACCTGGAAGGCAACCCCATCGAGGGAGTGCGCATCGACGTCTGGTCGGACAACAGCGACGGCTTCTATGACGTTCAGCAGCCGGATGCGCAGCCGGCGTGGAACAACCGCGGCGTGTTCATTACCGGTGCCGATGGCCGCTACGACTTCATTGGCATCAAGCCGGTGTCTTACCCGATACCCGACGACGGCCCGGTGGGCCAGATGCTGGCAAGCCTTGGGCGCCATCCGTGGCGGCCGGCGCACATGCACTTCATGCTCGAGCACCCCGACTATGAGCGGATCGTCACCCACACCTTCGTCTCGGGTGACGCTTACCTGACATCGGATGCGGTGTTCGGCGTCAAGGATTCACTGATCATCGATTACCGTGAAGTGTTGGACACTCATGTGAAATGGAAGGCGAACTTCGATTTCGTCATGGTGAAGAAATAAATCGCTCTAAAAGCAGTGCGGGTTATTAGCGTAATTCACAGTTGTGAAAAGTTCTGAGGCTGTCCGAATTTTAATTTTTTATCCGATGGCGGGTGAGTGTGGGCCTGGTCCGTGGTTTGTGTGTATCTCATTGAATAAAAATAGAATCGTGGTGCCGATTTGGGATAACGATACTTGCCGGGGTGGGAATAAGATAAAAGCTGTGGCGTTGTTAGTTCCTATAATCATAATATGAAGGTTCGAAAAATGAGCGTAACTTCCTCCCCTGCGATAGTCTCGACAGAGCTAAGGCGTGGCGCCTTGGGTGTCGGTTTCATCATCTTCTTCGTCGTATCCGCGGCAAGCCCGTTCAGTGTCCTGGCGGGCGGCTTTCCGATCGGCATGATGCTGGGAAACGGGGCGGGCACTCCCGTGCTGATCGGCCTCGTGCTGGCGGTTCTGCTGATCTTCTCGGTGGGCTATACCACCATGGCCCGCTACGTGACCAATGCCGGTGGCTTCTATGCCTTCTCGGCGCGGGGGCTGGGTGGGATTGCCGGCGGTGCGGCCGCGGGGCTGGCGATCTTTGCCTACAACATCCTGCAGATAGGGCTATACGGCATGTTCGGTGGCGTTGCTGCCGGCACCATGAGCGCCGTATTCGATCTGCACCTGCCATGGTGGATCTATTCGTTGATGGCGATGGCCAGCATTGCGTTTCTCGGCTACCGCAAGATCGATCTCTCGGCCAAGGTGCTCTGCGTGATCGTCATGGTCGAGTATCTTGTCATCCTGGTGTTGAACGTGGCCATACTCTCCAGCGGTGGCGACAGCGGGGTGAATTTCGACTCCTTCCAGGCACAGCACGTGTTCAGCGGTGCTCCTTCCATCGGTCTGCTGTTCTGCTTTGCCGCCTTCATCGGCTTCGAAGCGACCACCATCTATGGTGAAGAGGCGAAGAATCCCCGCCGCGACATTCCGCTGGCAACCTATTCCGCCATCCTCTTGATCGGCTGCTTCTACGCGGTCTCCACCTGGTCGATGATCATCGGGGTCGGTGCCGACAAGCTCGTGCCCACTCTGTACGCGCTCGAAGACCCGACCACGCTGATCTATATCCTGTCCGATCACTACGTCGGACCTGAAATGACCCAGGTCATTCGCGTCCTGTTCCTGGTGGGGATCTATGCCGGTCTGGTCGCGTTCCACAATTCGGCCGCCCGCTATTTCTATGCCATCGGACGCGACGGCCTGTTGCCGAGCGCCCTGGGAACCACCCATCCCGTACATCAGAGCCCCCATGTCGGCTCGCTGCTGCAGACGCTGATCGCGGCAACGGCGGTTATGGTCTTCGCGGCCTTCGGCGGCGACCCCATCCTGCAGCTGTTCGCCTGGTTCTCCAGCCTGGCCGCGCTCTCCCTGATTCTGCTGATGGCGATCACCTCTCTGGCGGTATTGCGCTATTTCCGCCGCCATCCCGAGCTGGACGTGGGCCCCTGGAGAAGCAAAATCCTGCCCGCATTCTCCAGTCTCGCGCTGCTCACCATGCTGGTCATCGCGGTCATGCACTTCGACGCTCTAACCGGATCCAGCCAACTGCTCTCCTATGGGCTCTGCATTCTCATCGCGCTGGCGCTTGCGGTGGGTGGGGCGATGGCCATGCGCCTGCGCAAGACCTCTCCCGAGCAATTCCAGCAGCTCGGCTCTCATCGACTGTAAATCACTCTGCCTTGATCGTCGGGAAAGGCCCCCCTTTCCGGCCAGGCATCGAAGCATGAAGGACGGCTGTATGCGTAACTACGAACTATTGATCAACGGCGACAACGTACCGGGTGCCGCGGGGCATTTCGAGGTCATCGATCCGGCCACGGGGGTGCCCTGCGCGCGGTGTCCGGCCGGCTCGACCGAACAGCTGGATCAAGCGGTCAGCGCCGCCCGCGATGCCTTCGGTCAATGGAAGCTCAGCTCTCATGCCAAAAGGTGCGAGCGGCTCAATCGCATTGCCGACGACATCGAGCGTGAGGCGGACGAGCTGGCCAGGCTGATCGTCATGGAACAGGGCAAGCCGCTGGCCCTGGCCTACTCCGAGGTGGGCGGCGGCGCGGCCTGGACACGCTATGCGGCCGGTCAGGAAGTGCCGGTGGAGCTGGTGGAGGAGACGCCCACCCAGCGCATCGAGCTGCACCACAAGCCGGTGGGCGTGGTGGCCTCCATCACACCGTGGAACTGGCCCTTCATGATCGCGGTGTGGCACATCATGCCGGCGCTGCGGGCGGGTAACTGCGTGGTGAGCAAGCCCTCCAGTCTCACTCCGCTGAGCACGATTCGCCTGGTGGAGATCATCGCCCGCCACGTGCCCAGAGGCGTCATCAACGTCGTCACCGGCGAGCAGGGATTCGGCAGCGCCATCACCGCCCACCCCGGCATCGACAAGATCGTCTTCACCGGCTCCACCGAGACGGGGCAGCGGGTCATGCAGGCGGCAGCCGGCAACCTCAAGCGCCTGACCCTGGAGCTGGGGGGCAACGATGCCGCCATCGTGCTGCCGGGCACGCCGGTGGACGCCGTGGTGGAAGACATCTTCCAGGCGGCGTTCCTCAACATGGGCCAGACCTGTGCGGCGCTGAAGCGGCTCTACGTGCACGAATCCCAGTACCAGGAGTTTGCCGAGGCCCTGGTGGCCATTGCCGAGCGGCAGGTGGTCGGCGCTGGCCTGGAGGAGGGCGTGACCTTCGGGCCGATCCAGAACCTCGACCAGCTCGAGCTGGTGAGCGAGCTCGTCGACGATGCGCGGGCTCAGGGCGCGGAAGTGCTGTGCGGCGGCGCCCGCCTGGATCGCCCAGGCTACTTCTATCCGCCCACCATCGTCACCGGGGTCAGCGATGGCCATCGGCTGGTGGACGAGGAGCAGTTCGGCCCGGTGCTGCCGTTGATCGCCTATCGCGACGTCGAGGATGCCCTGCGGCGTGCCAATGCGTCACAGATGGGCCTGGGCGGTTCGGTATGGGGCGAGGACCAGTCCCGGGCGCAGGCCATCGCCAGCCGGCTGGAGAGCGGCGTGGCCTGGGTCAACTGCCACGCCCAGATTCAACCCAACACGCCCTTCGGCGGCTGCAAGATGTCCGGCTTCGGCGTCGAGTTCGGCCTGGAGGGGCTGCTCGAATTCACCACCCCGCAGCTGCTGTTCGTTCGTAAGCCTTCGGTCGAGGGGTGAGAGGAAGTACCGCATCGACACCCAAGCGAATCAGTGCAAAAGAACAAGTGAGATCAAGCCATGTACGAGAAATACAAGACGGCAGAGAAGAAGTTCTGGCATCCGATGAGCTCCTCGGCGCCGGGTAACCAGGCCCGACGGCTGGTGATCGCCCGGGCCGACGGCAACTACATCACCGATATCGATGGCAACCGGATGCTCGACGGCGTCGGTGGGCTGTGGAACGTCAACGTCGGCCACAACCGTCCGGAGGTCAAGGCCGCCATCGCCGCGCAGCTCGACGAGCTGGCCTACTACCAGACCTTCGACGGCATCGCGCATCCGCGGGTCTTCGACCTGGCCGAGCGGCTCACTTCGATGTTCGCCGAGGAGGAGATGACGCGGGTGCTGTTCAACTCGGGCGGTTCCGACGCGGTCGAGACGGCGCTGAAGATGGCGCGCCAGTACTGGATCGCCGCCGGCCAGCCCGGCCGCACCCGCTTTCTCTCGCTGTGCAACGGCTACCATGGTGTGCACGTGGGCGGCACCTCGGTGGGCGGCAACGGCGTCTACCACTACAACCATGGTCAGCTGCTGCCGGGCTGCTACCACCTCGATACCCCCTGGCTCTACCGCAACCCCTGGGACTGTCGCGATCCGGCAGAGCTGACCGCTCACTGCATTCGCCAACTGGAGGAGCAGATCCAGTTCCTCGGCCCCGAGACCATTGCCGCCTTCATCGCCGAACCGGTGCAGGGTGCCGGCGGCGTGATCGTGCCGCCGGACGGCTATTGGCAGCAGCTGCGGGAGGTCTGTGACCGCTACGAGATCCTGCTGATCGCCGATGAAGTAGTGACGGGGTTCGGCCGTACCGGCTGCATGCTGGGCAGCCGGGGCTGGGGCGTGGCGCCCGACATTCTCTGCCTGGCCAAGGGAATCTCCGCTGGTTACATCCCCCTCGGCGCGACGGTGTTCAACCGGCGCATTGTCGAGGCGATCGAGAACGCGCCCGGGTTCGGCAACGTCATCATGCATGGCTACACCTACAGCGGCCATCCCACCGCCTGCGCCGCGGCCCTGGCGGTGCTGGACATCGTCGAGAGGGAGGCCCTGCCGGACAACGCCGCCAAGGTGGGGGCGCGGCTGATCGAACAGCTGCAGCCGCTGAGCGAGCGCTTCGACGTGGTCGGCGAAGTGCGTGGCAAGGGCCTGATGGTCGCGCTCGACCTGGTGGTCGACAAGCGCACCCGGCAGCCGATCGATCCCACCGAGGGGCAGGCGGCCCGCATCGCCGAGGAAGCGCGCAAGGAGGGGGTGCTGGTGCGCCCGGTCGGCAGCAAGATCATCCTCTCGCCGCCCTTGACCCTGACCACCGATGAGGCCGGCATGATTGTTCAGGCGCTGGAGGTGGCCCTGTCGCGGCAGGGCTAGAGGCGGTGAACGAGCGCGTGTCGTTCCCGAGGGAGGAGGGGCGCGCTCGACCCGAACGGCTCGCGGCTCATTCATCGAGCGAGCCGATAACAACAAGACCATCAAGGTACGAACATGAACTCTCATAAGACGACTTGGGTTGCCGGTGGGGTCCTGGCGCTGACGGTTACCCTTGGGCAGACAGGTCAGGCCCAGGCCTACGAGCTGGCGACGAGTACCGACGGGGCATTGAACGTCGATCTGCTGGCCGTGCACGGCTGGATGAACAGCCGCAAGAACTACGACGGCAGGGAGGATGGCTCAAGCTGGCGCGAGGGCTTCGTCAAGTACGGCTTCAGCGGCCATCAGGGAATGGGCGGTGCCGGTACCCTGTATGGCGGTCTCAACTGGGTCAGCTCCGCCACCTGGGGGGATGGCGATGCCGGCGGCAACAGCGTGGGCACGGAACGCAGCACCACCCTCGAGGACGCCTACCTGGGATGGCGCTCCGCGGATCTCTTTCCCGCCCTCGGTACGGACGGGCTGGATGTCTCGCTGGGCCGGCAGGTCGTCCAGCTCGGCAGGGGCTTCATCGTCAACGACGATGGGTTGAACCTGGGCCGGGGCCCGGCTGACGGCGCCCTGGACCGCGGTGGCGCCTATTACCTGGCGGCCCGGCACGCCTTCGATCGCACCGCAGTGCTGCGCCTCGGCGGGGAGCAGGGCCTGCACGGGACGGCCGCCTGGCTCAAGTCCGACAACCTGGCCCAGGCTGAGACCGAGCTGGCCGCCGCTACCCTCGACTATGCCGGCGATGCGGGCCTCGTCGGGCTGACCTGGGTGCGCGGTCTCGACGTCAATCGTGAGTGGGCCGACGATTTCCTCGCGCAGCGTGACGGCATGAACGTCTACAGCCTGCGGGGGGAAGGCGACGCCGGCATCGAGAACGCCAATTTCGCCTTCGAATACGCCTGGCAGAACAAGGATGCCGGCTCGGAAACCGCCTGGTACGCCGAGGCCGGCTACACCTTCGCGGATGTTCCCTGGTCGCCCAGCCTGACCTACCGCTATACCCGCTATTCGGAGGAGTGGGACTCGCTGTTCACCGGTCTGAGCAGCCCCGAGCTGGGCACCTGGTTCCAGGGCGAAGTGGCGGCCAACTATGCGGGGCCTTTTGCGCGCAACAACGACGTCCACCATCTCGCCTTGAGGGCCAGCCCCAGGGAGAACCTCGCTCTGGGGGCGCTGTTCTTCGACTTCAGTACCCTGAAGGGCCGCGATACGCTGAACCTGGATGGCCGGGAGCTGGATCTGTACCTTGAGTGGGCCGTGACCGACAACGTCGTCATCAGCCCTCTGCTGGGCCTGTACAAACCCAGCAGAGACGAGACCGAGGGTGGCACCCAGGTGGGCGGCAACGGCACCAACGTATACGCCCAGCTCGTCTTGGCGGCGTTCTTCTGATGGCTCTATTCTGATAGCTCTGCTCCGATAGCTCTATTCGCTGGTTCTATCGTGGGCGGCCGGTGCCGCAAGCGGAATCATGCTGCCGAGTTTCAAATGACGCGTTTTTCATGGGGGGCGGGTATGCGCTACGAAGTTCGTTCCTTCCATGACCCTCAGCAGCATGCGGCTGCGATACAGGGCTGGCAGCAGGTGTATGACCAGCTTGGCGCCGGTCGCCTTTCGAGCGAGCTTTTCCAGGTCTCGGGCGAGCGTTTCCAGGTCTTTCACGAGGTGCTCGACAAGCGTGTCGTCCAGCATGGGCACGCGCCCAGGCAGCGCTTCTGCATGGCCTTTGCCACGGGCAGGCCGCCCATCATTCAAGGCTGCAAGGTAAGTTCCAACAGCGTTTTGCTGCTGCGCGATGGCGAAGAGTTCCTGCTGCACGCCCCGGAAGGGATGGCGTTCATGTCGTTGAGCGTCGATCTTGAGCGCTTCACCCGTTTGGCGGAGATCGAGCTGGGCTCAACCCAGTTTTCACAGCTGCTCTCCATGCCGGGCATCAACGTGCCGATGCGGCTGCTGAAGGAGATCAAGGCCCAGGTGTGTCAACATTTCGATGGCTTCATCCGACCGGGGGAGCACGAGACATCCGTCATCGAGAAGGACATCGAGGATGCCTTGATGGCCGTGCAGCTCGATCTTCTGCAGGCGCATATCGAGACGAAACGCAGTGAGCTGGCCGTGAGTTCGTACATCGTCAAACGCAGTCAGGAGCTTGCCCTGGCCGACCCGGACAGTCCGCTCAGCGTGCTCGATCTTTGCGAGCGCTTGCGGGTGAGTCGCCGAACGCTGCAGAACAGCTTTCAGCGGGTGGTGGGCATTCGCCCGGTGGAGTTCCTGCGCAGCATTCGGCTCAATGCGGTGCGCAGGAGGCTGGCAAGCACGTCCGCTTGCGAATGTACGGTGGGGGACGCGGCCTATGAGATGGGGTTTCGCCATCTGAGCCATTTCTCGGCCAGCTACCACAAGCTGTTTGGGGAGTATCCGTCCGAGACACGGCGGCTGGAGTGAGTGGTGAGCGAATCCCTGCTCGGCATCAAAGGTCGCGGCTGTCGTTAGGGTGGGCACATGTTAGAATATTCCACTATTTTATCGCCCTGGAGTGCCCACCCTATGGTCGACAAGGACGAGCTGACATCCTCCTTCTTCCCGCTTTCCGATGACTATCGGGCCCAGGACTTCCCGTTCTACTGGGTGGCCCGGCTGAACGCCAAGTACAGTGCCGACGTGGACACGCTGCTCAAGCCCCATGGGTTGAGCTCCTCCAAGTGGCGGGTACTGATGATCCTGCACGAGCAAGGCCGCCTGAGCATGTCCGATATTGCCGTCCATGCCGTGGCCAAGCTCTCCACCATCACCAAGATCGTCTACAAGATGCAGGAGGCGGGGCTGCTCAAGACCGCCCCCTCGCCCCAGGATGGCCGGGTCACGGAAGTGGAGCTGACCGACGGCGGCGAGGCCAAGCTGGCCGTGGCCAGGGAACTCACCGGTCTGGTGGTGGAAAAGGCCTTCCGCGGGCTGCGCAAGGACGAGGTCATCTACATCAATCAGTGCTTGAGCAAGATGTTCCGTAATCTCAACGCGCTTTGAGTCGATCTCTACCTCTAAAAGCCCCGGGCCCCTTATTGATTGATAAGGAGTCCGGGGCTTTTTTCGGCTTGTTTTTCCGGTTCGATCAAAGCACCCCCTTGGCCTTGGCGGTATGTGTGGCGATGGCATCCATCAGCGGTGGCGAGAGGCAGTCGTAGGGTGGCAGGCCCAGCTCCTGTAGCCGTGAGCGCACATTGCTCATGTTGTCAGGGTCGGCGCCGGACTCGATGATCGACGAGACGAAGGCGGCGAACTCGGGGCCGGCCCAACCATCGTCGTAGGAGAGCTCGGTGTGGATGAAATCCAGCCCATGGAAGGGATGACCGGTGTTTTCGATGCGACCGTACATGTGCACGCCGCAGCCCGTGCAGGCGTGGCGCTGGATGGCGGCGGCCGGATCGACCACTTCGAGCTTCTCCTCGTTGGCGGTGACCCGGAGCTGGTCGCGAGGTACCACAGCCACCATCGAGAACAGGGCGCCTTCGGGCTTCCAGCACTTGGTGCAGCCGCAGACGTGGTTGTGGGCGCACTGGGCGTCGACCGTCACCTCGACCTGGTTGCTGTCGCAATGGCAATAGAGCTTGCCGCCGGTGAAGCTGTCGCTGCCGCGCTTGACGCCGTCGTCGACGGCGGGATGAATGTGAACGCTATGGTGGCTCATGGTGGCTTGACTCCCCTGTGTCGTTGTTGTCGAGGGGCTCGCCGCGGGCGGCGGCGTACGTGGCGTGCTCTGTGTCGGGGTGGTTCTCGTGCTGCCGCCAGGCGCGGCACGCGGTGGGGCGGGCTTGCCGCCGAACCAGCGCTGGATCATGTCCATCAGGCTCATGGTTGCCTCCTTGTCCCCTGCCCGTATGGGAGTTGACTGACTTCGCGCCGGGCAGGTCGCTCGTCAGGCCTTTCGCGCGGCTTTGGGCATGACTGGAAGCGGCGCATATCAAAACTGAAGTACAGTACGGATGCTCTTGCCCTCGTGCAGCAGCTCGAAGGCCTCGTTGATCTTCTCGAACGGCATCTCATGGGTGATGAACTCGTCGATCTTGATCTCGCCATCCATGTAGCGCTGCACATAGCCCGGCAGCTC